>MHDY01000237.1 GCA_001803705.1 Nitrospirae bacterium GWC2_56_14 | reverse complement strand
CCGCTCTTTTCCACATAACTTGCCGCCGGCAGCACCACATCGGCCATCTGCGCGGTCTCGGTCATGAAAATATCCTGCACCACCAGGAAGTCGAGCTTCGCGAGCACCGGCTTAAGGCCGGGGTCGCTGCCAACCGGATCGTCGCCCATAATATAGAGGGCGTGCATTTTGCCTGCAGCGATCGCATCAACCATCTCCACTGCATTCTTGCCGGCCGTCCCGGCATTGACCTTCCGGTAGCCGGGATAATAATCGGGAAGCACTCCCATGTCGAGCGCACCCTGGAAGTTGCTGCGACGCACTATGGGATAATAGGTAACGTTCTTCAGAAGACCGACAAGCTCCTTGATGCGGCCGAAATCGGCGTCCGTCAGCTTCGACGGCACGATGATCGCTACGCTCCCGGCCCCTTTCAGGAGCGTTGCTGCCTGCTGTACCTCACCGCTGCCCTGGCCGGCCGACAGCGCCTTGACCAGTTCGCCCAGCGCCTCCCCGGTGCTTTTGGGGATCACAACCGAAGCAAGCTTGTTGAATTTATTCACACCGTCGTTCACCAGGACCAGCGCGCGGCCCTTTCGATTGACTGCGCGAACGATCTCAATGCCGGTCAGCGGGTTGATATCGCCTACTTCCTTATCAAGCACCAGGATCGCATCATGGGTGCCCATCTGGCCGAGCTCGCCGCTGAAGAAAACGCTATCGAGCCCTTTCGGCGCCTTGAGCCTTGCCAGCAGGTCCACATTGTTCGTGCCCACGACGGTGCGCATGAACTTCTGGAACACATAGTCGTCCTCGTTCGTGGTCCGGACGGACCCGAGGCCGCCGATGCTGTCAGCCCCGCTCTTGCCCTTGATCACGTTGAGGTTCGTGGCCACCACTGCCAGTGCCTCATCCCAGGTACAATCAACAAGCTCATTGCCCACGCGCATCTTCGGCGTGGTGAGCCGGTCTTTATGATGGACCGCGTCCCAGCCGAAGCGCCCCTTGGCGCAGAGATAATTGTCCTTCCCCGGGCTCACGCGCATGATCCTGCTGTCGCGGGTCTCAAGCGTAGTGGTGCAGCCGCAGCCGCAGTAGTTGCAGACCGATTTGGTCTCTTCCAGGTTCCAAGAGCGGGCCTTGTACTTGAACTGGCGCGTCGTGAGGGCCCCCACCGGGCAGATCTCAACACATTCACCGCAGAACTCACAGTCCAGCGGCCGGTCGAAGTCGGTGCTGATCCGCGCCTTGGTGCCGCGGCGGGTAAAGGCCCACTCGCCCACGCCGTTCTGTTCATCGCAGATCCTGACGCACTTGCCGCAGAGGATGCAGCGGCTGATATTGCGTTCGATGATAGAACTTTCCAGGTCAGGCGGGAGGTAGCCCTTCTCAGCATCGAACCGGCTCTGGCCGAGCCCGTATTCGTGGGTAAGGTCCTGGAGCTGGCAGGCGCCTGCTTTGTCGCAGACCGGACAGTCCAGGGGGTGCTTGATCAGCAGAAGTTCCAGCACCATCTTGCGCGCAGTGATAAGCTCAGGCGACGTGGTGCGGACAACCATGTTGTCGCCGGCCGGCGTGGTGCACGATGGCGTGAACCGCCGTGGCGTCCCCTCCACCTCGACGATGCATATCCGGCAGGCGCCGAAGGGATGGAGCTTGTTGTCATGGCACAGGGTGGGCACCCGCGACCCGGCCGCATTAGCAGCTTCGAGGATCGTCGATCCCATGGGCACTTCTACTTTTTTTCCGTCAACCGTTACCGTTATTTTTTGCATAGGTTTTTTCTACCTTCTCAAGAGCTCTTGGCTCATGGCTCGTAGCTCCTCGCAAATGTTATCAGCTATGAGCTACCAGCTACGAGCTGTTTTCTTAATCGATCGACCAGAAACGGCACGCCTTGATGCAGGATTTGCACTTGGTGCACTTTTCAGGATCGATGTACGCGACCTGGCCCTTTTCCCACTTGAGCGCGCCGGCCGGGCAGGCCTTGAAGCACTGGCCGCACTTCTTGCATTTTGACTGGTCTACCACGAACTTGACGAGCGGCGTGCAGACCCTTGCCGGGCAGCGGTGCTCCTTGATATGCGCCTCGTACTCGTCGCGGAAGTACTTGATCGTCGTGAGCACGGGGTTGGGCGAGGTCTGGCCCAGGCCGCAGAGCGACGTGTCCTTGATCTGCTGGGAAAGATCAAGCAGCAGTTCGATGTCGCCTTCGCGTCCCTCGCCGTTCGTAATGCGCTGTAGAATGGTGAGCAGCGTTTTGTTCCCGATCCTGCAGGGAACGCACTTTCCACAGGACTCGTCCTCGGTAAACTCAAGGAAGAACTTGGCCATGGCCGGCATGCAGGTGGTCTCGTCCATCACCACCATGCCGCCTGAGCCCATGATCGCACCGGTCTTGTTGATATTCTCGAAGTCCACCGGAGTGTCGATGAGCGAACCGGGTATGCAGCCTCCCGACGGACCACCCATTTGCACAGCCTTGAACTTGCGGTTGTTCTTGATACCGCCGCCGATATCATAAATGATGGTCTTGAGCGGCGTGCCCATAGGCACTTCCACAAGCCCGATATTGTTCAATGCCCCGGAGAGCGCGAACACCTTGGTGCCTTTGCTCTTCTCGGTACCCAGGCTCGCGTACCAGTCCGCTCCGTGCAGAATGATCGGCGGTATGTTGGCAAAGGTCTCGACGTTGTTCAACACCGACGGCCGCTGCCACAAACCTTTGACGGCCGGGAACGGCGGCTTGGCCCGCGGCATGCCGCGCTTGCCTTCGATGGAGGCCATGAGCGCCGTTTCCTCGCCGCAGACAAAAGCGCCGGCGCCCTGGTAGATCTCGAGATCAAGGTCGAACCCGGTGCCGAGGATGTCCTTGCCGAGGAGGCCATGGTCCTTGGCCGATTCGATGGCAAGCTGGAGCCGTTGCACTGCCAGAGGATACTCGGCCCTTACATAGATGTACCCGTAATGGGCGTTGATCGCCTTGGCGGCAATGATCATGCCTTCGAGCACGGAGTGGGGGTCCGCCTCCATGACGCTCCTGTCCATGAACGCGCCCGGGTCACCCTCGTCCCCGTTGCACAGAATGTACTTGATATCACCGGAAACACGGGCGCAGAGTTCCCATTTGAGACCTGTCAAAAAGCCTGCGCCGCCCCTGCCGCGCAGACCGGATTTCTTCATTTCGACGACGATCTGCTCGGGTGTCATCTCGGTGAGCGCCTTGGCCGCAGCCATGTAGCCGTCGCGGGCGATGTATTCCTCGATCTTCTCGGCATCGATGAGGCTCCGGTTCCTGAGCGCCCGGAGCACCTGGTGCTTGAAGAACGGGATGTCGTTCATCACCGGGATCGTGTTCTTGTCCGCCGGCGGCGTATAGAGGAACTTCTGGACCGGCCGGCCCTTGATGAAATGCTCCTCAACGAGATGCGGCACATCTTCGGGCTTCACCAGCTGATAGAAGATGTCCTCGGGGTAGACCACCATGACCGGGCCCTTGGCGCAGAACCCGTTGCAGCCGGTCAGCACGATCTTGACCTCCTTCTGGAGGTTCCGCTTGATGAGCTCAGTCTCGAGCGCGTCCTTGACCTTGAGCGATCCGTTGGCAACGCAGCCGGTGCCTGCGCAAATCATTATGTTCGAACGGTATGTCGTCGTTTCCACGATATTACCCCGCACATGAATTGTAATTTGGAGCTGGTTCTGCTTCTGGTTCCCTGCCCGCTCCTGGCTGCTGAACGTTTTCTCACTCGTTAATAGGTTGTTTCGTGCCCTGCTACCAGTGCGTATTCCGTGACCGGCCTGCCTGCCACAACGTGCTCGGCGAAGATCTTCCGCATCTTTTCTTCCGTCAGAGCAGTATATTTTATGGGCGGCTGTCCGGTGGTCTCGATGGTCGTCATGGGTTCCTGACTGCAGAGGCCGGCGCATCCCGAGGTCGTGATCGCCACGTCCTTCAGATTGGACTTGGCGAGCTCTTCCATGATGGTGTTCATGATGCCCCTGGCGCCCGCGGCGATCCCGCAGGTCCCCATGTGCACCGTGATCTTGACCCGAAACCCGCCCTCGCGAAGACCCTGATGGTAATCTTCCTTGATCTTTTTTAAATCAGCGATCGTCAGCTTTGCCATTTTTTTCACCTTTAATCCGCAATCCGAAATCCGCGATCCGAAATCGAATTAGTCGTATTTCTTGATAATGTCCATCACCTTCGTGGCAGCAACATCGCCGTAGGTGTCCTGTCCGATGACCACGACCGGCGCGAGTCCGCAGGCGCCCAGGCACCGCACGGCCTCCAGGGAATATTTCTTGTCCCGGGTGATCTCGCCGACCTCGAGGTCCAGTTCAGCCTTGATCTTCTCGATGATCTCCTCGCTCCGCTTCACATAGCAGGCGGTCCCGAGGCAGACCCGGATCACGTGCTTGCCGCGCGGGACCAGGGTGAAGTAGGAATAGAAGGTGGCCACGCCGAAGACCACGCTGGGCGACATGTTCATACCCTTCGCAATATAGCGCTGCACGAGATGCGGGAGATAGCCGCAGACCTCCTGCGCCTGTTGCAGTACGGGAATCAGCGAACCGGGCTTGTCCTTGTACTTTTCAATGATCGCGTCGATCCTGGTGTACATCTCGGGCAGGATGACCTCATTGTTTGTGGCAGTTTGTTCTGCAGCCGCTTCTGTACTCATCATTAACCTCTTCAACTCATCTGATGAATTTGTTCTTTCAGACCCGCATGCCGTCCCGCAGCATTCCCCTGAGCGCTTCGAGTACCGCCGGATCGTTGATCGGTACGTCGTCCAGTTCGTTCTTTATTTCCCGGGTGTCAAGGCGGAAGACGTCACCGTCCACCCGTTCTTCGTAGACCAAGTCCAGTTCAGGGTGCCCCGCGATCATCGTCAGCAGGGTATCTGCCATGGCACCCATCTTGGGCCGGTCGATGTGGCTCCACTGCAACGTGACCGATACATGGGTACCGCTGCCTGGTGCCGAGTCGATCGTCAGGCCGCCGCCCGCCTGCTCTGCCGCCTGGGCCAGGAGCGGAATGCCGAGCCCGGTTTTCTTGTGTTTCGTCGTAAAGAACGGATTCCGGACCCGCGCAAGCGTTTCGGCATCCATTCCGGTCCCGTCGTCCCGAACGTCGATCGTCAGCAGGTCCCGCGCCCGGTCCCGGGCAACCACGATCTCCACGTTCTTTGCGCCCGCCCGCAGCGAGTTTTCAGCAATGTCGAGAATATGAAGCGATATCTCTTCCACTGCCTCAGCACTCAGCCTTCCGACCGTCCCTGCCCGTCAATGCCTTTTTTATCTCCGCCACGGTCCCGTCCTCAAGCGTAAAGCAGGTGTAACGCCTGCCGATGTCCCCGGGGGTATGGGCATCGGAACCGGTCAAGACCGGATAGTTCGCGCAATCGGGGAATCTTTTTTTTGCATCGGCAACGTCCGTGTTCGCCGATATTTCCAGCGCATCCAGGACCAGCGACTCAGGGATGAACCCGAGCTGTCCGATGATGCTGAACGCTTCCCGGTCAACGTGGGCGGCCACCACAAGGCTGGCGCCTTTTGCCGCCCGGGCCTGTGCAACGATCGCTTCGGCCGGGAGCGACGTCGCGCCGATCAGAAGCCGGTCGCAAAAGCCGCTCACGCCGTCCTCGTCATCAGCGATCACCTGCAGACCGAAGGAATGGCCGTCATTTTTCCCTGCAAGGTGTTGATAGATGAACTTCTGAAACTCCAGGAGATCATCATCGTCATCAAAGAACACCAGAAGGTGCGCTTCCTCGGAGGAGGTGACCTCCATCCCGCCGAGAACGATAAGCCCGTTCCGGCTGCCGGCCTTCTTCACGGCCAGCACATTCTCCGCCGAGTTATGGTCGCACACACCGATCAGGTCCATCCCGTTCTGAAGCGCCGCGCTCACGACTTCCCGGGGCGACATATCCAGACAGGAGCAGGGAGACAGACAGGTATGCACATGCAGATCGGCCTTAAAGCGCCTCAGCGCCACGGATCCCCGCCTTGTATAATCTACCCACCAGCTCGAACGCCGAGAGGTCGCTGACCATGATCGGAATGCCTTCTTCCTCGGCCTTTGCGATCGTATCCTGGTCCGGTACCCTGCCCTGTATCAGAACGATGCCCGCCAGCGACGTATGTGCTGCCACGGCCACAATGTTATGATGAATGTGGAGCGTGACCCAGAGGTTCCCGTCCTCGGCGTGGGCCAGAACGTCGGACAAAAGGTCGCTCACGTACCCGCCGGTCACCTCGTTATCAAGATGTCCTGCGCCGGTTTTGACGGTCAAACCGAACTCCGCTACCAGGTCACGTAATTTCATTGGTCTCCGTCAACTCGTATAATAGAACTGCATGGTCAGATGCGTTCCCTCGGGAACCGACGATCTCAGGTTCATTTCATCGGCGCATTTGTTCATGTTCACCAGCCCCATGCCGGCGCCGAACCCCAGCTCGCGGACCCAGTCAGGCGCCGTGGAAAAACCTGGCTGCAGTGCTTTCTCTACATCGGGAATCCCCGGTCCCGTATCGATCGCTTCTACCGTGACCCCCCACTTCTCCACCTGGGCGCGAATCACACCGCCCTTGGTGTATGAGGCGAGATTGATCTCCGCTTCGTAGGTGGCAACCCCGATCCTCCTGAGCAGCGGCGGGCAGACACCCAGTTTTTTGAGTGCATTTTTGAGTTCGCTGGCCGCCTTGCCGGCGTCCTTCAGGGTCTGGCCGGCAATATTATATTTGAATGCGAAGCTGATCTCGTCCGCAGTCACATCCTCAAAGAACTTCCGCATGGTCGGACGCTGACGCGTCAGGGCGGCCTTTGATTCCGACTGCTCGTATTCGACCTCAAGTTTCTTCAGCAGGCCTTCTACGATGCTCCCCTTGGTGACGATGCCGACCAGTTCATTGTTCCTGTTCAATACCGGGTACCGCCGGTACCCGAATTTGGAAAATTTTGCTATGCAGTGCACCAGCAGTTCATCGGCATAGAGACATTCGACCTTGGTC
The DNA here is from genome assembly GCA_001803705.1 of Nitrospirae bacterium GWC2_56_14. Classification (GTDB taxonomy): domain Bacteria; phylum Nitrospirota; class UBA9217; order UBA9217; family UBA9217; genus GWC2-56-14. Next base: position 3,681 of record MHDY01000237.1, on the reverse strand, counting down.
TTCATCCGCTCCCGGATGGGAGCGTTGATCGCATTGTCGGTAAGGGCGTTGATCAGATCTTCGATGCTGATCATCCCTACGAGCTTCCCGTTCTCGACCACCGGCGTGCCGGACAGGCGGTTGTCGCGCAACAGGACCCTGAGTTCTGCCATGGTCTGCCCCGGGGCCACGGTGACCATCGTCGGAGGCATGACCTCGCCGACCGTAAGCTCGTAGACCATCTCCTGCGTCTTGGTCATCCGGTCCGGCGGCGGCCCCTGCTCTTTACGCTCGAGTGTCATCGCCTATTGCCGCTCGGCCACTCCCCGGAGCCCGTTCGTATACAGGATGCCGCATGCCTCGAACATCCCCATTTTCGTGATAAAAAGCGGCAGGTCCTTCTGCTTTGCCAGGGCAACGGCTTCCGCCTCAGGCTGCTTCCCGCGCACAACGCAAACCGCCTGGATGTCGGCGATGTCTGCTGTCCGTATGGCCTGGGGGTTCGTGATCCCCGTGATCAAAATGCCGTTCGCATGGGAGCGGCCAAGCACGTCGCTCATCAGGTCGGCGCTGTAGCACCGGTCCACGTCTATGCCGTTGATGAGGTCCTCACCGGCCAGGACCTCTGCGTGAAGCAGGCTGATGATCTCTCTCAGTTTCATACCGCGTTCCTCGGCGCCTTACCGGTCGACCTCGCCCAGCACGATGTCGATGGTCCCGATGCATGAGATGACATCGGCAACCATATGGCCGGTCACCATCTTCGCAAGGGCGCTCACATGCACATACGAGGGGGCGCGGATCTTGATGCGGTAGGGCCGGCCGCTGCCGTCGCTTACTATATAGAAGCCGAGTTCGCCCTTGGGCGCCTCGGTCGCCACATAGACCTCGCCCTTGGGCATGGGGACCCACTTGCTCATGAGCACGAACTGGTGGGCCAGCGATTCCATGCTTTTCATGACGTTCATTTTTTCGGGAATGGCATACCGCGGGTCCGGGGTCACCACCGGCCCTGACGGCATCATGTCGAGGCACTGTTTGATGATCCGCACGCTCTGGCGCATCTCGTTGATGCGCACGATGTACCGGTCGTAGACATCGCCGTTCTTGCCGAGCGGCACGTCGAAATCGACCTTGTCATAGGCCGCATAGGGTTCGACCTTGCGCAGATCGTAGTTCACGCCGGAACCGCGGAGCGTACCGCCGGTAAGGCCGTAATTGACCGCGTCCGCGGCCGAGAAGACACCGATGCCCACGGTGCGCTGGAGCCAGATGCGGTTTTCCCGGATCAGCGTATCGTACTCCTCAAGCCGCTTGGGAAAGATCTCGGTGAATTCACGGCACTTGTCGAAGAAGTCGCGCGGAATATCGTTGCGCACGCCGCCGATGCGGACATAGCTCACCGTCTGGCGTGCTCCTGTCACCATCTCGGTAAGGTCGAGGATAAATTCCCGTTCCCGCAGGGTATACATGCAGACCGTCATGGCGCCGATATCGAGAGCATGGGTGCCGAGCCACACCAGATGCCCCGAAAGCCGCGTCAGCTCCGCCATCAGTGTTCTGATGAACTGCGCCCGCTCCGGGACCTCGATGTTGGCAAGCTTCTCGACGGCAACCACGTAGCCGAGGTTGTTGTTCATGCAGGTGATGTATTCCAGCCGGTCGGTCATGGGGATGATCTGATGGTAGGTCCTGCTCTCCATCCACTTTTCGATCCCGCGGTGCAGATACCCGGGGCGGGCATCGCAGCCTACCACGGTCTCGCCCTGCAGATCGAGCACCAGGCGCAGCACGCCGTGGGTGGCCGGATGCTGCGGCCCCATGTTGAGCGTTATTTCTTTCTGGACTATTTCTTTCGTCGAGGAAGCTGACATGTTTTCACCTGTAGAAAAAGGAGTCGGGGTTCAGCAGCCGGGAGCCGGGAAAAGCAAAGGGTTATTTCCTGTACCCTGGCCCCAGAACCCTGTTTTTTAGTATCCTTTCAGCGGATATTCCTTCCGGAGCGGATGTCCTTCCCAGTCCTCGGGCAAAAGGATCCTGCGAAGGTCGGGATGGCCGTCGAACTTGATCCCCATGAGGTCAAAGGTCTCGCGTTCGTGCCAGTTGGCTGTTTGCCAGATCGATGAGACGGTGTCGACCCGCGGGTCCTCTTCCGGCACACGCACCTTCAAACGGATGCGGTGGCGATACTCGATAGAGATAAGGTTATAAACGACTTCGAAGCGGAGGCCGGTGTCACCGGGATAGGTAGAATAATCGACGGCCGTCAGATCGGCCAGATGGTCCATCTTGAGGGAGGGATCATCTTTGAGATACAGGCAGATGTCCCTGATCAGGTCTTTTTTGACCATGATCGAGACCTGGCCTGCATAGGTCGTCGTATCCAGGACCTGACCGGCGAATTTTTCTTCTACCATCTTAGCGATCTGTAAGGGATCCATACAACCTCGTCACGGGCCGCACCGCGCAACAGGTCCGCGGTGCCCGGTTTCGATCAGGATATGTGGTGTATTACTTCCGGATATAGTGCTCTTTCTTGATCTTTTCCTGCAGTTTGATGATGCCGTTCATCAGGGCTTCGGGACGCGGCGGGCATCCCGGGATATAGACATCCACCGGAATGATATTATCAACACCCTGCACCACGCTGTAGGTATTAAAGATGCCGCCGGAACCGGCGCAGCTCCCCATGGCGATGACGTACCGCGGCTCGGGCATCTGATCATAGACGCGGCGCACAATGGGCGCCATCTTTTTCGTGAGCGTGCCGGCCACCAGGAGCAGGTCCGACTGCCGGGGAGACGGGCGGGGAACGGTGCCGAAGCGGTCAAAGTCGTGCTGAGGCGCGGAATAGTACTGGATCATTTCAATGGCGCAGCAGGCGAGGCCGAACGTCATGGGCCAGATGGAGCTTGCACGGCAGTAATTGAGAAAACCATCGACGGTTGTCGTGATATACCCGTCCTCAAAAAGATTCTGGACTACTCCCATTCGAGCGCCCCCTTCTTCCACGCGTAGAAATAACCGACGAGCAGGATGATGATGAAGAGCACCATCTCCAAAAAACCGTAGAGGCCGATCTGGTTGTACGATACGGCCCAGGGATAGAGGAATACGGCTTCAATATCGAAGATAAGGAACAGCATGGCGATGATGTAGTAACGGATGGAGAACTTCTGATTGGCGTCCATGAAGGGCGTGATGCCGGACTCATAGGTCAGCAGCTTTTCGGGATAGGGGTTCCGCGGACGGATGAACCATCCGGCAACCAGCATGCCGACGCCGACAGCGATACCGAGCAACAGGAATATTGCCACGGGTAAAAAGTGTTCCGGAAGATAGGTACTTGGTGTCATACGCTAAACTCCCTGCTATTAAATTTTGAATTACTACAACTTCTGAAACTCGTGCATAGTAAGCTTTGCCAAATATTTTGTCAAGCAAAACATTATGACGAATAAAAAACATTCTTTTCCGGTAAACCACGGTTATAAAACGAGGCTGGAGATAAATCCTTATGCCCTTGATTTCCGTCGACTGATACCGTAATATAGCGGCGCACGGGAGGTCGTCATGGATCCATACTCAAAAGAACATCTCTTGTCCTTTTATAATATGCACCTGAAGAAATTCGGCGACCGGCCCGAAGCGCTCCGCTGGACGCCGCAGGGCCAGCTCAAGCGCTATCACATGCTTGCCGAT
>MHDY01000236.1 GCA_001803705.1 Nitrospirae bacterium GWC2_56_14 | reverse complement strand
ACTTGCTGAACGTGCGGATCGAGGTCTCCACCGTGGTGCCGACCATGTCGGCCACATCCTGCTTGGTCAGGCGCATATCGATCAGCGTTCCCTCGTCGGTCTCTACGCCGATCTTGTTCGCCAGTTTGAGCAGCAGCGCGGCAATGCGCGCTTCGACGCGCTCCAGGGCGATGTTCTTCAGGGAATCGTAGGAACTTTTCATCCGGTCGCCGAGCTGGAGCGCGATGAAGTACATGAGGTTCGGGAACCGGTCCACCAGCCGCATCAGGTTCTTCCGGGAGATCTTGAGCACTTCGCTGTCTTCCATGGCAACGGCATTGCCTGGATAGGCGAACCCGCGGATCACGGCCACGCCGCCGAAGATGTCATGGGGAGAGATGATCTCGAGAATGATCTCCTTGCCCTCATGGGACAGCTTGGTGATCTTCACTTTGCCGCTCAGGACGATATAGAACCACTCCGGCGGCTCTCCTTCGGAAAAGATCGTTTCTTTTTTCTTGAACGGCGCGGTGATGAGATAGGGGTCCATCTCTTTCAGCTCATCGTCAGTGAGGTTCTTGAACAGCTCTATCTGCTTGATGTTTTTTTTCATGGTGTTCATTCGGCCCTGCGGGTCCGCCCGCTGTTCAGGCGAGGCTGCTCCGGGACTTCCCGTCTCCTTTTCACTTCATTATTTAAGCCGTTTCCAGTAGATATATTCTGAACTATCCGGCGAGGTGAGTCCGGGAAGTTTCCCCACCCTGGTATATCCGCGCTTCCTATAAAAAGCCTGGCCCTTTCGATTGAAGGAAGAGACGCACAGGTACAAGCAGGTCGCCTGCCGGGAGACCATTTTCTCGGCGAATGCCATGAGTTTACTGCCGATGCCCTGGCCGCGCAGGGAGGCTGCAACGCCTATGGCGCGGAGGTAGCCGCCGCGGGCAAAAACAGGCTCTGCCGTAAAGATAATGAAGCCGGCGACCTCGATCGTGCCGCTCCCGCTCCGGGTGCATGCATAGGCCTGTCCACAGGTGATGTATTTTTTGAAATCAACCTTTTCCTGAAGGGTCTTCCAGGGTTCTGATGCGGCAACAATGGCGTCGCAGGCCCTGATATGAGAGCGCTTCATCGGTATGATGGTCAGAGCAGTCCTCACGCACGGCCTTTCGATTCCCTGTTCAGTTGTCCGAAGAGCTCCCTGGCCTGTTGTTCGGTCTGCTCACGGCTCCCGCTGTTGTCGATAACGTGATCGGCAAGCAAACGCTTTTCACTGAGCGGCATCTGGCTTGCAATCCTCAAAAGCGCCTCTTCACTGGTGAACCCGTCGCGCGCCATGAGCCGTTCCACCTGCTGTTCCGGTTCTGCATACACCACGATGAGCCGGTCCACGTTCCGGTGGTATCCCGATTCGATGAGCAGCGCTGCATCAAAGAACAGGAGGGCGTCAGGGGTCCGCATCCTGATGTGGGCCGCCCGGGTGGTATAGACCGAAAAGACCCGGGGGTGGAGGCAGGCATTGAGCCAGGTGCGTTTTTCCCGGTCGTTGAACACGATAGCGCCGAGCTTTCTGCGGTCGATGGTCTTGTCCGGCCGCTGGACCTCCTGACCGAAGTACTGGATGATCTCTCTCCAGGCATCCTGATCAGGCTCCAGCAGCTCATGGACGATCCGGTCCGCGTCAATGACGGTCGCGCCAAGGTCTTTGAACACGCGGGCAACAAGGCTTTTTCCGCTTGCGATCCCGCCGGTCAGCCCAACGATGAACATGGCGATCCTTTCATGAACCTGGCCAAGACAAAACGAAACAAAAGGCGTCTCTCGCAAAGCACGCAAAGAGCGCAAAGTAAAGCTGGTATCAGGGATCACATGACGTTCCCGGCAATACGGTAGATCTTGCCCAGAATAAGCGCGGTCATGTTCACGCTTTTCATTATACCATTGCCGATGAAAAGGAGGTACTCCATGTTCTCCGCCAAAAGCAGCTGGATGAGGAACGCGGTGAAGGTCACATTAAAAAGATAGATGAGCGGCAAAGAGAAGATCATGCCGTACTCCCTGATGTCGGTCTGTTCGGTCTGCAGAAAAAGGGCGGTCAGGACCAGATGAAATGCGAAGGAAGCGCCGGCGAGAAAGACGATCCAGCCCACGGCCCCCTGCAGTCCGGCCGCGACGGCCGAGCCGTACAGCACGAGCGTCATACAGGTGTACAGGGGGAAAAAATACGGCGCCAGCGTGATGATAAAATTGGATTTCGTGATCGTAACACGGCCGCCGCGGTCGCTTGCATGGAACGACTTGACCGAACCGCCGAAGAGGACTGCGAACAGGGCATGGGTCAGTTCGTGGCCGAAGACATAGGTCAGGATCGGTTTTCTGAACAGCACGTGGACCGTTATGTAGGTCAACGATCCCGCTGCAAAGAAGTAGGGGAGATCGGGTTTATAGCGAATGCCGAAAACGGTCGCGCCGAGCTGCCAGGTGAAGCCGATACAGAATGGCACCAGGGCGATGCCGAGCAGTATGCTGAGCGCTTTCTTCATCATGGGGTCAGAGCATGTTCTCCAGCAGGGATCAGGAATTGCGGTGCATGCGGAACATCATCACGCACGCGTAGAGCGAGAAGAGTCCATTGGCTAGCCACGATGCGGTCAAGGGCGGCAAGGCGCCGGACCTGCCCAGCGCGGTCCCGATGCTGAGCAGTCCCCAATAGGCGAATGAGATGAAAACGGCGATGGCGATCCCTTTGCCCGTGCCGCCGCTCCGCACCCGCTGCAGGGAGAGCGGTGTGGCGATCATGACCATGAGCAGGCTCGAAAAAGGGAATGAGATCTTGCCGTACAGCGCCATTTCTTCCCGCATGGCATTGTAGCCGCTGTTTTTGATGCGGCGCACATAGTCCCAGAGCTCGGCAAAGCTCATTTCTTCGGACCGCTTGACGATCATGCCGAGGTCCGAGGGGGATTCCACGATGTTGTACACCTCGCCGTCAGCCGGGCGGTCGATGATCGTATCGCCCTTCTGTACATAGACCATGCTCTGCTTCAGGCGCCAGGCATTGTCTTCCCATAAAAGACTGTCGGCCTGGATCCGTTCACGCACGGTGAAGTCCGTGTTGAGCTTAAAAATGTTCAGGCCGAACATCACATTGCGGTCGGGTGAGACGAAGGCGATGTTCGCGATGCTGTTGTCCGGACCGCGAAGCCAGAGCTTGTTGCGCCGGAACATGACGATCTGCTGCTTTTTTTCGAGCTCCACTTTGCGGATGTAGTTCGCCTTGGCGACGTAGGGCGGCATGACGAGCTCATTGTTGATAAAACCGATGGCCGAGATCAGGAGACCGCCGGCGAGCACCGGCAGCACGATGCGGCCGAGGCTGACCCCGCTGGACCGCATGGCGATGATCTCGTTGTGGCGCGACAGGGCGCCGAGCGACAGGAGCGTGGCGATCAGGGCGGCGATCGGCATGGACGGGGTGATGATCCCCGGCAGGTTGTAGAGAAAATACCTGGTCACTTGCGAGAGCGATGCCTTGAAACGGATGAAATCGTCGGCTTTTTGAAGGAAATCGACGCAGAGATAGACAATGGTGATGCCGCTCAGCGCCGTGGCGAAGGACCGGAGGAACTCCTTCAGTATGTAACGGGTCAATATGTTCATAATGGTTTTGCTCCGTTCCTTCCCGTTTAGGGCGTTGTCCGCCGGAGAAGCCGGGAATAGAGCCGGGCGAAGCGGTCGCCGATGCCGAGGTTGAGCTCACTGTTCCTCACATGGAGCAGGACCGCCGAACCCATGATAATGATCGCATTGGGGATCCAGTATGCGGCTGCCGGCGACAGCGAGCCGGTCTCGGCAAGGTTCTTACTGGTCCCGATCAGCACATAGTAGAGGAAGAATACCGCAAGCGCGATGGCGATGCCGGCGGACCTGCCGGAGCGTGATTTGCGGATGCCCAGGGGGGCGCCGATGATGCCGAAGATCAAACAGGCCACGGGGATGGACAGCCGCATATGGAGCTCGCTTTCGAGTTGAAAGGTTGGTTTGCCCTGGGCGCGAAGGGACCTGATGTCCGTGAGCAGGGTCTGGATGGACGCGTTCCGGTAATCCGTGGTCGAAGACCCGCCCTGCAGCAGGGAGCGGTTGATATCGAGAAAAATACTGCCCGCGGCGAAGGAGGAGAGGAGGTATTTGCTCTTATCGCGCGGCAGGGAATACATGGACCCTTCTTCCATGGCGAGCGTTACTTTGAATGACTGGGGATCGGTGATCAGTTTCCCCCGTTTGGCCACGATGGAGTAGGGGTCCTTCGCCGAATGTTCGTCCGAGATGAAGATGCCCTCCATCTTGTCGAGCGACTCCATTTTATCGACATAAATGACCATGCCGTCGAACGCGCTGCTGAACACCCCGGCTTCGATGCCGACCATGGCCTGGGATTTTACCATGTTGAACAAGTGGGCTTTCAGCGCGGTGTTCGCCGCGGGCAGCAGGACGAGCGAGGTCAGCGCCGTGGCGCTGAAGGCAAGGAACGCAAAGAGGGTCACGGGCCGGAGCATGCGGTACAGGCTGACGCGCGAGGTTTTCATGGCCGTGATCTCGGAGTCCGACGAAAGCCGGGAAAATGCGGTTATGGCCGCTACGAGGGCGGACATGGGAATGGTGATGACCAGGAAGCCCGGCAGGATAAAGGCCAGCAGCTTCAGCGTGGCCGTGACCGTGACGCCCTTGGAGATCACCAGCTCCGCCAGCCTGAACATCTTCTGGATGAACAGCACCAGCGTTATGATGAACATGCTGAGGAAGAAGGGCGGCAGGAGCTCTTCGAATATGTAACGGTCCAGGACCTTGATCTTGAACATGGCTATTTCCTGATCTCTTCCAGGATGCGCTGCTCTATCCGGTTCATTCCAAAGTAATCCTTCTCAAGCTCTTCCACATAAAAACGGTCCAGGCCGCTGTTTGTAAGAAAATCGTCGCGCACCTGGCTGTCCCGGGAAACAATGATGTGGGGCAGGAGATTATTGAGATAGAAGGACTCCTTCCTGAAATCGAGGATGATCTCCTCGAACACCTCATGGGGCACGGGGCCCTGGACGATGCCTTTGGCCTGTATCTCGCGATTGAGGTCCTGGATGAAGATCTCCTGGTCCTCCTTGGAGTTCAATTCCGCATAGATGCTCTTGAAGCGGTCCTTGACATACCGGTGGATGAGCGCATACAGCCGTTCATCCTCACGGACGCTCTGGATGGTGGTGGCCAGTTCGCGATAGGTGCTGTCTCCCGACCTGATCTGCAGCAGGCCCCTGAACAGCTTATCGATCTTCTTGCGGCCGTAGCGGGTCAGGTAGCGGTTGTTCCTGACGCACTCGATGAAGAGCTCCTGAAAAATATCGGGACTGATGGCGTCGAAGATCTCCTTGTTCCCGTAGAGGCTCCTGATATTGCCTTCGGTCAGGGTGGAGTTTTCCATGAACGCAAGGTTGTTGATCGTGGTCGCCGCGCTGTCATAGCGGTCGAAATAGGTGAGGACATTGCTCATGGACTCAAGCACCGCCGTGTCGTTGGTGTCCCGGGCATGCTCGTCGCAGGCCCGCACCGTGTCCAGGAGCAGGCTTTCAAAGCCGGGGTCGCGGTGATTGGACGATTTTTCCTTGGCCTTCAGCAGTTTGATGAGGTCCTCATGGGAGATGTGGCCGCGGATCTTGTCCGCCCGGAAGAACAGCCCCTCGAAGATCGCGCGGGTCTCGCGGATGTAGTCGGGCTCTTCCACCTCGACGATGTTCATGTCCTTGAGCAGCCGGGCGTCGAGCGTGTCAAAGAGGGTGTTGGGGATATTGAGCCGGAGGCTCAGGGTCCGGAGCCTCGAGAGCTTTGCCAGTTCGGAAGGGTTCACTTCGCCCTTCTCCGACACGGCGATCAGGATGTCCTTGTACTCGTCGACGATCTTCTTGTTTTCCGGGAGCTTGTACATTCCGTCGATCTTGATGCGTTCCTGCTGGTAGGGGATGATGTTGTATTTCTGCGCGAGCTCGTCGAGGGCCGCGCTGGCGGAAGGGGTGAGCGTCTTCTGCTCCTGGTGCAGCCGGTTGAACGTCTGGATATATTCTTTGTTATGCCGGTTCACGAACCGGAAGAGGAACGTGAGCGCCCGGGAATCTCCCAGTTCGTCAAAGAGCTCGCGGCAGAACCCGGAGTCATCGCCGGCGCCGACCATCTCGCTCCGTTTTACGCTTTTGCCGATGCTTCGGAGAATATCGCGCTGCTGGTCCCGGAGGTCCGCTTTCTGGGAAAAATGAACGAAAAAGTAATAGTTCGAGACCGCATTGCCGGTGAGGAACACCTGGTCGAAGGTCTCTTTCCCCGTCGTCGTGTTGGAGAACGTGATGTTTTCGCCTTTGTCGTAGAACGCGCCGAACATCACCAGACGGTTCGATACGTCCTTCCTCAGCAGGTCCTTGAGCGGCAGGTCGACGCCGAACATGTATTCGCAAACGCTGCCGCCGGTCCCCAGGTAGTGAACCCCGTCAGCGGAGATGGTGAGCTCGTTGCCGCCCGAGAAAAAACGGTCCCCTTCAGGCGTCGACTCGACAAAATACCGGTTACTGAGGTCCTCGCCCGTGATCGTTACGTAGTAATCGATGACGTCGTTTGCTTTGCCGCTGAGTTTGATTTCCCTGATCATGTCGGCATTTATTATAACAGACTCCCTATGGTTTTCAAACATAAATAACCAGTTACGTCCAATCGCTTTACTCCTGAACGGTCCCTGGTATACTTGTCCCTAAGCAACCTTCGCAAAGCGGCGGTTCATGCCATCGCCGGTCAAGGTTCGTGACGCGGTGGTTGCGCGACGGGATATGCCTGAGGTGCATTTGATGTACATTTGCCTTGACTTTGAATTGGTTATTAACTATATTATGTCTTCCAGAGGAGGTGCCTATGACGAAGGCGGACATCATCTCAGAAGTGTTTGACAAAGTCGGCCTGCCGAAGCAGGACGCCGAAGAAATGGTCGAGATGATTCTGGATACCATCAAGCAGGCCTTGAAACAGGGGGAAACCGTGAAACTTTCCGGGTTCGGAAATTTCGTGGTGCGGAGCAAAAATTCCCGCAAAGGCCGCAATCCCAAGACGGGCCAGGAGATCGAGATCACTCCCCGAAAAGTCGTCAGTTTCAGGCCCAGCATGATCTTTAAAGAGCATGTCATCGAAACCCCGGCAGCCGCCGAATAAGCTTTTCTACCGGATCGGCGAGGTCAGCCGGCTTACCGGTCTGGAACCCTATGTCCTGCGCTACTGGGAAACCGAGTTTCCCCAGCTGAAGCCGGAAAAGGGCCTGTCCAGGCAGCGGGTATATAAAAAAGAAGACATCGACCGGATCATTCAGATCAAGCAAATGCTCTACAGCGAGGGATACACCATCGCCGGGGCAAGGAAAAAACTGAGCAGCAAGGCCGGACAGGATCTGGACAGCATCATCGATAGTGCAAAGAAAGAATTGCGAGAGATCCTGGATATCCTGAAATAGTCATACTGTACTCTCGTTCTAAATCCTCTGTGTAAAATCGGGGCGTGGCGCAGCCTGGTAGCGTACTCGCTTGGGGTGCGAGTGGTCGGCCGTTCAAATCGGCTCGCCCCGACCATAATAAAAAGCCCGTGAATCGTATGATTCGCGGGCTTTTCCTTTTTTGGAGCTATGCTGAAAAAATCCATGATGTCGCTGAAATGTCGCAAATGTTCCTGGCCGTGCTATATGGATCATCCCACAACAGCGGACCTGTATCCTGGAATAGAACTGTAGCTTTTCATCTTGACGAGTAGTATCAATAGTGATACTATACAGCATGTCAACGGTCGTGGATATTGTTTCAGAGATGCGGAATAACCCGAAAGGGATACGTTTCAAGGATGCGGTCACAGTCTGTAATCATTACTTCGGGAAACCGCGTCAGAAGAGCAGCAGTCATCATGTATATAAAACACCGTGGATCGGAAATCCGCGCGTCAATATTCAAAATGAAAAAGGTAAGGCCAAGGCGTACCAGGTAAAACAGATTCTGGAGGCAATTGATAAGTTGGAGGCCGAACATGCGACAAAAAAAAGATAAATATACCTATCGGGTAACGTGGTCAGAAGAAGATGCCGAATATGTCGGGCTGTGCGCCGAGTTTCCGGGTTTGAGCTGGCTTGCCAAATCACCTGAAGCGGCATTAAAGGGTGTCCGGGCAGTGGTATCTGACGTGATCGCAGATATGTCGCGCAACCATGAACCATTGCCGGAGCCGATCTCGACAAAGCATTTTAGCGGTAAGTTTATGGTCCGGGTCCTTCCCGAGGTGCATAGACAGCTTGCAATTCAAGCCGCAGAGGTCGGAGTAAGTCTTAATCGACTGGCAGGCGTAAAGCTCAGTCATTGATCCGCTCGTAAAGCTCCTTTCAAACATGATGGTCTCAAAAAGTCTCTTAAGCTGTCTTTGCGAGCGTAGCGAAGCAATCTCGTAGTTCGTATCTATCTGTTAAGACGAGATTGCCGCATCCCTTGGATCGTGTCCGGGGCTAAAGGCGTCTTGCTGCCTGTCTTGACGATTTAAAGATACCGCCCAGCAACCGTTTGCATGCATTAACGCGAGATCGTGCAGGGCAGCATTCAATTTCAATCAACGATCAATGGCGCATCTGTTTCAGGTTCCACAAGGGAGATGCGTATGACGTTGAAATCACGGATTACCATTAAGAGGAATAAAAACATGGCTATCAAAAATACCGGTGTAAGAATGACTAATCCTGTTCACCCCGGCGAAATGCTGCGCGAAGATTTCCTTCCCGATTACGGCATGACACCATCGGCTTTTGCGGCTGCACTCGGCGTATCGCGTCAGACGGTCAATGAGTTGCTGAACGAGAGACGTGCAGTTACTCCCGTGATGGCTTTGAGTTTGTCGCGGCTTTTCGGGAATATCCCCCAGTTCTGGTTCAATGCACAGGCTGCCGTGGATCTGTGGGAAGCCAGTAGGAGCAATAAAGCCAAACTATCCAGAATACGTCCACTGACAGTGGCGTAAAGCTCCTTTCAAACATGATAGATTCGTAAAAAGTCTTTTTTCGCCACATAAGTCACAAAATACACAGAAAGAATCTTTTATTCTTGAAGGTCTTCCTTCTGTGCTTTATGTGAATTATGTGGCAAATCTTGGCTTCTTACGAGATGCAACAAGCACCCGCACAAACCCCGGAAGACCCATAAGAGTTAATCCCTATTTCACCGTCCCCTCCAGTTCTCTCCAAAGGTTCTTCTTCGATTTTCCAAACCGGACAACGTAATTTCCCGTGGATCAATGAACAAAAAGGTGCATTGTCGAGGGGAATACCCTTAAAATACCCCGACCCATAAAAGCAATGATATATCATGCTGTTGCATGGTATTAAAATATGAATTTTTGTCATATCAGGGTAAAGTTATAAATTGAACTTGACCGGAATATGCATCGTTGTTATAGTCGCATTCCTTTATCAAAAACTCCGACTATTGTATCTGGGGAGGAACAATTGGAAAGAAACACGATCCTGTCGTTTTTTAAATCCGCAAGAAACCCCGGACACCGCAGGCCAAATGTAATATTCTGTCTATCCCTGATCCTTACTACTATGGTCCTGTTCCCCCTGATGGGCCATGCATTTGAGGACGGCCTCGAAAAAGATGTCCAGAGGGATCTCGAACAAGGCCAGGCAATCGTTGCAGCCATCCAGAAAAAGCTCCAGAATGGCTCGTCCGTTTCCGGAGAAATAGCCCAACTTAAAACAACTGCTGAAAACATCAAAATCTCCAATCTGCTGATGGAAGAACGGTTCAAACTCAGGGATGAGAAGGTCAAGTCTCTTGGAACAAAAGCGGTCGATCGGCACGAGGCAATGGTCAAGGGGTACCGGAAGGCGTTGACCGAGTATTTGATCCTTATAGATGGATTACCATCGGGGAGTCAGGAGTCAGAAGTCAGGAGTCAGGAGAGAATCGAAAAAATAAAAGCGCTTTTGGATAAACTCGTTCCCAAAAGGAAACGTCCTCTCATCGGCAGCCTGCCCTATAAACATCTCAACTATCCCGCAATCGAGCCCAGTACTGCTTCTGCCATCACCCCGGCATACAAAGGCGGAAATAAGATCGTATCTCCTGACGATACCAAAAGCACGCCCGAAGCACCTATATCAAAAGAGATCGCCGAGCTCGCGCAGTCATTGAACTGGCAGCCTGTTGCCATCTACGAACAGGTAAAGAACACCATCGAAACCGAGTGGTACTGGGGTTGTCAGAAAGGGGCAGAGGAGTCGCTGCGCCAGAAGAGTGGGAATGATTGCGATCAGGCGCTGCTGCTTTCATCCCTCCTCAAGGCCTCGGGGTTCCCGACACGGCTTGTTCGCGGGAATATACAATTCT
>MHDY01000235.1 GCA_001803705.1 Nitrospirae bacterium GWC2_56_14 | reverse complement strand
GCGAGATCTGGCGGATCGACTTCGAGACCTGCAGCGCCTCTTCATGCGTCAAGAGCGCTTTGTCCTGGAACACGAGCGCGCTGATCGAGGGCCCCAGCGCTCCCGCGAGGGACCGCTCGGCTTCCTGCCTGAGCTTGAGCAGCCACTCGTTGGAAAGCGCCTGGCGGCCCACGCCGGATTTTCTGACAAACGCATCGATCACGTCGCGCGCCTCCGCAGGGCCAAGATACTGCGCCAGCACCTCCTCGATCTCGCCCACATTGAGTTGCCGGTGGTTCTGCGAGAACTGGAGCGGAGAATAGGAATCGACGAAAATGATGGCCTGGCGGGTTTCGGCATCGGTCTGTTTCGTGAAGAGCGATACTCCCACGTAGAACAGCAGGTTCAGCAACAGTCCCCAGAAAAGCGAATGGCTCCAGCGGTCAAGGCCTTCGAGGCCGAACAACGCCGTGGGGTTCAGCATCCGCGACCGGAAGACCTCCTCCATGAAGCTGCCCGGCTCCACGATGCCGGCGCGCAGGAAGGCCGGGATCAGCAAGGTATAGATCCAGACGCTGAACCCCGCGATGATGCCGGCGACGGCCCCCTTCTTGTTGCCGCCCTTCCAATAGAGGCCGAGCAGAAAGGAAGGGGCGAAGATGGTGACCGCTTCAAAGGACTTGAGCCCGATGTCCACGAGACTGTAATAATCGCCGATATACACGGCGAAGGTATATCCGAGGAACACGCATCCCAGGATCACGACCCGCTTGATATTCAGCATCACGACCGAGAAATTCTTGAACGCCCGCAGGTCCCAGAGCAGGGGCACGACAAAACTGTTCATCACCATCGTGGAAAGCGCCACGGATTCCACGATGATCATGGCGGTGGCGGCCGAAAAACCGCCGATGAACGCCATGAGCGCGATGAGCGGGTAGCCGGTGTGCAGGGGGATCGTGAGCACAAAATAGTCCGCCGTGGACTGGATGTCTCCCAGCAAAAGTCCGCCGTATGCAATGGGAAGAACAAAGATATTGATCAGGAACAGGTAGAGCGGAAAAAGCCACATGGCCTTTTTAATATGGTCGGCTGAATAGTTTTCCACCACCGCCACGTGGAACTGGCGGGGCAGGAACATGATGGCCATCATCGACAGGAAGGTAAGCGAGGACCACTCCAAAAAGCTCACCGGCGAGGCGTCGCCGATCTTCATGAGCAGCGCATAGGGCCCCTGCTGGATCCTCCCGAAGATGTCGCCGAACCCGTTGAAGAGGCCGTAGGTCACAAAAAGCCCGACGGACATGAACGCAACCAGCTTGATCGCCGATTCGAAAGCAACGGCGAAGACCAGGCCTCCGTGGCGCTCCGAGGCATCGAGCCTCCGCGCTCCGAAGATCACGGCAAAGGTCCCGAGCAGCAGCGAAACGAACCAACCCTCGAAATTGGTGCTCTGCTGTTTTCCCGAGAGCAGGGTGAAGGTCGTCATGATGGCCTTGAGCTGCAGGCCGAGATAGGGGGTGATCCCGACGACCGCAACGGTCGTGACCAGGACCGAAAGGCCCAGGGATTTTCCGTAGCGTGATGAGATGAAATCCGAGATCGTGGTGATCCGGTTCTCCTTGGACAGGTACACGATCTTCCGGAGCACGATCCACCACAAGGCCGCCATGAGCGTCGGGCCGATGTAGATCGTGAGAAAGCTGAGCCCTGAGTTGGCCGCCTTGCCCACGCTGCCGTAGAAGGTCCAGGAAGTGCAGTACACCGCAAGGGAAAGGGAATAGATATAGGGATTCGAGACCAGGCTCTTCCCCTGCAGCTCCTTCCGTTCCGCAAAATAGGCAACGGAAAAGAGCAGAAGAAGATAAGCGAAAATGATGCTGAGCAGGACCAGGGGCGAGAACACTTATTTTCCTCCGTCCTCCCGCTCCAGGAAGTGAGCAATAATAAAAATAATGGCGATGAAAATGAACCAGAGAATGAACAGGGAGGTCGCCAGGCTGCTCTTAAAGATGCCCATGATGGGCCAGTTGAAGAACAGGAGCCCGATGACGAACAGAAATATCCAGATATCCCTTTTCATAGAGCGTTATAGTAACATAATTCATTATTGAATGCCATATCCGAGGTGATCGAACTTTCCTCACGGGCCGGACGGAAGCCGGACCCGGGCGACGGTCCTCTCTTTCCATCGAGCACCCGCATGACCCTTTCCGCGGCACGATCGGGAAAAAAGGGCTGTCGTTTCCTTGCTGCCGGAAAATAGAAGGCCGGAGAGCGAAATGCTCTCCGGCCCTTTTCATTGTGATATCCCTTCCTGCGAAATGCGCCTGAATCTCAGCCGACTGAAGCTTCGAGGCTGATCGGTTCGGTCAAAAAGACTGTTCCGATATCAGACTTCAGAACATCAAATAGTTGACCGGGGTTCCTCTTACGCCGTTGTTAAAATCAGACAAATCAATATTTGGCAGATCTGCACCTGTGTACGACGTCATCGCCGTGACCGCAGTCGCATAGACGCCGCAGTTGGGTGAAGCGTTCGCATCGGTTTGGTTCATCGGCTGCATGCCGGCCAGATCCGTCTCCGTTGCACCGGCTGGAATGCAGAAGTAGTTAGACCCGTCTCTTATCAGGAAGTAGTTCCCAGCTCCCTGTGATTTGCCCTTGCCGACCAGTGACGTGCTCCCGGTAAACATTTTCAGTTCAAAGTCATGCGTGTCGCTGTTTCCCGTTATGCGCGCCCGGGTGGCAAAACCGCTGCCAGAGGGTCCTCCCATAGTGCTGCCCGCCGGATAGTTAACAGCTTGTGCAAAGATCAGCTCAACATTTTTTGTCGTGTCATCATAGCTTGCCTGGATCGTACCGATTGCTATCTGCTGTGCTACGTCAGGCGCCCACTTGTACGAGGCCAGCATTTTTCTCAGTGTCCCCGTTTCCTCGTAGGCGAAGCTGCTTCCATATCCTGGCTGAACTGATTCATCGATATTCCCCCCGCATGTATACGAATGGCCCAAAAAATCGCTAAAAAGATAGGGAGAAATAGCGCTGTCCGTTGTGCTGGTCATTGAGGAGCAAAGATATTTTGCATCATCAAGTTTCCCGCCTGCCTCCCAAAGGATCTTGTAGATATTTGACATGTCGATCTTGCCTTCATCGGCCGGATAGGAGTAATTCCGAAGAAGCTGAAAGGCGACCATCATTGCCGGATCGGAAAACGATGGGGCAGAATAAATTTTCCCCTTGGCATTTTGCGGCTTTGCCGAGGTTGTGGCCGCGAAAGTCGGCGTCGTGGCTTTTACCGCATAGAACAAGGTATTGGATCCGCCTCCGCCTGCTGAGCTGCCTCCACCACCTCCGCAACCGAACAACAGGACCATTGGCACAAGGACCGCTAAAACAACGACTCCCAACTTCTGCAACGTAATAGCTTTCATAGGTATCCTCCATTTTCTTCGGCCGTGCGTCATGGACCGTTTCCGTTTCGCTCCGATGAAGCGACCCGGATCGAAACCATTTCGTTCTCAGATTATAGTATTTCAGAATCCCGAGTGCAAGAAGAAAGGGGCTTTCGGCCCGGTGCCACATCCTCGGCGTGACAGTCCCCGGCTTGACCCTTGACGGCCTTCGACAATGCGGCTATAGTTACAGATAGCCGTGCAAGTTGACAGGCTGAAGGCTAAAGGTGGAGTTGGGAAACCTGTTCTTTCTGGTTTTCATTTGCTTGCTAGCGCTATCGTCTACTTTCAGCCTTCGGCCTTCAGTCTCTCTACCTGAATAGCTACCAAAGCTGGAGCACCCTCAAAATACCAATCACTTTACGTTAAGGAGCAACCAGTGAAAATACGATTTTATCATTTGTTCCTGCCCTGCTTTTCCGTTGCGCTGTCTCTTTTTCCAGCGCCGGCACCGGCCGTATCCCAGGCTGAGTATACCCGTACCGTTGAACGCTATGAGATGCCCGACGTCACCCTGATCAACCAGGACGGCAAGCGGATCAAGTTCCGGGAGCTCATGAACAGCGGAAAGCCGGTTGTCGTGGACTTCATCTACGGCACGTGCACGACCATCTGCCCGGTGCTGTCGGCGGGGTATACGAATTTCCAGAGAAAACGCGGCGCTGACGCCGCAAAGGTCCAGCTGGTCTCCATATCGATCGATCCGGAACACGACGGACCGGCGATCATGAGAAAGTATCTGAAGAACTACCGGGCACAGCCGGGATGGGATTTTCTGACCGGTTCCCGGGAAGACATTGACCGCGTCATGAAGGCGTTCAATGCCTATATACCGAACAAGATGTTCCATTATCCCATCATGTTCATGAAGGCTCCCGGCGACGAAACCTGGGTGCGCATCTATGGCCTCATCGGGACAGCGGATTTCATTAAAGAGTTCGAGAAGGTGGTGAAAAAATGATCAGCAGGGGCGGGTTCTCACGATATCGTCGGCAAGTTGCAGTATGGTTGATCAGTCTTGCAGCCGGGGCGGCCCTTTGTTTCAACGCCCTGCCTTCCGCGCATGCTGAAAACGATCTCAGCCCCATCCTGAAGGGGTTAACGCGGGACGACGTGCTGCGCATGGGAGAAGCCATGTACCGGATCGGCCTGCTTCCCTCGGGAGAGCCGATGCAGGCGGTGGTGATGGGCGACGTTCCGGTGGAGGGCACCATGTTCACCTGCGTGAGCTGTCATTTGAGGAGCGGGTACGGGAGCAGCGAAGGTCAGGTAAGAATGCCGCCCATCGACGGCACGCGACTGTACTCTCCCGTGTCGAAGTCCAGGCGCGCGCCCCTGGTGGGCCGGTCAACAGGAGGCAGCGAGGAACTCTACCGTCCCGCCTATACGGATGAGACGCTTGCAAGCGTCCTTGAAACGGGGATCGATCCGGCAGGCAGACGGCTGAACACGGTCATGCCGGTTTATATCCTGAGCGAGCGGGACCGGGAGATCATGGTCTATTACCTGAAATACCTTTCTACCGAACCGCAACCGGGGGTCACGGAGACCACCCTGCATTTTGCAACGGTGATCACCGAGGACGTGCCCGGAGAGGACCGCGACGCCATGCTGGTTCCCCTGAAAAACTATATCAGCAACTGGCGCCTTCCGAAATCCACGGAACGGGGCCAGCGATCGTCACTGTACAAGCGGGAAGGGACCATGAAAGCGATGCGGACCTTTACCCTCGCCGTCTGGGAGCTCAAGGGTCCTCGGGAAACATGGCGGGAACAACTGGAGGAATATTATCGAAAAGAACCGGTCTTTGCGCTTCTGGGCGGCATTTCAACCGGAGAATGGGAACCGATCCACCGGTTCTGCGAGGACCACCGGATCCCGGCGGTCTTTCCCATTACGGATTATCCCGTGATCTCCGAGACCGACTGGTACACCCTGTACCTCTCCAAGGGGTTCTCTCAGGAAGGCGAAGCCGCGGCCCGTTTCCTCCACGGCAGGGAAGACCTGTCGAAAACACCGGCCATCATACAGGTCATCCGCGATGAGCCGGCAGGACGGGCCCTGTCCCGTGCCTTCCAGGACACCTGGGTGAGCCTCAAACACGAGGCGCCCAGTACCGTGGTGCTGAAGCGTGATGAGCCCATCCCGGCCTCCTTCTGGAAAGAACTTGCCGGGAAGAACAAAAAACCCGTTGTTCTGCTGTGGTTGAACGCAGGGGACTTCCCCGAGCTCAAGCTCCTCACAAAGGGTTTCAAACCCTCCGTGGTCTTCGCCTCCGCCAGTCTTCTGGGGAGCCGGCTCTCCACCCTGGCCGAGAGCGAGCGAGGATATGTCTATGTGACCTACCCTTATTTACTTCCCCAGGTTTCCAAAGGGCAACGAACGCAGGTCGGAACTTCCCTTCAGAACGACAAGGTCCTGATGACCAGGCGGAGCACTGCGCTGAAGATGTACTCTCTCGCGCAAACCATCTCCGACCCTCTTTCCAAAATGCGCACCTTCGTGTCCCGGGATTATTTTCTCGAACTGATAGAAGCGGCTCCGGACCTTGTGGCAGCTCCCGCGACCTACCCGCGCCTGAGCTTCGGCACGGGTCAGCGCTATGCCTCAAAAGGATGCTACATCGTCCAGCTTACCGGAGGACCGAATCCCGAGCTGATCAAGAAAAGCGAATGGGTCATCCATTGACAAGGTGGTTGATCGGGAGACGAGCGGTGTGATGAGGGTGGTAAGCCCCTCCTGCTGTCATTGCGAGGAGCGGAGCGACGCGGCAATCGCGTTTTTCAGAATGATACGAACTACGGCTTCGCGAAGTTTATCTTGAGCATAATGCCATCAGAACGAGATTGCTTCGCTACGCTCGCAAAGACTGCGAGGGCCACTCGCAAAGACGGCTTTTCTGCATTGTGCGAAGACGTCATGATGAAATATCTATGCAATCCCCTTTAAAACCTGCGGGTGATCGTCCCCGAAGCCGCGCTGCTTCTCAGAACAACACCCGGAACAAAATCGACATTTTTCATCCAGGAGTATCCATAGGTAAGGGCCAGGTCCGCGTTTTCCGCCGCGTTCAGGTGCATGTTCAGCGAAAGTTCGTGCGCTGTTTCGCGCACCGGCCCCGACAGGCTGTGCTCCGAACGATCATAGGCGAGCGACCAACGCGCGTTCTTCTCCGGGAAACGGCAGGTGAGCTCCGCAAACAGGTCCCGCGAATCAGTACCCATGTGGTGGCCCATGATCTGGCCGTTATAGGTGTAGCCTGCGGTATAGACACCGTGCGTGTACCATACATCCGGCCAATAGCTTACATGATTCGTAGCGTATTCCGCGCGCAGGCTGATCCGTTCATAGGAGAGCACGCGCGGCAGATAAAAGCCGTACAGGTCCGCCAATTTGTAGGGCATTCGGGAATTTCTTTGCCGGTTCTCTTCCCCGGCCTCTTCCCAGTACACTTGCAGAGGTTGCAGTTCGAAAGGCAGCGTCAGTTTCAGATCGTACCCTGCTCTTTGATCGCCGGGATTTTGTTCTCGGTCGTGTTCACGGGTTCCGAACATGCTATTGAGCCACGTACCGACGTCGGTTGGCCGGCCCCGGCCGCCCAGGAGGGCTGTTCTCTCGAAGCCTATCTCGAGGTTGGGATGAGGCTTGAAGACGACCCGCATGCCCCAGAAGTACGGCTCCGCTATGTCAGCCCGGTCTTTTTCGAGCTGCGTCACAAAATAGGTAAAACGATACGTGCCGAGGTAACTGAATATCCACGGAAGCGTACTGGGAACCGGATTGGTTATCTGCAGCATCGTGAAAGGTTCGGCATTATTTGAGAGAAGGATTGCCCCATGATACCCCGGTCCCCACCACTGCGAGTTTTTTCCGGCGATCAGGTCCCACCCGAGATCAAGGACAGCATAGGCCTTTCTGAAGAAGAGCTCGCTTCCCTCACCCTGTGCTGCGGTAAATTCCGGGTTGAAATAGAATGAGAACCTGCCCAGATCATCCGCTCTTGAGGTAATGCCTGCCTGACCATTCGATCCATGTCCGTACAGGATCCCGTCATTGTTATAATTCAGCGCCTGCTCTTTTTCCCGGGCGAGCTTGTACGTGAGCGATCGCGCTGCGGCATTCGTATTTACATACTTTCCATAGAGCGATTCCACCGGCTTCACTCCGGAGGAGCCGGAGCTTTCCGGTCCTATCCTCTGTGATAACTCCCGGACCAGGCTTTTGATGAAATCGCTGCGGCCTTCGGCGTTTTTCCCGGCTTCTTCGAGCAATCGCACCGCTTCCGTTCGGCTCATGGGCTTTGTGGTGAGCAATGCTGAACGAATGACACCTTCGGCCTCCAGGCGGGAGAAGAGCAAATAGGCAGGGTCGCCAAGATCAAGGTAGGTTGAGGCTTTCAGCGGCAACGGGAAGAAAAGGACCGAACATACCACTCCGATGCGGACCCATCGATAGCTCATTCCCTGTTTCGTGGTAAAGCAGCTCGATCGCTCATTGTTTTTTTTGTGCATTCTCAAGTACAAGGGCAAGAATGACCCCGACAAACAGGCTCAGGATGCCGGCCATGGCCATGTTCAGGGCTATCCGGGGAGATGACTTTCTTTCCGCGGGTATGGCCGGATCGACGATCTGCACGGTCGTATTGACGGACTTGTCCTTCATGAACTCAGCGAGGGCGACCACATAGTAGTTCGCTATCTGAGCGGCCAGTTTCGGATCTTTCCATTCAACGGTGATCGTAATGCTGCCTTCCCTGCTTTTCTTGAACGCGGTGATCTTTTTCCCAAGCTTTTTTACCGTGTCTTCCAGGAGCGGCGGCTTCGCGGGATCTTTCCAGGCGCCTTTCGCTCCGTCCCATTTATCCGCGTTAAAGACCCGCAAAAGATCGAACCGCCTGACGATCATCTCGGCGACGGTCCTGCTTTTCAAGAGCACCAGGATCTTGTCCGCAGGTGAGGTCAATACGCCCAGGGGCCCGGCAAATGCGCCGGCAAGAGGGCTGGCAGACAGTGCGGCGCCAAGACCTCCCGTTTCCGGAGCAACTGCGAGGATCATTGCTTCGGACTTGTAATACTTGGGAAGCATCAGGCTGACCACCATGGTGATCACAACGGACAGGGTACACAGAATGACAAGCATGATCTTTCTGCGCCATAAGATCTTCCCGTAGTCCAGAAGGTTCATTTCTCTTTCGTGCAGCTTTTGTTCTTGCATATGGGTTTTCCTTGTTTTGGAGCGAGGCAATCTGGACCAAGGCAACCGCGTTGCCGTATTTTACGTCGACACAGTCGACTTGCTCCATACAACCGGCTTAATAATCATCCTCAATTTTAACTGCATCGAAGGGAAATTTTTTCATCAAATTTTCAATATATGCTTTGTCATTCAGGTGTCTGAAATAAAAACTACCCCACTGATACTCCTCCGCATTTTTGACATAACCGTGCTTGACGGGGTTGTAGTAAATGTAATTCAATCTCGCAAAATATGAGCTTTCATAGGTTATACAGGTGTCCCAGTAGTTGTTGAAAATTTTCAATGCGTTTCGTGCTGCAGCATTGTTCTTCTTGACAAACAATGCTGCGAATTTGTGGTATTCAGCGACAAAAGTCGATAGTTTCACTTCCGCGCTCGGAGCAGTCGTCATAATATGGTAATGGTTGTCAAGGATAACCCAATCTTCCAGCTGCCATCCGTATTTGGCGCAGGCTCTTGCTAATGAAGAAAGAAGTTTTTCCTTGGCCGGGTCATCGAGCAGCTTCTTTCTTCCATAGGTGGATGCGGTGATGAAATATTTAGCACCTGCTTGATATAAATGCGGCGGTGTGTGCGCGTATATTTTATATTCTTCCATGTTGGGACCAAGGCAATCTGGACGTTGCCGTATTCTGGACCAAGGTAACCATGTCGCCGTATTTTACGTCGACACGGTGCTCCAAACTAAACCAATATCAAGCTTATTTCTGGACCAAGGCAACCATGTTGCCGTATTTTTACGTCGACACGGTCGACTTGCTCCAAACACTAAACTAAAACAATATCGTGATGGTTGCGATCACCACCGCGGTCTTGAACATGATGTCGACGACGTCCTTGGTAAATCGCATTCCGGCGTTGCGCTCGGTTTTTTGCGGAACGAAGATGGTGTCGCCGGCCTGCAATTCCTTATCTTCGATGTTGCCGATGGAGGGCGAATCTCCGCTGACGGCAGCGCCGTTTGCCTGCAGCACATACACCTGGTCCTTTTCCGCGTATTTGGTGTAGCCGCCGGTCCGGTTGATAACATCTTTCACTTTGAGGCCGGGCAGGAACACCTGACCGCTCGGGCTGTGGACCTCTCCGGTGACCAGGATCTCCTGCGGTCTCTTGGGAATAAAGATCGAGTCTCCGTCCTTAAGCAGCAGGTCATCCACGGACCCGGCCCACTGGTCCACATTGCCGGTTATATTGATGGCGACCCTGCCCTCATACTGCTCCCGCATGTTCCTCAGGTTTTCGACGAGGGCCTGGTTGAGGGACATCTCCGTTTTCGCGGCGATCGCGTCTTCGACGCTGAGCGCCTGCACTGAACCTGACGCGGCGTTCTGGAGCACCTGGGACTGCATCCGGACGATGAAGGATTGCAGGTTCTTCTCCTGGCTGTTCTTCACGTCTGCGCGTTTGAAGACCGCTCCATAG
>MHDY01000234.1 GCA_001803705.1 Nitrospirae bacterium GWC2_56_14 | reverse complement strand
GCAGGCTTCGGATGCCGCCATCGTTGCGTCAGGAACCGCCACGCTGGAGACCGGGCTCATGGCCGTACCCATGGTGATCGTCTATCGGATCTCGGCGCTTACGCACTACATTCTCACGAAACTCGTTCGAGACCTTGCACATGTGGGGCTCGTCAACATCGTTGCCGGCCAGCGAATCGTACCTGAGCTCATCCAGGATGACGTAACGCCGCAGAAGATCGCTGATGAGATCTCGATCCTGCTTGACGATCCTGATCGCTACCGCCGGACAAAAGAAAATTTGTTGAAATTACGCGAGCACTTGGGGACAGCGGGCGCTTCTGCGCGGGCCGCATCGGTGGTCATGGAGATCACAAAGGGCGGCACGTAAAAATTATGGAAATTTATAAAAGATTACTGCTCTACCTGATTCCTTACAAGATGCGGCTTTTCTCGGCGGTGCTCTTCATGGGGCTGACCAGCGCCATGATCTCCGCCCAGACTTACCTGGTGAAGCCGATGCTCGATAAGGTCGTCCTTGCCAATGATATGAAGCTCGGCCTCCTGCTGGCCCTGGGACTGATCCCCGTCAGCGCCCTCAAGGGGTTGACGGCATACATCCGTGATTACCTTCTGGGCTATGTGGGCCAAAAGATCGTCAATAATATCCGCGACCAATTGTATGCCCACATTCAGAGCCTTTCCTTCTCCTACTTCACCAGGACCCCTACCGGGGTCATTATGTCACGGATCACCAACGATGTGAATCTCGTGCAGGGCGCTCTTACCCGCGCGCCGTCCAGCCTGGCCCAGGGCATCCTTACCATGGCCGCGCTCACGGGGTATATCCTTTATCTGAACTGGCGCCTCGCTGTCTTGTCCATCATCGTGCTTCCGCTGGCCGGCTTTGCACTTTCGCGCTTCAGCCGCCGCTTCCGCGGCGCCAGCACCCAGATGCAGGAACAGCTCGCGGTGCTGAACACGCACCTGCATGAGACGATCGCCGGCGTACGCATCGTAAAAGCGTTCGGCATGGAAGAATACGAAAGCAGGCGTTTTGCTGAGCGGAACAAATCCCTTTTTAACTCGTTCATGCGTTCGATCAAGACCAGCGCCCTTTCTCACCCGGTCATGGAATTCATCTCCATGCTGGGCACCTCCATGGTCATTGTTTACGGCATTTACTCCATAGGACGGGGCGCCATGACCGTAGGCGAGTTCTTTTCATTTATGATGGCCCTGGTCTTTTTTTACCGCCCCCTCAAGGAGTTAAACGGGATCAACAGCACGCTCCAGGACGGCATGGCAGCGGCCAAACGCATCTTCGAAGTCCTCGACACCAAACCGGAGATACAGGACAGGTCTAACGCTGTTTCATTGTCTGCCGATTTCCGGACGATCGAGCTCCATACGGTTTCGTTCCAGTATGAAGAAGACTTGGTATTGCGGGACATCGATCTCACCGTAAAAACCGGGGAGACCATCGCCATTGTGGGAAAGAGCGGAGGAGGAAAGACGACGCTGGTCAATCTTATCCCCCGTTTTTACGATGTGACCGGCGGCTCGATCACGATCGGCGGGGTCGACCTTCGGAACGCCACAACAGCATCCCTTCGTTCGCTCATCGCGATCGTCACGCAGCAGACCGTTTTGTTTAACGATACGGTAAAGAACAATATCGCCTACGGGAACCCGTCCTGCTCGATGGAAAAGATCGTACTTGCTGCCAAGGCGGCACAAGCCGATGAATTCATCCGTGCGCTTCCCCTGGGCTATGATACGATGATCGGCGAGGCCGGCGTCAAGCTGTCGGGCGGCCAGCGTCAGCGTTTGTCGATCGCCCGGGCGCTGCTTAAGAACGCACCGATCCTGGTGCTCGACGAAGCCACCTCCTCGCTCGATTCCGAGTCCGAACGGGAGGTCCAGAAAGCACTGGATACGCTGATGAAAGGGCGGACCAGTTTTGTGATCGCCCACCGTCTCTCGACGATCATCAATGCAGACCGGATCATTGTTCTGAAGAACGGCAGAATCGTCGAAGAGGGCAGGCACGAAGAGTTGCTGGCGCTCGGTGGTGAATATAAGCACCTGCACGATCAGCAGTTCAGGGATGAGCCCCCGGTAAGGATGCTGTAATGATGCGGACGCGTATTCTATCATTCATCGGCTGGACGCTGCTGTCCCTCTGGTGCAGAACGCTGCGCATAACCTTTGTGAACAAAACGGTTCCCGACGGCCTGAAAGCCCAGGGCAAAAACATCATATTTGCATTCTGGCACGGCAGGCAATTTCTGTTGTTCCATACCCACCGGAGGCTTGGGGTCGTCATCCCTGCCAGTGAAAGCAAAGATGGGGAGATCCAGGCAGGAATCTTGACGCGGTTCGGCTTTGAGGTGGTGCGTGGCTCAAGCAAGCGTAAAGGGGCACAAGCCCTCCTGGGCCTCGTCGATGGCCTGCGCAGGGGAAAGCATATAGCCCTTGCCGTGGATGGTCCCCGCGGCCCCTTGTACGAGGTCAAACAGGGGGTCACCTATCTGGCAGGCAAACTGGACAAACCGATCGTGCCGGTGATCACCAGTGCGAAACGCTTCTGGGTCCTCGGCAGGGTCTGGGACAAATATCTGCTGCCCGTGCCGTTCACCCGGGCGGTCGTCCTGTACGGGGAGCCGATCATGGTCAATGGCACCTCCGAAGATGTTCTGGAATCAAAACGCGGAGAACTGCAAACGGCCTTGAACCGTCTCATGGCCGAAGCGGACGAATATTTCACAAAACGGTCAGCCTGATCCCATCATAAGGGAGCGTCATGTACTACACAGCATACAACCTGCTCTTGTTCGTCGGCACCGTTCTTTTTTTGCCGATAATCCTCTTTAAGCTCGCCACGGTGGCAAAGTACCGGGGGGGTATTTCACAGAAACTGGGCTGGGTACGCCGGGACGTCATGAGTGTGATTGCCGGCGGGCGTCCGATCTGGGTGCACGCTGTTTCGGTAGGCGAGGTCATGGCGGTCCACCCGCTCGTGCGCGAGCTTAAAAAGAAATATCCCCGCCGGAAATTGATCATCTCCACGGTCACGATCACCGGAAATTACACTGCCCGCCAACGAGTTCCCGAAGCGGATGCCGTGTTCTATTTCCCCTTTGATTTTCCCTTCGTGATCCGCAAGATCATCAAAAAGATCAATCCGGCAATCGTACTCGTGGCCGAGACCGAACTCTGGCCGAACTTCTTCAGAGAACTGAAACGGGCGGGAATACCGTCGGCGGTCATTAACGGCAGGATCTCTCCCCATTCATTCAAGAACTATGTGAAGTTCAAAGGCTTCTTCAGCGAGGTCTTTAAGCAGGTGGATCTGTTCTGCATGCAGTCCGAGGATGATGCAGAGCGCATCAGAACGATCGGGGCTGCGGCTGACAGGGTTTTGGTCACCGGTAATCTGAAGTTCGACCAGAAGCTTACTGAGCCGCAATCGAACCCTGTCGCCATAGCAAAGGCACGCAAGATCATCACCGCAGGGAGCACGCACCGCGGCGAAGAAGAGGCGCTCCTCTGGGTATTCGCGCGGTTGCGGGACAAATTCCCTGAACTGCTCCTCATTATCGCGCCGCGCCATCCCGAACGGTTTGACGAAGTTGAAGGTCTGGTCAACAGCTCGGGATTCGAATGCCAGCGGCGCACCCGTCTCAAAGGTCAGGTCAAGGATGTCCTGCTGCTGGACACGATCGGCGAGCTCAGATCGTTCTATGCGGTCTGCGATATCGCCTTTGTCGGCGGAAGCCTGGTCAAGATCGGCGGCCATAATCTCCTGGAACCCGCTGCTGTAAAAAAGCCGGTGATCTTCAGCAAGTACATGTTCAATTTCAAGGAAATATCCGAAGCGCTGATCGCGTCCGGCGGCGGCATCATGGTGAAGGATAAGAATGAACTGTATATTCAGCTTGAAAGCCTGCTCGGCGATAAAGCGCGTGCGCAACAGATCGGCCTGCGCGCCTTCAAGGTCATCGAGTTGAATTCCGGCGCAGCCAGAAAGACCATAGACGCCGTTGATCGATTCATAACCCGCTCATGAAAACATATGTCGAAGACCTGATCTACGGGAGACGACGTTCGCTGCTCGTTGGTCCGATCCTGTCGGCGCTGTCACTGCTCTATTGCTTCGCTTTATTTGCAAGAAGAGCGTGGTACCGGCTCCCCTGGCCGGGAAAAAAAACTCTGCCGTGCACGGTCATATCGGTAGGCAATATCACGCTCGGCGGGACCGGAAAAACTCCGGCGGTCATCGAGGTGGCCGGCCTGATCCTTCGAAACGGACACCGGCCTGCGGTGATCAGCCGCGGATACGGCAGGCAGGACGAATCCCATATCGCCATCGTGTCCGATGGGCGGACCGTACAGCATGATCCCCTCAGGAACGGCGATGAGCCGGTCCTGATCGCAGAGCGGCTGACAGGCGTGCCTGTCGTGGTAGGCGCTGACCGATACCAGGCTTCGCTTGCCGCGCTGGGGCAATTTCATCCCGAGGTCATCGTCCTGGACGACGGGTTCCAGCATATCCGGCTGCGGCGCTCCATCGACATTGTCTTGGTCGATGCAGCAGAACCGTTCGGCAGCGGGAGGCTGTTCCCGGCGGGGATTCTCAGAGAACCCCTGACCGCGCTCAAACGCGCTCACGCCATACTGATAACGCGGGCGGACCGGGGCGGGGATCTTTCCACCCTGAAAGAGACCTTAAGCCGTTATACCGCCGCCCGGATCTTTACCTCATCCCATGTCCCTCTCGATCTGGTCAATATCGCCACGAACGAGACCCGGCCGCTGTCGTCACTCCAGCGCATAGCGGTATGCGCATTTTCCGGAATAGCCCGTCCGGCGTCGTTCCTGTCGCTTTTGCAATCCCTAGGCGCTGTGGTAAAGTGTTCCCGTACGTATCCCGACCACCATGTATATGACAAGAACGACCTGGCGAACATTTTCCAGCAGGCTGCCGATGAACAGGTGAACATGATCATAACCACGGAAAAGGACGCTGTCCGTTTTCACTCCCTGCGCCCTGAAGGCATTTGGGCGCTCCGGATCTCGCTCCAGGTCGTTGAATCCGGGGAGTGGGAGCGGTTTCTGCTCGAGGTTCTATAGATCGTCCATGAACTGCGTTCACCAAGGGGAATGAAAATCGGCGTTTGTCGGCTTATCGAACATCACCCCCACCTTCGGTTCCTCCCCCATCGAGGGGGAGGAGCTTTGGAGAAAGGCAATTTCAGTTGAAAAAAGCGGTATTTCTCGACCGGGACGGAACCGTGAACGAGGAGGTCGGTTATTTACGCGACCTCTCCATGCTCACCTTGATCCCCGGCGTAGGACAGGCTGTCAGAAAGCTGAACGATGCCGGTTTCCTCGTTGTTCTGGTCACCAACCAGTCCGGCGTTGCCCGCGGCTATTTCCCCGAATCGCTGGTGGCCGAAGCACATGGCCGGCTCGAAGAATTGCTGGGCAAGGACGGAGCGAGGCTCGATGCCGTCTATTATTGCCCGCACCATCCAACGGCCGGTACGACCATGCATACCAGGGTCTGCGATTGCAGAAAACCGGGGACCGGCCTCATCGACCAGGCCGCACGGGACCTGGCGATCGATGTCTCCCAATCCTATATGGTGGGCGACAAGTGGAGCGATGTCGAGCTTGGCCACCGGGCAGGGGCCACCTCCATCCTCGTCCGGAGCGGTTTTGCCGCGGACGATCCGGGCAACGCGCGGCCGGAGCATGTTGCTGATCCGGATTTTACGGCACACGATCTGGCAGAAGCAGCGGACTGGATCATTGCGCACAGTGAGGAGGGCCGGCCATGAAGCTTGCGGCACAGAAGATCCTCGTAATGCGATACCGGTTCATCGGCGACACGGTGCTGACCGTGCCGTTCCTCAGGAACCTGCGCGAAGCGTATCCCGCAGCGCAAATCGACCTGATGCTGGAGCCGTTCTCAGGACAGGTGATCGAGGGCTGCCCCTATGTGGACCGCGTGATACCCTTTGAGTTCAAAACGATCCATACCTACAGCGCTGCTGCTGAGCGCGGCAAACTGGCAGGCTATCTGCATTACTTACGGCTGATCAGGAACGAGCGCTACGACGCTGCCTTCGTTCTCAAGCGGTCCCTCTCGAGCGCGCTCCTGGTCCGTCTTGCCGGAGTGCCCCGCAGGATCGGTTTTGCTACAGAGGGCAGGGGTTTGCTCCTGACCGACCGGGTGGTCTATCGCCAGGACCAGCATGAGGTTCTGAACTTTCTCGACTGCCTGCGCGTGCTCGACGTGCCCATCGGTTCCACGGCGCTGGAGCTCTGGCCCACGCCTGAGAACGATAAAAAAATCTCCGCGCTCATGGCGCAAGCCGGATGGAAGGACAATGATCTCAAGGTCATCATTCATGCCGCTGCCAGCCTGCCGGCCAAACAGTGGCCCCTTGACCGCTTCGCAGCGGTCATGACCATGCTCCGTGACCAACACCGTGCCCGGTTCGTGTATACCGGGTCGGCCGGTGATGCGCAGATGTACCGCAGCATAGAAACGCTCGGCCCCTTTGGCGGGCTCGACCTCTGCGGCGTCACGAATGTGCGCGAGAATCTTTCCGTCTACAAAAAGGCGGACCTGTTCTTCGGCGTTGACTCGGGTCCCATGCATATGGCTGCCGCCGTGGGTCTGCCGGTGGTGGCATTGTTCGGACCGACCGATGAACGCAAGTGGGGCCCCTGGGGAGAGGGCCATACGGTCATCACCAAGCGGCTCTCCTGCTACCCCTGCAAACCGCACAAGTGTGCTGATAATGAATGCATGAAAAAGATCTCGGTGGAAGATGCTATCGACGCTGTGGAAAAGCATCTCTCCGCCGGCCCGTTGAAGGTCTCGCGATGATCAAAGAGAAACCAAAACTCTCGGTCGCCATCATCACCTACAATGAAGAGGCGAATATCAGGCGAACGCTTTTGAGCGTTGCCTGGGCCGATGAGATCATTGTTATTGATTCCGGAAGCACCGACCGGACCGTAGCCATATGCCGCGAGTATACGGATAAGGTCATTCATCAGGACTGGCTCGGATTTGCGCGCCAGAAGAACCTGGCCATCGACAAGACAACGGGGGACTGGGTCCTGAGCCTCGATGCCGACGAACCGATCGAACCTGCCCTCGCCGATGAGATCCACAGCATCATGGGTTCGCAAAACGCGCTCAACGGCTATCGCATTCCGCGGAAAACGTTCTTTCTGGACAGGCAGGTCCGGTACGGGGGATGGTACCCTGATTACAATCTCCGTTTGTTCAGGAAAGGCGCGGGCCGCTTCGAAGAGCGCGCGGTCCATGAAGCGATCAAGGTCCAGGGGGCGATCGGCAGCACCCGGCATGCCATCCGGCATTACGCCTATCCCGACCTTGCCTCATACATGTCATCGATCAATAAATATTCTTCACTTGCAGTGACCGTCATGGCGGAAAAGGGGATTGGCAGGTTCAGAACCGGTTGGGCGAACATCCTGCTCCGCCCGGTGGGCACCTTTGTGATCAAGTATTTTTTCAGGCTCGGCTTTCTCGACGGGAAGCATGGCCTGATCCTGAACCTTTTTCACTCGTATTATGTTTTTGCCAAGTATGCCAAAGCGTGGGAACATAAGAACAGAGTTCAGGGGCCGGGGTCCGGGGTACAGGGTCAAGAAATAGGAACACCATGAAGATCCTTTTTGTGAACAACTTCAGAGGCAGGGGCGGGGGCGAGGAATTTCTCCGCGACCTGCTGCCCGGCCTCGCAGCAAAAGGAGTGCAGGTCGGGCTTGTCTGCCGTCCCAACACGCCGCTCGCGGACATGTTCAGGAACAGCACGATCGCACTCTATCCCATTGATCGGCCAGGCGGACTGCGGGGAATAAGAACCGTCCTTCAGACCGCCCGGGTCATCAGGGACGAAGGATACGAGCTCATCGATATCCAGCGCGGCCACGATATCGTCCAATCGTGGGTTGCCGCCAAGCTCTCCGGTAAGAAGCCCTTGCTCATGTATACGCCGCAAGTCTCGGCATTCAGCCGATACCGCTTCCTGCTCTCCCGGATGGATGCGATCGTCACCATATCGCGGCATATACGGGATACGCTGATCGCCTATATCCCCAAAATGGCTTCCCGCACGAGCATCATCTACTACGGCATCGATCTCGACAAGTTCAAAAGGACGCATGTTCCCCAGGGAGTCCTCAGAAAGCGTTTCAACCTTCCGCCGGGAACGAAGATCATCGGCACTGTCGGAGATCTCTGGAAGAACCAGATTGAATTTCTTGACGCGTTCCTTCGCATTCGAAAGATTGTCCCGGAGACTCGTTTTGCCTTAGTCGCATCAGAGTCCGGCATCGGACAGGTCCAGGAGTTTAAGGAGCGCGCCGCGTCGCTGGGGCTGACTGAGGCGCTTTTGTGGACCGGAAGACTGTCAAAAGAGGAAATGCTTTCATTTTACGCCGACCTCGATGTCGCGGTCTGCACCCATAGGAACGAGGGGTTCGGGATATGGATCCTTGAGGCCCTCAGCATGGAGACGCCGGTCGTGGCATTTGACGCCGGAGGCGTTCGTGATTCTTTGGAAGGCTGTGCCGCAGGAAAACTGGTACCGGGAGCAGAAGATATGGCAAAGGAGATCGTCGCCATTCTTACGAATGATGCACTTCGACAGCAGATGTCGGACGCGGGGCCGCACTGGACACGAAAGCGGTTCGCGCGCGATCGCATGATCGAGGATTACTATACGTTTTTTAACGCCATGATCGCGGAGAAGGGTTGAAGATATGCCGCTGAACATCCTCCAGATGATATCCAAGAACGACCGGTACGGGGCCCAGCGCATATTCCTGGACCAGGTTTCGGTCCTCCATTCCCTGGGCAACCGCGTTACGGTCGTCTGTCGCGGATCGTCGGGATATGTGAACGACTCGGTGCAGGCCATGGGCGTCCCCTGCCACGGCATTCCCATGAAGGGGATCAGAGATATTTTATTCTTGAGGCAGTTGGTTAAAAAGAATAAGATAGACGTTATCCATACAACGCTTGACCGCGCTGATCACATCGGAGTGCTTCTTTCAAAGATCTCGGGGTGCCCGGTGGTCAGCACCATGATGGTGCCGCGATATCATATCGGTTTTAAGTTCGCCGACCGGGTCATTGTTCTCTCGAATATGCAGCAGGAACTGCTGAAGAAAAAGGGAGTCAAGGCCGGAAAGATCACGGTCATCCGTCCGGGCATCGATGTGGAGCGGTTCTCCCATGCGGACAGAGACAAACGTGAAGCATGGAAACGAAAATTAAAAGCCGATTCTCGCAGCGTTGTGATGTGCCATATCTCAAGCCTTATTCCACGCAAGGCCCATGAGATTTCCCTCGAGATCATTGCGGCCTGTAAACGGCAGGGAGAGAACCCACTCCTGGTCGTGATCGGCGACCCGCTGAGCGGCTCCTACTATGATTCGCTTCTTGCAAAGATCAGTGAGCTCGGCCTTCAAGAAAACGTGCATTTTACCGGCTGGACCTCTGAGATTGCCGAAATCCTCTCCCTGAGCCATTTCACGGTCCTTCCTTCGGAGAACGAGGCGCTGGGGATCGTACTCATGGAGGGGATGGCCGCGGGAACACCGATCATTGCCCGGGAAAGCGAAGGCGGAGCGGAGTTGATAGACGAATACGGCACAGGTTTGCTCTACAGGCCTGAATCAGGGGTGCCTGCTCTCGCAGATGCTCTGGTCAAGCTGCGCAGAGACCCGGTAAGGTTTGCGGCTCTTGCACAGCAATGCAGGCAGATCGCTGTGGAGCAGTTTTCCATGCAGCGATTCGGTGAGCGTCTGATGGGGGTGTATGCTGCGGTGTGCTCCGCACCGTGATGCATGCGGCGAACAATGAATACAAGACTTTCCTGTTGAGGAGATAAGATGAAAGGCATCATTTTAGCAGGTGGAAGCGGAACGAGGCTGTACCCCATAACCTTAAGCGTGTGCAAACAGCTCTTGCCGGTCTATGACAAGCCGATGATCTACTATCCGCTGTCCATACTGATGCTCGCCGGCATAAGGGAAATACTGATCATTTCCACTCCCCAGGACCTGCCGCGGTTC
Organism: Nitrospirae bacterium GWC2_56_14; assembly: GCA_001803705.1. Taxonomy (GTDB): domain Bacteria; phylum Nitrospirota; class UBA9217; order UBA9217; family UBA9217; genus GWC2-56-14. The sequence goes on along the minus strand of MHDY01000234.1, from coordinate 172 downwards.
CGCGACCTGTTCGGCGACGGGTCGCAGCTCGGACTGAAATTTTCCTATGTGGAGCAGCCGAAGCCCAATGGCCTTGCCGAGGCCTTTCTGCTGGGAGACTCGTTTATCGGGAATGACGACGTTTATCTGATACTGGGAGATAATATTTTTTATGGCCAGGGGCTGACCGGAC
>MHDY01000233.1:11784-12133 GCA_001803705.1 Nitrospirae bacterium GWC2_56_14 | reverse complement strand
GGTCTCCCGCCAATTGAGCCAGCTTCCGCGCTCGGAACCAGGGAAAAGTCCGGCGAGAACCGGCGAAAGGTATGCGACCCCCAGGAGCGCCAGGAAGGACAATTGAAAGCCCAGGTCTCCGTAGAGGAGGCGCGGATCCCAAAGCGCCATAAGGAGAGCCGCGTAGACGATCGCGTGGCTAATGTCGTATTGGCGTCCGATCTGCCTGGCCAAGAGCGCAAGGATCCCCATGAGCGCCGCCCGCACCAAAGATGCTTCCGCTCCGGTCATCGCCACGAAAAGACAGATGGCGAGCACCGTTAGAAAAAACGTGGTTCGGCGGCGGAACCAAGCGCCCAAAGCCGCGGAA
>MHDY01000233.1:11481-11659 GCA_001803705.1 Nitrospirae bacterium GWC2_56_14 | reverse complement strand
GGCCAAAGCCGCGGAATCCGGCCTCAAAGCCAAATGCAAGCGATCGAGAAATCCGGCCCTGATCGCAAGGAGCGACGCTTGAATGGGACTACCCCTGTCCCTCGCGGTCACCTCGAAACGAGGGAAGAACATGACCGGGTCCGCAAGCCTGGAGGAGGGCGGCTCGGGAATTCCGGCC
>MHDY01000233.1:0-11215 GCA_001803705.1 Nitrospirae bacterium GWC2_56_14 | reverse complement strand
AACGAGCTTCAAGAGGGCGGCATTGATAACGAGCGTGAACAGGCCGAGCGTCAGCAGGTTGATCGGCAGCGTCAGAAGGAGCACCACCGGCCGGATCACGGCATTGACGATCCCAAGAATGCCCGCAGCAAGAATGCCCATTGCAAGACTTTGGATCCTGATCCCTTCAATGATTTTCGTGGCCGTTACCAGGGCGAGAAGATTAATGGACCAGCGTACTAAAAAACCAAGCATACCACCTCCAACAGTGAAAAAATTTTAACATACTTGCGAGGCATTTGCAACCACGGAGTCTTCGGCAGCGATACCGCATCCGCTCATTAAGCACCTCGCATTGAAAACCGACGGTACCCATGTTACTATTGTATCAGCGCTGCGAATCAGGCTTTACGGGAAGGAGTTATGCATGCAGATCGGCGTCCCCCGGGAAATCAAGCCCGAAGAGTTTCGTGTCGGCATCACGCCCTTCGGGGTCCAGGACCTGACCCATGACGGCCACCGGGTCCTCATCGAGAAAAATGCGGGTGTGGGAAGCGGCTTTTCCGATGAGGAATATGCACGGGCCGGGGCCGAGATCGTCGACCGGGAACAGCTCTACCATAAATCCGAATTGATCGTCAAAGTAAAAGAACCGCTCCCTGAAGAATTTGCTTTTCTCAAAGAGGGGCGGGCTTTGTTCACCTATCTTCACCTTGCCCCCAATCCCCGGCTCACAGAAATACTCCTGTCGCAGAAGATAACCGGCATCGGGTATGAGACCCTGACCCGTGATGGAAACCTTCCTCTTCTCGCGCCCATGAGCGAGATCGCGGGACGGATGGCCCCGCTCATGGGCGCCTATTATCTGCAGAAGTTCAAGGGCGGTTCAGGCATTCTCGCGACCGGAGCAAGCGGTGTCCGGCCCGCCCGGATCGTGATCCTCGGGGCAGGCGTGGTCGGCACGAACGCGGCCCGGGTGGCGATCGGCCTCGGCATGGAGACCCTGATCATGAACAAAGACACGGAAAAGCTTCAGAAGGTCGATGAGCTGTTCATGGGAAGGGTGGAAACCATGCCGGTCACGGCCCAGACCATAGCCGGGGAGATCAGGACTGCCGACATCATCATTGGCGCCGTACTTGTGCCGGGCGGAAGGACGCCGGTCCTGATAACGCGTCCGATGCTCGGAAACATGAAAAAAGGCTCGGTCATTGTGGACGTTTCCGTGGACCAGGGCGGCTGCATAGAGACCTCGCACCCCACGACGCACGACGACCCCGTGTACGAGGTCGACGGCATTCTTCATTACTGCGTAGCCAACATGCCCGGAGCCTATCCCCGGACCTCGACCCTGGCGCTCACCAATGCCACGCTTCTCTATATTAAGTTGCTCGCAGAAAAAGGGATTGAGAGGTCGATGGAGGAAGACAGCATCCGGAGCGCACTGAACACCTATCAGGGAAAGATCGTGAACAAAGCATTGGCGGAAGCGATGAGGATTACGAAGGAAGGTGGACGCACCGAAGACTCAAGGTAAAAGTTCGCGCGCTACTCGCTGAAATTTCGCTTGCGTGCCGTATATCAGCCAATTACATTAAATGTTGGAACTGTCGCCCATCCATTTTCAGAGACTCTTTGGCAGCTCCTGAAAACAATCGTTTTTGATTCCCACTCGTGACCACTAGTTTACGTTCACCGGCGCGCTTCCCGTAACACTCGATATCGGGTCAGTCGCAATAATGAAGGCCGGGCCGACACCAACCGCAGTGGCTAAACCTTTCGAACTTGTCGGATTACTGAAAAGCACTGTCCCGGTTGATGACGAGGTCCAGTTCACCGACAACGTCAAGTCCTGGTCCGGAATGTCTGCATAGTGGCCTGTTGCCGTATACTGCTGGCTTGCCCCGACGACCATGTTCGAAACAGGCGCGGTCACTAGAATGGTTGTCATTATGCTGGGCGTAACGGTAAGCGTTGTCGTGCCGGTAACGGATACACCGCTAAACAGGTCGCTTGCGGTAATATTAACGCTGTTAGTGGTAACCGCGGTTGTGGCAACTGACGTGACTAGACCTTTGAAAACGGTTGCGAATGAGGCATCTAATGAATTCCAGGTCAGTGACGGGGATGACAGCAGGCTCTGCGTAACTGTTGCGCCCGTATATGGTGACACAAACGTTGCTATCGCGTTAAACTGATAACTCCTCCCTTTAACCATGAACGGATTTTCAGGAGTTATCGTAATGGTACTGGGCGTAACAATGGTGAGCAGGGAAGAACTGGTAAAATTATTGTACGGCTCGATTGCGGTGATGGTAGTTGTGCCAGCAGACAAGACTGTAACATAACCTGCGGTGCCAGCGGTCATGCCGACCGTAGCAACGGCGGGATTCGATGAGCTCCAGATCACTTCTGACGTATAGTTCAATATTAACCCATCGGAAAACGTACCGGTAGCAGTGAATTGAGCCCCGCTCACATAGACAGGATCGGTGGGCGTTACGGTGATCGATACGAGTTTTGCGCTATTGGAAGAGCAGCTCATGAAACCCAGCGCGGCCATGACAAGCGCCACCACCATTACGATACCAGCTTTAAAACTCTTCATGCACTTCTCTCCTTACGGGTTGTTTCTCGAATGACCGCACAAAGTGACTCCAGTGCAGACATGATCAAATCGGGGCTTATAATACAACTTGAAACCTTCTTTTGTCAAACTTTAATATTGCGGACTTTCTTCAACTATGGCTTGACCTGCGTAACAAATCTCCCCTGGTAGGTAGCGTGGCCATCGCATTTTTCGAATATAAACTGGCAGATCCTGGTACCGGGATATAACGCCAATGGTCCATGCCCCAGATTCACTATTTCCAGGACCTGATGGTTCGAGATGCCCGGATGCATGAAACCGGCGGTAACATGGACCGCGAGACCGAAGCGGGCGAACCTGCTTCGCCCCTCAAGCCGGCCGGAGATATTGTCGGCAAGCGTGATCTTTTCCTTCGTGATCCCCAGGACCATTTCACCCGGCTTTATCACGATATACCCGCCGTCCTTCACATGAACGTCCCGGGTGATATCCTGGAAATGAGAATCGTTTTTTATATGATAGGTCTTGAACTTTTTCTTAAAGATCCTGAAATCGTTCCCGAGCGTAAGATCTATAGAGCCAGGCCCGATCTGCGAGCTGTCAAGCGGCTCGATCATGATAGATCCATTTTTCAAAGCCTTTTCTATTTCTTCACCGATCAATACGCTCATCGTTCGCCAGCCTTTCGATTGATTAAATAACGGGGGGCTACTCCAGCAACAGCTGGTTATCCTTTGAGCGGGACTCCCCCACGCTCGATACAGCGATCGCCGGCTTGCCGAGCACCGGGCATTTGGTCTCGCAGATGCCGCAGCCGATGCACAGTTCAAGGTCAACATGGGGCTGCTGCAGGGTATGGACCTTTCCCTGCCGGTCGCGCACCTGCACCTTCTCGAACCAGACCGCCTTCTTCGGCGTTGGGCAAACCTCCTCGCACATGATGCACGGCCGTGCGTGCGCCCAGGGCAGGCACCTGCTCGTATCGATCATGGCCAGTCCCAGTTTGACCTTTACCTTTTCTTCGAGCTTAAGCTTTTTAATGGCGCCGGTGGGGCAGACCTGCCCGCAGAGCGTGCAGCGGTATTCGCAATACCCGATGCGCGGCACGAGCAGGGGCGACCAGATGCCTTCGAGCCCCGCCTCAAGCAGCGTGGGTTGCAGTCCGTTCGTGGTGCAGACCTTCATGCACTCGCCGCACTTGACGCAGCGTTTAAGGAATTCCTTTTCTGCAAGAGAACCCGGGGGGCGGATCAGACGGGGATCCTGGGCATTGGTCCTGGCAAGCGGTGTGATCCGCAGGAACGGCACTACAGCGATTCCGCTGAACACTGACGCGAGGACCCTTCTTCTGCCGAGGTCCATGGACGCCGCTGATTTCGTGCGGCCGAAACCGAAGTGTACGGCGTTCTGGGGGCAGGCATCGTCGCAGTTCCAGCAGTAAAGACATTCCGTGTCCTTCCACTTTCCCTTCTCATCCGGCGCGGCATTCCCCTGGCATACCCGGCTGCAGGCCCCGCACTCCGTGCAATCCTCGCTCACCGAACGTTTCAGCAGGGAGAACCGGGAAAGGACACCGAGGAATGCGCCGAGCGGGCAGAGGTATTTGCACCAGAACCGTTTTTCAACGAGATTCAGACCGAGAACAACAAGGAAAAGCGCGCCGATAAAGACATTCTGCGCGTAAAATGACTGCTCAAAAGAGAGCACGGTCCTTTTCAGGAACGTGAATACCGGTTCCGTTGCCGCTGCCACACCGAGCGGATCCACGCTATAGAGCGTATCGAAGACCGACCGGACGCCGTAGTTGAACAGCGGATAGATGCTTATGGAGAAAGAGCGGATCAGCAACGAAAGCGGGTCCATGATGCCAACGGGCTGCAGCGTGAAGACCGCTGATGCGAGAATGCCGGTCAAAATATAATATTTGACGCGGTACCAGTCCCTGCCCTGGCGGTCTGCCGGCTGTTTTTTCAGAGAACCCGCCAGGTTGTTCAGCGTGCCGAGAGGACAAGCCCATCCGCAGAAGACCCGGCCGAACAGCAGCGTGACGATGATCGTTATGATCGACAGCAGAAAGGCTTTTGCGACAGCGTGGGCGGAAAGAAGGGTGGTTACGAAGATGAGCGGATCAAAATCGAGGAACAGGCGCACGGGGTAGCCAAGCTCATCGTTCCCCTTTGATTCTGTCTGGATGAAAAGGAACAGGAACAAGAGGAGAAACAGGCCTTGCGTCAGTCTTCGGATATTTTTCATAGTAGAGCGTTCTTCCTATACCCCACCTAACCTCTCCTTGGCAAGGGGAGGAATACCATCAGCTCCCCTCCTTATCAAGGAGGGGTTGAGGGAGGTAAGTCCTTCGCGTTATGAAACGTTTGCTAAATCCACTCTAAACACTGACCTTCTTTATCAGCATCTTGCTCAAATCCATCTGTCCCAATCCGAGCTTGTGGCCCAGGGTCACATAGCCCAGATCGCTCCCCTTCATACCGAAGAGCGTGGCGCCATAAGAATCAATGGCCACCGGATCGATGCCAACGATCACCGTGTCAAGCTTCTGAACATCGGCGAGACTCCCGCCCTGCGGCCCGTTGGCCGTAAGGATGCGCACCGCATCGAGGATCGTGAGCGTCGGTTTGATCTTCATCGAAAGGTCCACGAGACTCTCATCGAGTTTTTGATGGATCTGGCGCCGCGAACCGCCCATGACGCCCATCCAGTTCTTCATGGACAGCGTGAGCTTCGCAAGCCCATGGTGTTTCGCGATGGGGATATTGATCACCTTGTCAGCCTCAAAGATATCCGTGTACAGCGGCCAGGACTTGAGCGCCTGTCCGCTCAGCGCCATATCCCTGAACTTGCGGTCGTCCATGTAGTCCGCTTCCGCGCCCAGCGCTTTGACCGCAGGGGCGATACCGCTCTGCACATAACACCGCCGGGGATCGTTCACCGGCCGGTCGAAGACCTTCACTTTTTTTGCGCCTGCCTCAAAGCACAGCCTGACCACGGCGGCGACGACCTCCGGATTCGTATTGCCCGCCTGCTCCGGGGTCCGGTCCCAGCCGATATTCGGCTTGATCACCACGACGTCGCCGCGAGAGACGAATTTCCTGATGCCACCCATGGCATCGATGGCAGCAGTGACGATCTTCTCCGGAGCTGCGCCGTGCGCCAAGACGAGATCGGGCCGCGTTGCCGACTCCGCTGCTTCGGCCAGGGCCGCAAGCCCGTCAGGCAGGGAAAGCCCTGCGCCCGTCAATGCTGCAAGCTTCAGAAACCGTCTCCTCTCCACAGGTCACCTCACCTTTCCCCTCGCGAGCGACGCAAAGATGCCGCCGAAACACAGGGCGGCGAACAGGATAAATGCCGTTCTCACACCGGCCAGGAACTGCGGATAATTTTCCGGAGCAATGGGCGCACTGCCGATATGGAGCGCGAAGATGACCGTTGCAATGCCCATGCTCAGCATCTGGCCGGTCAGCCGCATGGTGCCGAGCGTTGCCGAACCCACGCCGTAAAAACGCCGGTCAATGGAGCTCATGACCGCGTTGGTATTCGGCGACGAGAACAGGGCAAAGCCAAATCCGATCAGCATGAGGCCGCCCACGATGACTTCCACCGGAGTCGCTGGGGAGAGGAACGTGAAGAGGAACAGTCCTGCTGCGGAAAGCCCCATGCCGAGGGAAGCAACGATGCGCGGTTCAATTTTGTCGGAAAGGCGTCCTGCAAGCGGCGAAAAAACAGCCATCACTACGGGCTGCGCAACAAGGATGAAACCGGCGTGCTGCGGGGTAAATCCTTTAATATACTGCAGGTACAGGCTCAGCAGAAACGTGACGGCAAAAGTAGCGCTGTAATTGATCAAGGCCGCGAGATTCGAGAATGCAAAGGTCGCGTTATGCAGGAACAGGTCCATAGTAAGGAGCGGGCTTATTGCAGACCGTTCCCAGCGGGCAAATGTTCCGATCCCGATGGCACCGGCAAGAACAAGACCTCCGCCGAGCCAGGCCGGCAGGAGCGACAGGCCGTACATGAGCGAAACAAGCGACAGTCCATAGATGACGGACCCGGCAAGATCGAATCGTTCTCCCTGTGCCTCGGCCCACTCCCCCTTGAGCCTCGTTGCAACGAAGTAGATCACCAGCAGCCCCACCGGCACGTTCGCCAGGAAGATGCTCCGCCAGCCGAACTGCTGCGTAAGGAACCCGCCGAGAAAAGGCCCGAGCGAAAGACCGGTATAGACCGCGGCGACATTGATCCCCAGGACCCGGCCCCGTTCCGATGCCGGGTATACGGAGATCACGATCGCCATCCCCGTGCCGAAGATCATGGCGCTGCCGAACCCCTGCACTGCCCGCAGCATGATGAGCACTGCAGTTGACGGGGAAAAGGCCAGCAGCAGGGAAGCCAGCGTATAGATCCCGATGCCGAGGGTGAACATCCTTTTCCGGCCATGGATGTCCGCCAGCCTGCCGAAGGGCAAAAGAAAGATGGCTGTTGTCAACAAGTAGGAGGTTGCGACCCAGCTCATGGCAACGGCGCTCATGTGAAAATCACGGCTGATGGCCGGAATGGCGATATTAATGGAGGAGACCATGAAGGGTGTCAGGAAAGAAGCAAGAACAGCGATCAGGAGTGCCGCGCGTTTGACCGTATCGCTCCCCGTCGCAGGCGGTGCGGCTAGGTTTGAGGGAATGGTCTCCGCCATAACAGGCTTACCTGAACTTCCCGATGAGGTAGAGGATAAGGCTGATAAGGATGCTGATGATAATGCCGGTGGCCAGCGGGAAATAGAAAGTGAAATGCTCTTTTTTGATCAGGATATCCCCCGGCAGCTTCCCGGAGAAGGGCAATTTCTGGATGCCGAGGATCACCAGACCGGTCGTGATCAGAACGGCCCCGAGGAGAATCAGCATCCTGCCCAGTTCAGCCATTGTCTACTCCGCGAAAAAATCGAGCATCTTTCCTACCGTGGCGCGCATTTCCCGGCGTGAAACGATCATGTCGATCATCCCGTGTTCCTGAAGGAACTCTGCCCGCTGGAAACCGGGAGGGAGCTGCTGTTTGATCGTCTGCTCGATGACACGCGGCCCGGCAAAACCGATCAGGCTCTTGGGTTCCGCCAGGATGATGTCGCCCAGCATGGCAAAACTCGCGGTGACGCCTCCAAAGGTCGGGTCCGTCAGGATCGAGATGAAAGGAAGGCCGGCCTGCCCCAGCCGTGCAACGGCAGCCGACGTCTTTGCCATCTGCATAAGCGAGAGGATCCCCTCCTGCATGCGTGCGCCGCCCGAGGAAGCCACCGAAACAAAAGGCGTCTTATTCTCGATGGCCCGTTCAACGGTCCGCGCGATCTTTTCCCCCACGACCGACCCCATGCTGCCGCCCATGAAATTGAAGTCCATGATCACCAGGGACACGGGCCTCCCGCCGATCTTCGCCTCGCCGGAAATGATCGCATCCTTAAGCCCGGTCTTCTTGCGGCTTCCCTTGAGCTTGTCCTTGTAGTCCTTGAAGCCGAGAAAATCCCGGGGAGACAGGCCGTCCTCGACCTCAAGGAAACTGCCTTCATCCACCAGATAGGGTAACCGCTCCGACGCTGAGATGCGGAAATGGTAATCGCATTTCGGGCAGACCTTGAAGTTCTTGTCCACTTCCTTACGGTAGATGATCTCTTTGCAATTGTCGCATTTGACCCAGAGCCCCTCGGGGATCTTTACTTTTTTTGCCGGCGCTTCCGCAGCCGAGCTCTCGGGTCGTTCTTTTTTAAACCAAGCCATAATTCTCCCGCAAACTCCAAATCCGAATTTCTAATTTCTAAACAATTCTCAAACCCCAATCGGTTTCCCCATCAGGACATTTAGGATTTCGCGTTTAGGATTTCGGATTTGTCTTAAAAATTGTACGTCTTTCCTTCCTGCAATACCTTCACGTTCTTCCGGCCCAGCGCCCGGAGCTCGCTGATCACCTTTTTCTTGTGCACCGGCTTTATGTGATAGATGTAGATCGGCACGGTGCTCTTCACCTTTGCCTTGGTGAGGTCGGCATGGAGTTGAGCCGGGGTGAAGTGGCCGCTCAGACCGGCGATCATGTCCAGGCTGTTCGGGAACGACGTGTCCACGATGATCGCCTTGAGATTTTTCGACTTCGATGCCACTTTCCAGAGGCCTTCGTTGGGGCCGGTGTCGGCGCTGTAGATGATCGTTGATCTGGCGTCGCTCACCATGAAACCCACCGCAGGCACCGGATGGTTCATCGGGATGGCCAGGACCTTGAGCCCCGCTACCGTGATCGGCACACCTGCGGGAAAGGGTTTGTACGCCAGCACCGGGTTCTTCGCCGTTGGGATCTTCGTGAAATCGGGCCAGATCAGGTCGTTCATCAGGTGCTTTTTGATGGCATCGATCACCTTGGGGATGGCCCGGATATTGACCGGCTGCTGAATGCGGCCGATGACGTTGTCTGCAAGGAACAGAAGCGATTTGATATGATCAAGATGGGTGTGGCTGATAAAGATATCGGTGATCCTGCTCTGCGCCTGGATGCTCAATGCCGCTGTTATGGTCCCGGCGTCCAGCATGACAACGTCATTCACCAGAAATCCCGGCGGATTGTGCCCTATTGCTTCCGAACCGGAGCAGCCCAGTATTTTTACCTTCATTCAGCCTCCTTTGAGAAGCAAATTCAAAATCACAAATGACAAATTCCCAATAATAACCAGACAGTTTGGGGCTTGGGATTTGGTTATTGGAATTTGCGCTTTGGTGCTTGTTATTTCAACCCCACCAGGTCATACACAACCACGGGGAACTGCTTCCCTTTGACGGTCACCGACCCCAGTTCGTTCGCCACCACGACATCCTTCACCCTTTCATGGGTATATTCCGATATGATGATATGATTATTATACTGTCTTGTCAAGCCTTCCAGCCGTGCGCCGAGATTCACGTTGTCCCCGATGACCGTGTAGTCCATCTTCTTGCCCGCGGCGCCCATGTTCCCGACCACCATGTCCCCGGTGTTGATGCCGATGCCGATATCGATGACATACCTGCCTTCGGCAGCCCATTTTGCCTGCAGTTTCTTTAATTTTTCGATCATGGCAAGGGCGCACCGGCATGCGCGCTCAGCATGGTCGGGCTGGCCGATCGGGGCCCCCCAGAGAACCATGATGGCGTCTCCCACGAACTTGTCGAGCGTGCCTTCATGCTCAAAAACGATGTCGGTCATGGCGCCCAGATACTCGTTCAACAGTGAGACCACCTCCTCGGGCTGATGTTTTTCAGAAAAGGAAGTGAAACCGCGGATATCGGAAAAGAGCACCGTGATCTCCTTGCGGTCGCCGCCGAGCTTGGCCTTGCTGGGATCCCGGATGAGTTCGTCCACAATGCGTTTCGAAACGTAGCTGGAGAACATCTTGCGGATGTCCCGGGCACGCCGCTCTTCGGTGAAGAAGCGGTAAGCGGTCTGGCTGGTGTAACCGAAGAACAGCGCCGAGGCGGGATAGACCAGGTTGAACCAGATCCCTTTTCCCACGAAGAGATAGTAAACAACACCGGCGTATGACGCAAAGAGCAGCAGGAACAGGGCTGCGCCTGCCTTGGCACCGAGGCGCGGGATCGCGATGCCGAGGATGATGGCAAACAGAATGACCAGCGGAACGTCCATGACCGCTGTGCGGTAGATAAAGTCTTCATGCAGGATATTGTCCACCACGCTGGCATGCTTTTCGATTCCCGCCATGTTGGGCGAGAAGGGCGTGACGCGAAGGTCGTAAATGCCGATGGCCGTTGCACCGATCAGCACGACCTTGTCCTTGAGCTTTTCAGCCGGCACCAGGCCGTCAAGGATGTCCGCAACCGGATACATGGGGAACGTGTTATTCGGGCCGCGATAGTTGATGAGCATGCGGCCGAACTCATCGATGGGGATAGCCGTCCGGTCCAGTTGGATCGCGCCGCTGAAATCGAGCGCCGCCTGCTCAGGGCTCAGCTCCCGGTACAACCGCGCGGCCTGCAGCCCGATGGGAGGATAATAGTCCCCCTGGTACTCGATGGCCAGCGATTCCCAGCGGAGCGTGCCGTCGCGATCGGGGACCATGTTGATATGTGCAAGGTTTTTTGCGAACGCGGAGAACCGCAGCAGCGGCGGCAGGACCATCCGGGCAGAGAACGGGCTTATGGGCCCGCCCGTGTTCCTGAGCACGGCGAAGGCCGAGGGCGTCATGAAATCAAGTTTCTTGTCGGTGAATCCCGATTCCTTGTAGCCCGCTTCGGTAAAATCGAATACCACGGGCAGGACAACGCGGCCGCTGTGCATGATCGCCTGCTGGAACAGGTCGTCGGACGCGACATTCTCCGACTCCGCAAAGAACACGTCGAACACGATTACCCGGACGCCCAGTTCGGTCAGGCGGTCCACGACACGGGCCCAGACCGAGCGGGGCCAGGGGAACCGACCGAGCTTATTAATGCTTTTCTCATCGATTGCTGCGATGACCGTTTCCGGGCCCGGCGTGATGGCACCCCGGACATTGAACCGGAAATCGAGCGTCTTTTCCTCGAGCATATCCATGAACCCTACGTTCATGAAGTGCATGATCGAAAGCACGAGCGCCACAATGAGCGCGATGGTGAGCCCCGCCTTTTT
>MHDY01000232.1:6851-10541 GCA_001803705.1 Nitrospirae bacterium GWC2_56_14 | reverse complement strand
CCTGCCTCCATGATCTTGTACGATATGCTTGACGATCGCCAGCCCCAGGCCGGTCCCCTGCAGTTTCTGCGCGCCGGCAACAACAGCCTGACGGTACTTGTCGAAAATGACCGCTGCATGCTCCGGCGGGATGCCCGGACCCGTGTCCGCCACCGAGATGGCAACGCCTTTCTCGGTCGGGCGGGAGGCGACGGTCACGGTCCCGCCCCGGGGCGTGAATTTCAGCGCATTGCCGATCAGGTTCCGCAGCGCCTGCAGGAAGCGCTCCGCATCGAGCGGCACCAGCGGCAGAATGTTCAGGTCCTTTTCGATGGTGATGCGCTTCGCCTGTGCCAGCGGGGTGACCTCTTTTATGGCCCGCATCACCAGCGGATTAAGGTCGGTTGTCGAAAAGTTGTACGCCACCATCCCCGCTTCGAGCCTCGCAATATCGAGCAGGGAGTTGACGAGATCGATGAGCCGGTTGCTCTCCTCGGCGATGATGGACAGGATCTTCTTCTGCTTTTCCGTCACCTCGCCGACCTGCCCCTCCAGGAACAGGTTCGTGCCCTCCTTGATCGACGTCAGGGGCGTGCGCAGTTCGTGCGACATGAGCGCGTAGAAATCCGATTTCATCTTGTCCACGGTCTTCAGCTTCACGCACATCAGGTTAAAGGACTCGCCCAAAGCGGCGATCTCGGGCGGGGAGGTCAGGGTCAGGTCGGCTTCGTAGATCCCGCTGCTGATCTCCGCGGTCTTCCGCTTCATGACGGCAAGCGGCTTGGTGATGCTCGCCGTAATGATGAGAGAAAGCACAACGCCGAAGATGAGGGCCGCTGCGGTCGTCACCATGGCGGCATTGATCGCCCGGACCCCTGCCTTGTTCAACTGGTGGACCTTGCCGAAGATGCTCTTCTGGCTCAGGACCCTGACCTGCATCAGCTCGTTCATCAGGGAGTCAACTGCTTTTTCCTTGTCTTCATTGTACCGGGCTGCGTCATACTTCTTGCCGGACATGATATAGCCGGCCTCTTCATTGAACAGCGCCTGGTAGAACTGGTGAAAACCCAGGACCCGCAGTATGACGGCCCGCATCTCGTCGGTATCCGCGATCCGTGCTGCCTCGTCAAGATACTGTTCGAACTGCGCGCGGGCGGCAAGGAAATTATCGTGCAGGGCCTTGTCACGCAGAATGGTGTATTTCTTGTCATACCGCGTCTCCGACAGCAGGGCGTCGGACAACTTGTTGTGAAGGTCCAGAAAAGGATTGTCCACGAGAATGATGGAATGGGTGACATCGCGCATCTCTCCCAGCTTGCTGATGGCGTACACGCTGACACCGGTAGCCAGGGCGAGAACGATCACATACCCGACCATCAATCTGAAAAAAATACTCCGTTTCTTCATGCAGCCTCACCCGTTTATGCACGGTTATTGCTTAAGTATACAACCTGAAAAGGGCAGTTGACACCGATCACTGCAGGTAAGAGTCGGATACGGAAAATCTGAACAGCCCTGTTGAAAACCGAAGTGCCGCATAGTACACCAATTGTCACCCCAAAATAAACTGTTTTTTACGCGGCGCTTGGAGTTGAGGGAGGGTGACACCTAAAAAGGCATTTGGACGCAGATAAAATCTAATAAACGCGGATTAAAACAAAGATCTACAGATAAAAAATCTTTTTTGGATGAAAAAACCGTACCTTTGCAGAGAAATTGCTCCCCTCCCCATGAATGCCTGGTTTTTCTCTGCGAAATTCTGCGGGCAGATACACCGATCAGAACAAGCGCGACAGCAGGGCGGGCACAGCGGTCTCGACGTTCAGTATCCGCTCTCCCAGGCTGACCAGCGCGCATCCGCAGGCCCTGAGCTTTTCGATCTCATAGGGGATAAACCCTCCCTCAGGACCGATGATGAGGGTTGCAGCTCCGCCGAGGGCGCGGGGACAAGGCGCTTCCGCTGCGGGGTGCGCTACGAGGGGAATCGTATTCTGTATCAGCCCCGGCAGCATGTCCTCCACAAAAGGCTTGAACTGCCGGCAGAGCGTGACCGCGGGAAGGACCGTATCGCGGGCCTGCTCAAGGCCCAGCGCCAGTTGTTCGTTGATCGCCTCCTGCTCAAGGAACGGGCTCTGCCAGAAACTTTTTTCCACGCGAAAGCAGTTGAGCAGCATGATCCGCTTGACACCAAGCACGGCTGCGGACCGGAGCACGCGCCGCAGCACTTTGGGCCGCGGCAGGGCCAGGATGAGCGTCACGGTCAGCGGCAGTGGCGGCGCCTGCTCTAATCGTACGTCCATTTCAAGGACCGAATCATCAAGCGCTGTTACCCTGCCCACACCGATGTTCCCGTTTACCAGTCCAACGCAAAGCTCGTCGTTTACCGACACGCGCAGAACCTCCCGCACGTGTTTGAGCCGGCGGCCCGTAAGCCGCACGCGGCCATTGGGTTCAATAAAGTCCTCGTTAAACAGAAGGATAAGATTCATAATAATGCAGGTCTTCTCACTTCAAACTTCACTCTTCACACTTCTCACTTCACTCTTCACCCTGTCACTCCGAATATGCCGCACCGCGCATTTTCTTTACACTGCCCCGCTGCTTCTTGGACTCGATCCGTCTCTCCTTCGACGCTTCTGACGGCTTGGTCTTTTTCCGCGGCGTGGGCCGCTCCGTTGCTTTCCGGATCAGCTCCACGAGCCGGGCGATGGCGTCCTCGCGGTTCCGCTCCTGCGTGCGGTGCTGCCGCGCTTCGATGATGAGGATCCCTTCCTGCGTGATGCGCCTGCCTGCCAGGCGGATCAGGCGCGTGCGCACATCCCCCGGCAGGGAGGGTGAGTTGCCCACATCGAACCGCAGCTGCACTGCCGTTGAAACCTTGTTCACGTTCTGGCCGCCCGGCCCCGAGGCCCGGACGAAATGCAGCTCGATCTCGCGCTCTTCAAGCGATATGTTCCGCGTCACCTGGATCATGGTCCTCCCCCGCGCTGTCTCTATTAAAATAATTTCAGTATACCCGTTAAATGCCGGCATGACAAGACAACGTACTGATCGAACCAAACAAAAGGCAGCCCCGAAGGGCTGCCTTTATATGAACTACGTGATTAGGTACTAGTAAAGCTTCATTTTACCTTAGAAAGTCAAATTGAGCCCAAGGGTGACTCCCGAGAATGTATGGGTATCCGTTCCTCCCGTATAATCGCCAGAGAACGACTGTATCTTGTACCCGAGCGTGCCGGAAAAAGACTGCGTAAATGCTACGGCAGCGCCCAACTCAAGAGAGCCTCCCGTGTAATCGGTTGACGAAGATGAGCCGCCTGAGGCAAACTCCCACTTGTCTTCCATTTTCATAAAAGCCAGGTTGCCATAGAGTGCGGCAGACCCGCCAAGAGGAATGCTCGCAACCAGGCCAAAACCTGGGCCCTTGAGCGTCCATGTACCCATATCGGCCCCAGAAAGGCCAATTGAAGGATCGGTACCTGTGGCCGGCGCATCAATGGTCTTATAGCCCACAAACGCTCCGAAATAGCGAGAGAACATGATCCCCATGGTCAGGTCAAGGTCTTTCCTCTCAAAAGACATGGTACCTGTGCCTGAACCCGAGCCAAGGTCCCAATCGCCAGATTCGTAATCTTTCGTGGTCATCAAATAGCTTGCTCCGACAAAAAAATGGTCCCCGAACCGCAGGTTCAAGCTTGGTCCAACCATGAG
>MHDY01000232.1:6073-6824 GCA_001803705.1 Nitrospirae bacterium GWC2_56_14 | reverse complement strand
ATTACCAAGATTATCCTCAATTTTCCAATCCCACTTGTTTGCCCATGCCTTCACACCAACAGTAGCCTTTACTTCTGCAAAAGCTGTTGTTGCAACTGCAAACAGGAAAATACCAACCAGTACTACGAGCAACTTTTTCATTCTCTGCACCCTCCTTATAAGATCGACTTGAAATAACTCCATAACAAAACCACCTGCACCTCTGTCGTCGGACGGTCCTCCCTGCTCGTCCCGCAGTGAAAACATCAGAATGACGGCGCCAAGATGATCGTTTTCCGTTCTGGTCTCTTTTTTCTCGGTTCTTCCTGCTTCCGTTCCGGTTCTTCCTGGACCCGTTCCTGCCTTACCACCTCGCGCGGAGCCGCTTCCTCCAAACGCATGCTCTGCTCCTTGGTAGCACTCCTCACCATCATGCCGTATTCAACCGCTCCCGGCGACATTTCTCTGACAATCGTACCCCTTGCGGTCTTGGTATTGACCTCGACGATCTCGATCTCGCCGGCCTCTATGGTTTCTATGTCCAGGATCTCGCCTGTCTTGGGGTGCTTGATCACCCTGCCTTCTTTGAATGCGATGAACCGCATGCCCCGCCGGATGCCGGCCCGCTGGCCGAGATCAAGAAGCACGGTTTTTTCCTCACGCTGGGCAATATAGCCTTCCAGCGGGAAATCGCTGATGATCTTCTGTGCCATCTCGAAGACAAGGTCCTCAAGCCGGGCAGCGCCGCTGGTGCTTTTAACGTTCTCCGCGG
>MHDY01000232.1:0-6059 GCA_001803705.1 Nitrospirae bacterium GWC2_56_14 | reverse complement strand
CTCTCCACCTCAAGGATGCGGGCATTGACCTCAAGGACGTTCTGGAACTCCAGCACCGTCCCGGTGATCACGATCTTCGCGCCCAGCACCTTGCCGAGCTTTGAGGCGCTGCCCTCATCGACGATCCCCGAGACCCCGATCTTCTGCTCTTCGATGACCTTCTCCAGCAGCCGCCTTTCGATCACATCGAACCGGCCTTCCTGCACCAGCGCGGTGATGAACCATTCGGCGACAATCTTGCCCATATCGGCGTTATCGTGCTGCCTGCCCTGGACCTGAAAGTCGAGTACGGCGATCTTGGTCTTCTTGAATTCTGCACGGGCCGCGTCCGGCAGCAGCGCAAGAAAGAAGAGAACCGCCAGGATAACTGCCATGACCGTGCTGCGAGAGGGGACAAGGTCTTCATCGTTCTTGAAAGAGTTCATGGGGAGTGAGTTTTCCTTTTCTGTGAATGGCCTTTTTTGATGTTTCTGAAAATTTATTTTTGTTGCAGGAATCGGGTAAATTCCGGTCGTTTCTCGTAAGCCTATTATATCAAGTTATTTATCTGTTGTCGGCCAAATCGCAATAAATTTAGCCTTTAAAAACGGCGGGTTAGGCGCAGCAAGAACAGAATACCGTCTTGATCAGCCAGTCGTCTTCATTTCCGTGGCAAGGTACATTTTTCTGATCTCTTTCTTCAGGATCTTGCCGGTAGCCGTCCGCGGCAGTTCGTCGATCATCAGGAAGCGCCGCGGGATCTTATAGTGGGCCACATGCTCGGAAAGGAACTCGCGGAATGCCTTGGGCGTCACCTGGTGCCCATCCTTCAGGACGACATACATGATCGGGATCTCTTTGTCCCCGCCGTGCAGCACGCCGATCATGGCGCAGTCCTTGACCGCGCTGTGGCGGTACAGCACTTCTTCGACCTCGAAGGGGTAGACATTCAGGCCGTCGACAATGATCATGTCCTTTTTCCGGTCAATGATCTTGATATACCCATCCCCATCAAGCGCTGCGATGTCGCCCGTATAGAGCCAGTTTTCGCGGATGGTTTTGGCGGTATCCTCGGGCCGGTTCAGGTACCCCGTCATCACGTTGGGCCCCTTTACCAGCAGCTCGCCCGGCACGCCCGTGGCAAGCGGCTTCCCTTCATCGTCCACGACGCGCACCTCGATGCCGGGCAGCGGCAGGCCGACCGTACCGGGCCTCCTCCTGCCATGGTCGTCGGGATTGATGGACACGACCGGCGAGGCCTCGGTGAGGCCATACCCTTCGAGCAGCGGCACCTTGAAGGCGGCTTCGAAGTCCTGGATCACCTTCACCGGCAGCGGGGCAGCGCCGGACACGCAGAGCCGCAGGTTCAGGAGCAGCTTGACGAGGAACGGCATGTTCTTTTCCGCCAGGATCTTGTAGACCGTGGGGATCGCGACGAACAGCGTGATCCGGTCCAGGATGAGGCGCTTCACCACGCGCGAGAAAGGCCGCACCGACGGCAGGAGCGAAATGAGCGATCCCGTGACCAGCGGGATGACGACGCAGACTGTGAACGTAAAGGAGTGGAAGAGCGGCAGGAAAACGACGAACCGGTCCTTCGGGGAAATGTGGATCGCGGCGGCGCAGGCGAGCGCGTTGGCCATGATGTTCCGGTGCGTCAGGAGCGCGCCCTTGGGGCTGCCGGTGGTGCCGGACGTATAGAGAATGGTCGAAATGTCTTCGACGCCGTGGGCCGGCGTCGGCACGACCGGCACGGCATTGCCTGCGGAGCTTGCAACGTCGTCCAGCAGAACATAGGAACGGGAGCTTTTCCCCCTGAGTTTGTCGACGGTGCCGCTGCATTCGCGGTCGAAAAAACAGGTCTGCGCGCCCGCATCGTTCAGGATAAAATCGATCTCTTCATGCGTCAGGAGGTTGTTCAGCGGAAGGACGATACCGCCTGCCCGGATGATGCCGAAGTATGCGGCCACGTAGTACGGGTTGTTCTGGCTGAGGAGCGCCGCCCGGTCGCCGCGCTTCAAACCCTGGCCGAGGAGGTAGGCTGCATAGACCCCTGCCAGCCGGTCCATCTCCTGAAAGGAGAAGTTGGCGCCCTCGAACTTGATGAAGGTCTTGCGGGCAGAGAGCCGGGCCCGTTGCTGCAGCAACTGGTCAAGGGGGAACAGTTCCTTAATCACCATGGCGCGAAGTATAACATAGTCACCTGGAGAGGTGAAGCGAAAAAGCGCACAAAAAACTGCACAATTAATCTTGTCCCCTGATGGCGCGCAGGTCCGCGCACGCAGCCCGCGCGCAGGACGGCAAGGCTTCCTTGACATTATACGGGACTTGTTCTATCTTAATTATAGGACATGAGTGCCCAGAGGGAAGGGATGTGCTGTTACTCAGGGCATTTTTTCAGGGGGTGGCACTATGGAAAGAAAAGGGATCATAACCATGAGGGGTAAACCAATGACCCTGTTGGGATCGGACCTGCCCGTCGGCGCCAAGGCGCCCGGGTTCATTGCGCTGGACAAGGACCTCCAGGAAGTAAAACTGAGCGATTACACAGGCAAGATCAAGGTGATCAGCGTGACACCGTCGCTTGACACCCCGGTCTGCGACCTGCAAGCGAGGCGTTTCAACCATGAAGCGTCCCTGCTTCCGTCGGACATCGTCGTGCTGAACATCAGCATGGACCTGCCCTTCGCGATCGCGCGGTTCTGCACCGTTGCCGGGATCGAAAAGGTCGTGGCGCTGTCCGACCACCGAACCGGGTCTTTCGGCGAAGCCTACGGGGTCCTGATCAAGGAACTCCGCCTGCTTGCCCGCTCGGTCTTTATCCTCGATAAGGAGGACGTCGTGCGCTACCGGGAGATCGTGCCGGAGCAAGGCAACCATCCTGATTATGAGTTGGCGCTCAAGGCGCTGGCAAACCTGACAGGCGTGGCAAAGGCGGCGTGAGATCGCGAAGAAAAAACAGTCACGTTATGTTTTATTTTGACCAGTGAGCGCGGGATAACAGGCGGGAGTTGCAGGACTATCGGATAAATACTGATTTTATGCGAATACGAGGCGACCTTTCGGCTCGGGGATCGGCCGGCCCAGTTCCTTTGCTGTTTCAATCCACTCTTGGATCACGACCTCAAGATTGGCAAGTGCTTCCTGGTACGTAGCTCCATCCGCCGCACAACCGGGAAGTTCAGGTGCATCAGCGATAAAAGCATCGTCTTCTTTGCTCCAATAGATGATCACTTCATACTTGTTCATATGCTTGCTCCCAGTTTATATTTTACAATAACACTGCGGACTTGTTTAACCTGATAGGGCTTGGCTTGAGCGCCTCGCGGTTGCACATTCAGAATTTCCTCAACGCCGTCTTTCGAGAAGACATGATGACTACCGCGAATCCGCTCCTGAAATCCCAGCGTTCTCATCAGCTGACACATCTCATCAAAGTCAATATTTGTGTCGGAAGCGCCGCTTAGCACCCGTTCCAGCAACTTCTGTTTTTGGGTCATATGGCACTCCCCGCTTACTGATAGCGATGCTCAATATTACTTCAGAATCGGCATGCGGTCAAGAAAAAGTGCAGTTCAGACCGTGCTCAGTATATCTTTGCGATTGTTCTTGATTCCTCCCTTTTAACACCGGCATGATTTGATCGAAAAAAACGATTGCAAAAGAGATGAACCTGTTTTTGTGCCCGGCCTGGACGAACACCCGGAAGACGGGTATACTGTTCAAGGATACGAGCGAACTATCAGAGCAAGTAAGAAAGAAGGAAGGAAGGAAGACATGGCCAGAATAAAAGCGCCCTCGTTGCGCATTCATAGAACCACGTGGGACCTCACGCCGCTGTTCGCAAGCGACAACGACCCGCTCATGGAGAAGAAGCGAAAGCGCGTTGAGAAGCAAAGCTACGCGTTCATCAACGCATGGAAGGACCGGACCGACTATCTGGAGGACCCAGCGGTGCTGCGGGAGGCCCTGGACCAGTACGAGGCATGGAAAGGCCGCTTCGGAACGGACGGAGACGAGGGATACTATTTCTGGCTCAGGACCCAGCAGGACCAGAACGACCCGAAGCTCAAGGCGCAGTTCAACAAGGTCGAAGCCTTCAGCAAGAAGATCGAGAACGACAGCCAGTTCTTTTATCTGCGCATCGCCCGGATCAAACCGGAACAGCAGCAGAAGTTCCTGCAGCACGAAGCGCTCCGGAAGTACCGCCACTTCCTGGAGCGGGTCTTTGCGGAATCGCGGTTCCATCTGAGCGAACCCGAGGAAAAGATCCTGAACCTCAAAGCTTCGACATCTTACGCCAACTGGACAAAAATGACTTCGGGCTTCCTGTCGAAGGAGGAACGCGTCATTGCCGCCGCGGGCGGGACCCGCAAGCCGCGCTCTTTTTCCGAGATCGTGGGGCTCATGAACAACGGGCAGAAGCCGGTCCGGGACGCGGCCGCAGCCGCCTTCAACGACATCCTGCAAAAACATCTGGATGTTGCCGAGGCAGAGCTCAACTCCGTGCTCCAGAACAAAAAGGTCGATGACGAGCTCCGGGGCACGGCCCGCCCCGACCAGTTGCGCCACCTGAGCGACGACATCGAGAGCGAGGTCGTGGACACGCTCATCGATTCCGTCGCCGACCGGTTTGCCATATCGTCCCGCTACTACGCGCTCAAGGCTAAATTGCTGAAGGTCAAGAAGCTCAGGTACCACGAACGGAATGTCGAGTACGGCGAGGTGGCAAAAAAGTACCCCTTTCGGGCTGCCGCAAACCTCGTCTCTTCCGTCATGAACAAGCTGGACCCGCAGTTCGGCAGGATCTTTGCCGGTTTCCTTGAGCATGGACAGATCGACGCGCTCCCCAAAAAGGGCAAGGACAGCGGCGCCTTCTGCATCCACCATCTCATGACCCAGCCCACCTACATCCTGCTGAACCACACCGGCACGCTGCACGACGTGCTGACCATTGCCCACGAACTGGGACACGGCATCAACAACGAGCTGATCCGCGAAAAGCAGCATGCCCTCGATTTTGGCACCCCCACCTCCACCGCCGAAGTGGCCAGCACCTTCATGGAGGACTTCGTGCTGGACGAGATCCTCCACACGGCCGATGATGAGCTGCGGCTTGCCATTATGATGCAAAAGCTGAACGACGATGTCTCTTCCATTTTCAGACAGGTGGCCTGCTATCGTTTTGAGCAGGAACTGCACCAGGAATACCGCAAGCGTGGATATCTTTCCAAAGAGAATATCGGCGCGCTCTTCAGTAAGCACATGGAAGCCTACATGGGATCTGCCGTGGAGCAGTCGCCCGGCGCCGCGAACTGGTGGGTCTACTGGAGCCATATCCGCTACTTCTTCTACGTCTATTCCTATGCAAGCGGGCTCCTGATATCCAAATCGCTTCAGGCCGGGGTGAAGAAGGACGCGGCATACATCGACAAGGTAAAAGGTTTTCTTTCAGCAGGTTTGTCGGATTCCCCGAAGAACATCTTCCTGAAACTCGGCGTGGACATCGCGGACAGACGGTTCTGGGACCGGGGACTGGATCAGATAGAGACGCTGCTGAATGAGACAGAGGCGCTGGCGAAGAAGCTGGGGAAGTTCAAGGCAGGCCGTTAAGTCGGGGCAGATTAACTCTCCCCCTCCCTTCCATGGGAGGGGATGATTAAGGGGAGGGTGATTGTAGTACGGTTACTTTAAAATCCGACCTGATTAAAACTCGATCGCTTTCGTATCCTTTTCCCGCATATTGTCCGTGATCGTCCAGAAGCGCGCCGTGCCATGCGGAAGCTTCATTAAAATGAACTCCGGGCTATCCGGGGTGAAGTCCTTGAGGTAGCTCTTTTCTTCGATCAGCTTTTGTTTCTTGGCGCGGTCATTCACGAATTCGACCGTACCTGAGATGCGCAGCATGATGCCGAAACCCGGCGTGAGGTAGCAAAGTTCAACCTTCGGATTTTTGACCAGCTGCTTATACACATCCTTAGGCGCGCCGGTCGTGAAGTATATCCTGTCGTCATCAAAGAAGACCGTGAAGAATCCTCGCACGCGCGGCTGGTCGCCGTCTGCGGTCGCCAGCGTGCAGA
>MHDY01000231.1:9026-10305 GCA_001803705.1 Nitrospirae bacterium GWC2_56_14 | reverse complement strand
TCATGGCATAGATGTTCTTCTGTTCCGGGGTCAGGTCGGCGAGGCGAAAGAGCCGGGGCGGGACCGCCGCAGCCCGGAGCACGGTCTCGGGCGGAGGGAGTACTCTGCGGATGACCTGCCACTCCAGCGCTTCGATCCCCTCCATGATCAGGTGTGCCGTGGTCATGGAGAGGGGAATGATCTCGGCCTGCGGCAGCGGTCCTTCATTGAACTGATAGGCGCCGTTCCGCCAGGAGAACAGGTCCAGGATGATCCGCTTTACCTGCAGGTTCACCTGGTCGACCAGGTCGGCGGGCTTGATGATGCCGCGCTCTATGAGCACGGTGCCTTCCTGTTTGCCGGACGTCCTGACCGTTTCTGCGAGCGTATCGCGCTGCTCTGCGCTGATCTTGCCGGTCCGCACCAGGAACTCGGCCAGCCGGTCCTCGGCGAGGCTGGAAGACGCAAAAATGATGTCGCCGTTGTTGAAAAAGATCTTCTTGGTCGCGCCGTCCTTTTCGAAGACCGCGGTGCCGGTCTTTTTATCGTTTTTGAGGTCCTGAAAAAGCCAGGGGATCACGAGATTTTTTACGGTGCCTGAGAGCTCGGCCATGCTGCTCCTTGGTCGGTGAATTCAAGAGCGGATGTTAATCTCGCAGCCTGCTGCGGCGTCAGCGAAAGTATACGATACTGTTCACACCTTAAGAATAGAATTCCCGCAGATGCATATACGAACCTTTCCGCTGCAGCGGGGATCATCATGACCGCGGCTGATGATAAGGTATTATATATCATTTTTTAATATTGTTTGCAACTTTTTGTTAGCAGCGTAAAATAAACGCAACTATTCAGGTCAAAACATTATCCCCGCTACGAGGATTTCAGCGATTAAAGCACGGTGGCAATAACCGCTAATGGACGCGAATGAACGCGAAAAATTCAAAAAGAACATTAGCGTGTATTCGCGTGCATTAGCGGTTGATTAGACCGGAATTGTTTTTTTGTCCGGTTTACGCCCATATGGGTTCAGATATGCTGAATAGTTACAAATAAACAACGGTTCCACCAAGGGCCTGCCGCGCAGGTTGACTCCGGTTGCGGTTCTCCTTATAATACGACACGCATAAGTTCCTGCACGGCTCCGGATACGTCTGATCCGGGCATGCACACCAGCTTTTTGACGAGGACTTGTTCACATGCACAGCGATCTTTTTCTCGGCATTGACATCGGCTCGGTCAGCATCAAGACCGCGCTCATTGACGCTCATGCCGGTCTGCTTTCCGAGACCTACACGCGCAT
>MHDY01000231.1:2740-9014 GCA_001803705.1 Nitrospirae bacterium GWC2_56_14 | reverse complement strand
GCTCAGCTCGCTTGAACAGGAGCTCGTTTCCCTGGCATCGCGGTTTTCCCTGGCCGGGGTCAAGGCGGCGGGCATCACCGGCAGCGGCGGCAAGCAGGCTGCAGAGCTTATCGGCGCCCGGTTCGTCAACGAGATCCTTGCACAGTCCGCTTTTGCCGGACGGCATTATCCCGAGACGCGCACCGTTATCGAGCTGGGGGGTGAAGATGCGAAGCTCATCACCCTGGCGCGCGATCCGGCGTCCTCCCAGGGCAGGATCGAAGACTTTTCCATGAATGCGGCCTGCGCTGCGGGCACGGGTTCGTTCCTTGACCAGCAGGCCGCCCGTCTTCATCTCACCATCGAGGAGTTCGGCGCGATCGCCCTTAAATCAAAAAAACCGCCCCGCGTTGCGGGCCGGTGCAGCGTTTTTGCCAAGAGCGACATGATCCATCTCCAGCAGATTGCCACGCCGGATTACGATATTGTGGCCGGGCTCTGCTTTGCCATGGCCAGAAACTTCAAGGCCACCGTGGGCAAAGGCAAAAAATTCCATAAGCCGATCCTGTTTCTCGGCGGCGTGGCAGCGAACCCCGGCATGGGTCGGGCCTTCCGTGAAGTTCTGCAGTTGTCGGAAGCGGACCTGGTGGTGCCGGAGCACTTCGCCACCTCGGGCGCCATCGGCGCAGCGCTCATGGTCATGGGCACCTCCCCTCAACCCATTTCCTACCGCGGCGCGTCCGCGCTTTCGGACTTCCTTGTATCGGGAGAAAAGATCGCTTCTTCCGGCGTGAGCCGCCTTGTCAGGAGCTGCGGAATTATGCCGAATCCCGGCCAGGATCTCCGGCCCCATGCCGATGGTCTGATCGAGGCCTACCTGGGAGTGGATGTGGGGTCTGTTTCAACGAATGTGGTCGTCATCGATAAGGAGATGCGCGTGCTGTCAAAGCGCTATCTCCCCACGGCAGGCAGGCCCATAGAAGCGGTGAAGCAGGGGCTTGCCGAGGTCGGGGCGGAGGTGGGTTCGCGCGTGAAGATCCTGGGCGCGGCCACGACCGGTTCGGGCAGGTATTTGACCGGCCATATGATCGGCGCCGACGTGATCAGGAACGAGATCACCGCACAGGCCACGGCTGCGGCAGCCATCGATCCCGCGGTGGACACCATCTTCGAGATCGGCGGGCAGGACTCGAAATACATCAGCCTGCGGGACGGGGCAGTGGTGGACTTTGAAATGAACAAGGCCTGCGCCGCGGGCACGGGATCGTTCCTCGAGGAACAGGCGGAGCGGCTCGGCATCCGCATCAAACATGATTTCGAAAGCAGGGCTTTTGAGGCGGAATCGCCCTGCCGCTTCGGCGAACGCTGCACCGTGTTTATGGAATCAGACCTGGTGCACGCCATGAACACCGGCTCGGGCGTGGAAGAACTTACCGCCGGATTGGCCTACTCCATTGCTTATAACTACCTGAACAAGGTCGTGGCTGGCAAGCGCATTGGAGACCGGATCTTCTTCCAGGGCGGCGTCGCGGCCAACAAGGCCGTGGTGTCCGCCTTCGAGACGATCACGGGCAAGCCCATCACGGTACCACCTCATCATGAAGTGACCGGCGCGATCGGCGCGGCCACACTTGCCATGCGGGAACATTCGGGGAATAGCGCGTTCAAGGGTTTTGACCTGAGCGAACGAGCGTACACAGTAACGACCTTTGAGTGCGGGGAATGCGCGAACCGATGCGATATCCGCAGAGTGGTTTTCGGCGACGAGAAGCCGCTTTTTTACGGCAGCCGGTGCGAGAAGTATGATGTAAAGAAAAAAACAGCGTTTGCCGGCGCCTTGCCGGACCTGTTCGCGGAGCGGGACCAGCTGTTTCTCACTGCGGCCCCGTCGCCTCAAGCCGCTGAAACTTCAGTAACCATCGGCATCCCGCGGATGCTGTACGTGAGCGATTTTCTGCCGTTCTTTCAAACCTTCTTTTCCGAGCTTGGCTACCGCGTTGTATTGTCGGAACGCACGAACCGGGCGTTGATCAACCAGGCGCTCGAGGCCACGGCGGCGGAGACCTGTTTTCCGGCCAAGGTCGCGCTCGGCCACATTCAGGACCTCATCGACAAAAAAGTGGACATCCTGTTCATGCCGAGCTTCATCCGGTTCCCTGCGGCCGGGGATCAGGACCAGATCCGGGGCTCCCAGGCCTGTCCCTATGCCCAGGCTTTGCCCTATATCGCCCGCTCGTCGATCTGTTTCGACAACGTAAAAACGATCGAACCGGTCCTCTACCTGCAGGACGAGCGTCGTTTCAACAGGACCATGCAGGCGCTGGGCGCAGCGCTTGGAAAGAGCAGGGCAGCGGTTACCCGGGCCCGGAGGCTCGGTCAACAGGCGCAGGAAAAATCGCAGCATGCTGTCGAGGAGCGCGGCCGTTCGGTCCTCTCAGCGATCAAACCCGGAGAAAAGGCGCTCGTGCTCATCGGCCGGAATTATAACACCTGCGACTCCGGCGTGAACATGAACTTGCCGGCCAAGATACGCGATCTCGGCATCCAGGTCATTCCCATGGACTTCCTCCCGATCCACGGCGCAGATAATGCCGGTTTTGAGGACATGTACTGGCGGTCGGGACAGAAGATCCTGGCCGCCGCGAGGATCATCAGAGGTCACCCCGGCCTCTACCCGCTGTACCTTACCAATTTCGGGTGCGGCCCTGATTCGTTCATCACGCACTTTTTCAGGGATGAAATGTCCGGCAAGCCCTTTCTTCAGCTGGAGATCGACGAGCACAGCGCCGATGCCGGGGCGATCACGAGGATCGAGGCGTTTCTGGACAGCCTGGGCAGCAAAGGCCGGAGCGGCCCGAGAGGGTCTTTCGTCATCAAGAAAAGAAGCAACGGACCGATCCATAGGAAAAAAGTGTATTTTCCGCCCATGACCGACCACGGCCATGCGCTCGCTGCCGCGTTCCGGTCCTGCGGCGTGGAAACCGAAGTGCTGCCCGAGTCCGATGACGAGACCGTGCGGATCGGCAGAGAGCACAGTTCGGGACGCGAGTGTTATCCCCTCGCCCTCACCACCGGCGACATGATCAAGGCAACGCGCAGGCCCGGCTTCGACCCCGACAGGAGCGCGTTCTTCATGCCGGCCGGGAAAGGGCCCTGCAGGTTCGGTCTGTACAATCGCTACCACCGGCAGGTCCTTGACAAACTGGGGCTCGACCGGGTGCAGGTCCTTTCTCCCATGCAGGATGAGTCGCTCCACGAAGATTTCAGGATGCTGGACAGGAACTTTGTGCTCCTGTTCTGGCGCGGCGTATTCGCCGTGGACATGCTTCAAAAAGCGTTGTGGGAGCACCGGCCCTACGAAAAGCTTCACGGACAGACGGACCGGGTCTATCAAGCCGCGCTTCAGAACGTGGCTGCTGCCATCGAAGGCCGGGCCGACCTGCTGCCGGTCCTCCGCGAAGTGTACGAAGAATTTTCGGGCATTCAAATCGCCGAACGCACCAGGCCCGTCATCGGCGTGGTGGGAGAGATCTATCTCCGCTCCAACCGCTTTGGCAACGAGGATGTGGTGCGGCAGATCGAGAAGCTCGGCGGCGAAGCCTGGGTCGCGCCCATTTCGGAGTGGATCCTGTACGTGAACGCAACGGCCAAGACGTCGGCGACGATGAACCGCTCCTGGAAGGCGCTGCTCAAGGCATACCTGACCGGATGGGTCCAGCACCGCGACGAACGCCGGCTCCTGAGCGGATTCAACGGGAACCTCCGGAGCCTGCGCGAGCCGAGCATCGAACAGACCCTGCTCGCGGCCGGACCCTATATCCACCATTCCTTTGAAGGAGAAGCCGTGCTGTCGGTGGGCAAGGCCATTGACTATATAAACCGGGGTGTTTCCGGCCTCGTGAACGTGATGCCCTTCACCTGCATGCCCGGCACGATAGCGAGCGCCGTGCTGAAGCGCGTGCGAGAAGACCACAACAACATTCCGCTCCTCAATGTCGCCTATGAAGGGCAAGGGGACTCTCAGACCCTCACCCGTCTTGAAGCGTTCATGCATCAGGCGCGGTCTTTCAAACCATCAACAAAACGTTGCCGAACTGGAAAAAAATGATACTATAGCGATGGAACTCAGTGGGAGCAGATGATACTGACAACCCGCCAAAAACGTAAATATCAGCTTGACACGGTCCCGGGAAAACGGTATGCTTCACCAATCCGTGGAGTATTCCCGGATAAAATTCAATCAAAGAAGCATAGGAGATGGTAAAAATGGCAAATGGCGTTGTCAAGTGGTTCAACAACAGCAAGGGGTTTGGTTTCATCACGCAGGAGAATGGCGAGGATGTATTCGTGCATTTTTCGGCAATCGCAGGCGATGGCTTCAAGTCGTTGAATGAAGGCGACAAGGTCACCTTCGAGGTTGTGAAGGGCCCCAAGGGACTTCAGGCCGCCAACGTAATGAAGGCCTAGGTCATTTCCTAAACAGTTCTATTGCATATACCTTATCCAAGCCCCGGACCCTTCCGGGGCTTTTTTGTTGTGCGCCGGAATTCACATTCATGTCCCGCTGGTTCCGCTGCGTTGCAGGCAAATCCGAAAAGAAGCAGAGCCGCAAGATTGAGCAGTTCTCCGGCCGTCTCCGGACAACGCGGCAAAACTTTCTTACATTTATACAATATGACGCATCATGCCAAATTATGGCTATCGATCTATTAGCGCCGTCGTTTTTTCGGACAGTTACTTAATCGAATAACAATTAACCATTTGAATTTAGGGAATAAAAAAAAATAATGTGATGGTATGGATATTGCAAAATAGTGCATCTGAAGCACGCGACTTAATATTTTCTGCTAAAATAAAGCACTTGTTCGGGTTCAAGGAGTCATCGGGCACATGGGTTTTTCAGGTTCCGGTACAATCAACCGAACCGGTCGTTCAAAATACATGAAGAGCAGGCAATTACCAGTTGCAGATAAGGCGGGCACAGTTTATGGGCATCCATATCGATCGGTCAGACAATAAATGCGTCATAACCTGCGATGGTGAGGTTACTCAGCAGCAGGTGCAAGAATTAAGGACATCGTTTATAAAAACGCTGATCAATGTCGATGAAGTGGCCTTTGATCTCCGGAACGCAACTCACGCGGACCTCCCCCTGCTTCAGCTGCTCTGCTCCGCCCACCGGTCCGCGGCACGATTGCAAAAACGCTTTGTTTTTGCGGGACCGCTGCCGGTTGTCCTGGAAAAGGCCGCAGAGGAAGCCGGCTATCTGCGTCAGACCGGATGCAGCCTCGACAGGGACAGTACCTGTCTCTGGACCGCCAAGTACAACAGGAGAGCACAATGACCCAGGACCGGGAACCCATAGACGAAGAGTCCACTGAGCAGATAGTCGCCAAACTCCGTGAAGCATTCAAGGAAGAGGCGCAGGACCTGCTTGCCGAGCTCGAAGCCGCGCTGCTGGAGCTCGAGGAAGCCCCGGGGGACGAGGAACATATCGGCCGGGTGTTCCGGGTGATGCATACCATCAAGGGTTCGGGCGGCGCCTGCGAGTTCACCGATGTTTCGGCTTTTACGCATGAGATCGAGAATTTTTTCGACCTCGTGCGCAAAGGGAAGATCGCGGTCACCAAGGAGATCATCGATCTTACCTTGCGGGCCCGCGACCGGATCAAAGAGATGTTCGACGCTTACTACCGCGGCGGTGCCATCACTCCCGGGCTGACCGAGGAGATCCAGTCGCAGTTTAAAAGGCTTATCCCGGCAGGCATCGGTGCTCCGCGGGTTGTCGCACCTGCCCGCGCGGCCAAACAGCAGGCTGACAGCGCGGCCCCGGCGCCGGCCTCGGGGAAACAGGTGACCTACCGGATCCAGTTCCGTCCTGCCCCGGACATCCTTGCCGAAGGGACCAACCCCCTGGACCTGCTGCATGAGCTTTCCGGCCTCGGCAGTTATAAGGCCGTGGCCCATACCGACGACATTCCCTTTCTGGAAGATTTCAATCCCGACCTGTGCTACACGTCCTGGGACATTATGCTGACGACCGCGCAGGGGATCAACGCCATAGAGGACGTCTTCATCTTTGTCAAGGACAGCAGCGACATCAAGATCAAGATCGTCGATGAGGACGGAAGCGCCGAGGGCGACGAGGCGGCCGACAAGAAGCTGGGCGAGATCCTGCTCGAACGGGGAGATATCGGTCCTGCCGACCTGCAGCAGGCGCTGAAATCGAAAAAGAGGGTCGGTGAAGTGCTTGTCGAAACCGGCGTCGTTACCAACGATAAAGTGGAGGCTGCCT
>MHDY01000231.1:0-2589 GCA_001803705.1 Nitrospirae bacterium GWC2_56_14 | reverse complement strand
CGCCTCGGGCAACGATCCGGTGCTGCTCTCCATTGCCGAAGAGGTGGAACGCCTGACCGCCGACATGCGAGACCGGACCATGAGCATCCGCATGCTGCCCATCGGCACCACCTTCAGCAGGTTCAGAAGACTGGTCCGCGACCTGGGACAGGAACTGGGAAAGGACGTGGAACTCGTCACCGAAGGCGCCGAGACGGAGCTGGACAAGACCGTGATCGAAAAGCTCGGCGACCCGCTGGTCCATCTGATCAGGAACAGCATCGACCACGGCATCGAAGCTCCCGGGGTCCGCGCAGCGGCCCGCAAGCCCAGGGTAGGCACCATCAGCCTCTCCGCCGTGCACTCCGGCGCCCATGTCCTGATCGAGATCAGGGACGACGGCGCCGGCCTCGACCGCGACGCGGTCCGCGCCAAGGCTCTTGAGCGGGGCATGATCAGGGACGACGCGGACCTGACCGACAAGGAGGTCCTGGGGCTGGTGCTGCTTCCCGGTTTTTCGACGGCAACGACCGTTACGAACGTTTCGGGCCGCGGCGTGGGGCTCGATGTGGTGAAACGGGCCATTGACGCCCTTCGCGGAACGATCGAGATCAGCAGCGACAAGGGCGCCGGGACCGTGATCACGCTCCGGCTGCCGCTGACCCTGGCCATCATCGACGGGTTCCTCACCAAGGTCGGCGAAGAGCACTTCATCTTCCCCCTTTCGCTGGTATACGAATGCGTTGAACTGACGGCCGGCGTTTCCGCAACCGGCAACAATAAACACATGATAACCGTGCGGGGGCACATTGTTCCCTATGTGCGGCTGCGGGAACAGTTCAGTATCGCCGGGTCCGGGCCGGCCATCGAACAGATCGTTATCGTGCAAGTCGAGCAGAAACGGATCGGCTTTGTCGTCGACCATGTTGTCGGCGGCCACCAGACGGTCATCAAGAACCTCGGCACCTACTACCGGGATGTGAAGGGGCTTTCGGGCGCCACCATCCTGGGAGACGGCACGGTGGCGCTGGTCCTGGACGTGCCGAAGCTGGTGCAGATCGCGGAAGCGGACGAGGTCTCCCTTACCTCGGCGGGCGGCCTCACGGCGTTCGAGCAATAAGGACAGCGGATAGCGGTCAGGCGAGCGCAGCTTACCTGCTTTTATTTTTTTAACGTCACATCTAGTGAAGGAGAAAAGAATGCTGAAGAACATGAGGATCGGGATGCGGTTGGGTTTGGGTTTTGGAATCGTGCTGCTGCTTCTTATCGGCATTGCGGGGTCCGGCTACTGGGGGACCAACGCCATGTCCACGGCAACGATCAAGATGCTGAAGGGCGATGCGACCATTGCCGAGCATGCCGCCCGGGCAAGGGCCAATGTGCACGCGCTCAGGCAGTACGAAAAAGACCTGTACCTGAACATCGGCGCCAAGGACAAAGAAGCAAAATATATGGAACAGTGGAAGGACCAGCATGAGGCGTTGACCGCGCGGCTCAATGATCTTGAGAAGGTCGTGGTGCTTGACGCTGAAAAGGACGAAGTGAAGACCATGAAGGCCGAGTTGTCCAGTTACGACGCCGGTTTTAAGAATGTTTACAGCATGATCCAGGCCGGATCGGTCATAACACCCCAGCAGGGCAATGCGGCCATTAACGAGTACAAAGATTCGATCCATAAGCTCGAAGCAACAACCAAAGAACTTGCTGCGGAATCCAACAAGCGCATGGAAGGCATGGAATCATATTTTTCGGACCTCACCAGAAGCACCAATCTTATCATGTTCACCCTCGCGCTGGTCGCGATCATCGTGAGCATCGGCATCACTCTTTTCATCACCAGCAGCATCACCAACCCGGTGAACGAGGCGTTGGGCGTCTCCGGCCGTCTTGCACAGGGTGACCTTACCTTCAATATCGAGGTCAAGAGCAATGACGAGCTTGGCCAGTTGCTGGGCGCCATGAAGAACATGGTGGAGAAGCTCAAGACCGTGGTCGGCGACGTCAAGACCGCGGCGGACAATGTTGCCTCGGGCAGCCAGCAGCTGTCGGCCGGTTCGGAGCAGATGTCACAAGGCACGACCGAGCAGGCTGCATCGGCGGAAGAGGCCTCATCCTCCGTTGAAGAGATGAACGCCACGATCAAACAGAACGCCGATAATTCCCAGCAGACAGAAAAGATCGCGCTCAAATCGGCCAACGACGCCATCGATAGCGGCAAGGCGGTGACCGAAGCCATGGCGGCCATGAAAGAGATCGCATCGAAGATCTCGATCATTGAAGAGATCGCGCGCCAGACCAATCTGCTGGCCCTGAACGCCGCCATCGAAGCCGCACGCGCGGGCGAACACGGCAAGGGCTTTGCGGTCGTGGCTTCCGAAGTGCGGAAACTGGCCGAACGCAGCCAGACCGCCGCAGGCGAGATCAGCCGGCTGTCCATCTCCAGCGTCGAAGTGGCGGAGCGTGCCGGTTCCATGCTGACCAAACTCGTGCCGGACATCCAGAAGACCTCGGAGCTGGTGCAGGAGATCAGCGCGTCGAGCAAGGAACAGGCCAGCGGCGCCGACCAGATCAACAGCGCCATCCAGCAGCTCAACCAGGTGATCCAGCAGA
>MHDY01000230.1:501-51585 GCA_001803705.1 Nitrospirae bacterium GWC2_56_14 | reverse complement strand
TGTCCACCCGCACTTCCAGGATGATGATGCAGGTGTTCACCGTCTTTTCCGTCCCCTGCATGCCGAACTTGAGCCGCAGGTCCACCACCGGGACCACGCTTCCGCGCAGATTGATGACCCCCCGCATGAAGTCCGGCGTCCGGGGGACCTTGGTGACGGTCGTAAAATCCAGCACTTCGCGGACCTTGGTGATTTCCAGGGCGAAGACCTCGTCGCCAAGCTTGAAGGTCAGGTATTGGGTCGTCTGGGTCATCTCTGCGACTGCCATGACTTACCTCCTTGTGAAAAAAGACATCAGCTATTCAGACAAACAAAAGACAGACCAAAAATATAAGCTCGCGCTTTAGCCTGTCCTCCGAATGTCCGTTGTCTTTCATCTGCTTATTAGAATTTCTCAAACTCCGAGTCCCTGCTGTCTCCCGCGGCCTTTTCTGTGTGGCCGAGGTTCAAATGAACACCCCGCCTTAACCCCGCTGCCGCCTTGGGGGCCTTGGAGGCCACGTGGGCAAGCTGCATACGGACGGCTGGCTTCACCGCTTTTTGTACGGTTCCGCCATGTGCCGGCCTGCCGGAACCGTTTTCCTCCACCTTGAAAAAGGATATGGTCTCCTGCAGCTGTTCTGCCTGGGACGAAAGTTCCTCGGCCGTCGACGCCATCTCCTCGGTCGAGCCCGCGTTCAGCTGGATCACCTGGTTGAGCTGCTGGATCGCGCTGTTGATCTGGTCTGCTCCCGAGTTCTGCTCTTTGCTGGCCGCGCTGATCTCCTGCACCAGCTCCGCCGTCTTCTGGATGTCCGGCACAAGCCTGGCCAGCATGGTTCCCGCCTTTTCCGCCACATCGACGCTGGAGGCCGACAGCTTGCTGATCTCGCCGGCCGCGGTCTGGCTCCGCTCGGCAAGCTTGCGAACTTCCGAGGCCACAACGGCAAAGCCCTTGCCGTGCTCGCCGGCGCGGGCCGCCTCGATCGCCGCGTTCAGGGCCAGCAGGTTGGTCTGGCGTGCGATCTCTTCGATGATCGAGATCTTTGCCGCAATGTCCTTCATAGCGCTCACGGTTTCACTCACAGCCTTGCCGCTCTCCTGTGCGTCCAGGGCGGATTTGAGGGCGATCTTTTCGGTCTGCTGGGCATTGTCGGCGTTCTGTTTGATCGTGGCGCTCATCTCTTCCACCGACGATGACGCCTCTTCAGCGGATGCCGCTTGTTCCGTCGTCCCCTGGGACATTTGCTCGGAGCTCGCCGAAAGCTGCTGACTGCCGGAGGCCACGTTGCCCGACGCCGTCAGAACACTGCTTACGATCTCGTTGAGCTTCGATGTCATGCGATTGAGCGCCTTGGCCATCTGCCCCAGTTCGTCCTCGCGGTCTTCATTGAGCCGGTTATTCAGTTGCCCCGCGCTCACCTTCTCCAGCACCAGCATGGTATCCGAAACGGGCTTGGTGATCCCCCGGCTGATCACCTGGGAGAGGAAGATGCCGAACAGTATGCCGAGCCCCGTAACCGTGATGCTGGATATCGTTGTTGCGGAATATGTGGACTCCGCATTCCGATTCGCTTCTTTCGCAACCTCCAGGTTGATTTCCTGCAGATCATTCAGATAGCCCCGCATTTCGTTGAACTTCGCCAGGGCCTCGCCCAGGGTGAGGTCGATGGCCAGCCTGCGCCCGTCGCTCGAGTCTTCCTTGCGCCCGTCTACCACCTTGCGGGAAAGCGCCTTCCACTCTTCCCGGGCCTTGTCGTACCGGGGGAACATCTCGGTTTCCTTTGCCGTCAGGCGAGGAAGGGACTTATATTTCTGCCACCGCTCGTCCGACTGCCCAAGGTTTTCTTCATAATCCTTGACCAGTTGATTGAACACCTCTGAATCGACTGCCGCAAACACCATGGAGCGCTCCGCCACAAGCAGCTGCTGCAGGTCCCGGTCGGCCTCGACCAGATAATCAAGTGCGGGCATTCTTACATTGAAAATCTCTTCCAACTCGCCGTTGATGGCGCTGGCGCCCCGATAGCCGGAGAACCCGATGATCCCCATCAAGACGATCATGATGCCGAATCCGAGCATCAACTTGCTGCCTATTTTCAGATTGATGAACCATTTCATTATCTCCCCCTCCTTCATGGTTGCAGGTGTAATGCGGGTTTTTGCGCCCACCGCCCGCAGATTACTGCACCTTGTCGGCGTTGAGCCCAAAGGTTATGGCGCCTATGACTTTGCCGCCATCTTTTACGGGCACCGACACCTGGACAACGTAGGATTGGGAACTCTCGTCGAACTTGACGTCCGAAATATGCACCGCTCCCGCGCCGCCTTTGTAGGATTCGATGAACTTGTCCTCGTCGCCCTGCCAGTAGTCCGACGTCTTATCGCTCATGCAGACATTCGCCCCTTGATTGTCCATGACGAAAATCTCTTCGTAATAGGGAGCGGATTTTTTGATGCCTTTCAGGCGGGCGCCGCACTCATTGGTCATGAGCGCCTTCATGTAGTCGGCAACGCCCGGCGTTGCCAGCCATTTTTTGTCCATATCCTTGACCTGGGCCAGCGTTTTTCCTTTCGCATTTTCTGCACGCACCGCTTTTACAATAACGGGATCGGTCCCGACCTTCAGAAGGGTTGTGCGGCCAAGATCCACCACCTTTTGCGATGCCTTCTCTCCGGCGGAGACTGCGCCTGAGAGCAATACCAAGACTGCCACTGCCATTACCTGTGCCGCTGCTTTCGTCATGCTCGTTTCCTCCTTCGGTTGAATGGTATTCTGCTTTTTTCTTTTTTTCACACCGGGATCCATCTCCCAACATGCTGAATGCTGATCTCGACAAATGCCACATCCTTACCTGTGATCCTCGCCGATGTTCTGGCTTTTCATCAATAAATCCGCTTCCTCCGCATGATCACCCCTTGCCGCTGCACAGCGCAACTTCCTCCTGTTCGGCGCGTTGAACGAGCCTCGGCACGTCGAGAATGAGCGCCACCGTGCCGTCACCCAGGATGGTAGCGCCCGAAAGACCCTCGACCTCCCGGTAGAGCGTACCGAGGTTCTTGATCACGGTCTGGTGGCCGCCGATCACCTGGTCCACCACAAAACCGACCCGTTTGTCATCTACCCGCGCGATCACGATCTGCTCAATGGACGGCGGCGTTCCCGTGATGCTGAACTGTTCCCGCAGCCGCACATAGGGCACAATATGGCCGCGCACGTTGATCATATGCCTGCCGTTGCCTGCCGCGGACCCGGCAGCGGTCAGTTCAACGCATTCCTCCACCAGGGAGAGCGGAAAAACATATCGCTCCGCGCCGGCCTCGGTGAGGAACCCGTCGATGATCGCGAGCGTGAGCGGCAGTTTCAGCACCATGGTGGCCCCGGCCTTCTCGTTGTTCCTGACCATGACCGTCCCGCCCAGGGAATCGATGGACCGCTTGACCACGTCGAGCCCCACGCCGCGCCCCGAAATGTTCGTGACGGTTTTCGCCGTTGAAAAGCCCGGCAGAAAAACGAGCGACAGGAGCTCTTTCTCCGAGAGATCCTCTCCCTCCCGGACAAGGCCGCGCTCAACACCCTTTGCGCGGATCGTCCCGAGGTCGAAACCGGCCCCATCGTCCTTGATCTGGATCAGGACGTGCGCTCCGGAGTGCGCCGCGGAAAGGACCACCGTGCCTGTTGTTGGTTTGCCGGCCCCGGCGCGGGCCCCGGGCGATTCGATGCCGTGGCCGATGCTGTTGCGGATGAGGTGCATGAGCGGGTCTCCCAGACGCTCGATGACCGTCTTGTCCAATTCGGTCTCCGCACCCTCGGTGACCAGCACAACCTCTTTTCCCAGCTCCTGCGCAAGGTCCCGCACCAGGCGCTTGAACCTGCTGAACGTCGCTCCGATGGGCATCATGCGGATGCTCATGGCTTCGTCGCGGAGATTTCCGGTCAGCCGCTCCACCTCTTCGGCAATGGAAATGAACTCGGGCACGCCCCGGGAAAGCGCTGTCAGGCTGAGGCGCGCCTGGATCGTCACGAGCTCGCCCACGAGGTCGACCAGGGTGTCCAGTTTGCCCGTTGCAACGCGGATGCTTGACAGGACGGCATGCGCGCTACCGAACGGGACCTCCTGTCCCTGCTGTGAAGGCGCCTGCGGAGACGACGGAGCTGTCTTCGTCCCCGCCTCGTCTCCGGTGCATGACCGCTGGACGTTGACCATCGGTGGTTCGTTCTTCTCACGGCCCTGCCCGGGAGAGACCTCGATCGTCAGTTCCCACTGGTCCTTGACCAGAATGAAGACGTCCTGAATGGCATCGATCCCCCAGCGCGTTACCAGCAGCACCTCCCAGCAGGGAGACCCGGTGGGAGAAGAAAGAGCATCCATCCTGGCCACGACCGCGCAGGTGCCGAGCTCCGCAAGCTCATTGATGAACCCGGACGGGTCCGGGTCCGCAGCGCCCGTGGCCTGCGACGGATGGAACCTGATGCGATAGGTCTTTTCCTCTTCCAGGACCGGCCGCACCCGGCAACCGGACCGCGCCTCTTCGCCGGATGGCAAAGCGTCCTTTGCCGCCGCGCCCTTTCCAACACTATGCTCTTGAAACGCCGCGATGATCCTTCGCCCCTTCGCCTCGTCCGTGGTCCCTTCGAAATAGCACGTGTCGAGCATGGCTTTGATCTGGTCGCGGGCCGCGAGGGTCAGATCGATGAGCTCCCTGGTAAGCGTGATCTTTCCCTTCCGCACGAGGTCGAAAAACGTCTCGATCTCATGGGTAAAGCGCACCATAGCATCCAACCCGCAGGCCGCGCCGGACCCCTTGATCGTATGCAGCGCCCTGAAGACCCGGGCAATCTGCTCCCGGTCATCGGGCGTTTTTTCGATCTCCAGCACGGCGCTCTCGAGCTCGGCGATCAGCTCGTAGGCTTCCTCCCGGAACAGTTCCCGGAGCCTGGCGGCCATATACTCCGGCGAATCCTCGTCCTGGCTGTCTCTTGGCTCTTCCATTATGCGGTCCTCGCTAAAGCGGCTTTGTCTTCTTCCTCGTGCATGATACGGTCAAAAACGCTCACCACCCGGGCGTCGAACTGTTTTCCCGACCAGGCGCGAAGCTCCTGCATGGCTTTGTCGTGCGTGGCCGCCGGCCGGTAGGGCCGATCCGACAGGATCGCGTCATAGGTGTCGGCCACGGCGATGATCCGCGCCGAAAGCGGGACAACATCGCCCGACAGGCCCGCAGGGTACCCCGAACCGTCGTACCGCTCATGATGATACAGGATCGCGGGCAGCAGCGCCTCGAATTGCTTCAGCGGCTGCAGGATCTCCACCCCTTTCCGGGTATGGCTGCGAACGATGCCGGACTCCTCTTCTGTGAGCGGCCCCTGCTTCGCCAGAATGCAGTCGCTGATCCCGATCTTGCCGATATCATGGAGCAACGATGCGGCTTTGACATCATCCACCTCTTGCGCGGAAAGGGCGAGGCCTTGCGCGATCCGGCCGGATATATGGCTGACCCGCATACTATGGCCGTATGTTCCCAGGTCTTTTTTTTCCACCGTGCGCGACAACGTAACCAGGACCGACAGATATATCTGTTTCAACTCATCGGTCTTTTCCTGCACCTTCAGCTCAAGAACGCTCATGAGCTCTTTGCGCTGTTGCTCCAACTCCCTTTTTCTGTTCACATGATCGATGCTGATCAGGATATCCTCGATCCGGAAGGGCTTGCGCAGGAAATCGGCAACGCCTTTCTTGAGGGAAGCAATGGCAAGATCGATGTTCGGATTTCCGGTCATGAGCACATAATGCAGGTCCGGATCCATCCTGCCCATCTGCTCGATGAGCTGGATCCCTTCGATCGAGCCGAGAAAATTATCGACAAAAGCGATGTCAAAGGACTCTTCGTTCATCAAACGAAGCGCTTCCTCCGGTCTGTTGGCGGTCCTTACGTAGCAATCCATCTCGCGCAGGATGTCGGTGAGCACATGCAGGATGTTCACCTCATCGTCGACAAGCAGTATTCTCGTTGCTTTTTTCACCATGGTTATCCCCTGTGTTCCCGACACAAGCGCAGAGAGCCGCGCGCACTCGACGGGAGAATGCAAGTGAAATGCCACTCAAAACTTACTGATTATTCAAGGGGTCTCTGCAAACAAAAAGGAAAATGGGGAACACCTTGTCAAGGCGCATGACAACTTGTCGTTGCGAAACTGCAGAGGGGGTAGTGTTAAAAGTTTCATGAAAACCGGAGAAACAAGTATGAAACCGCAGTGAGCACGGAGAAGTGCTCTGTGCTATTAACCGACTCAACAATAAGACCATTCTTGAAAATTTGAGGAAGCAGTAACTGAGAAAATACTGACGAAGAAGGGCACAGAGGGAGAGGCCGGTAAAAAGCCTCAACCATTTTGAGATTTAAAGACTCTCTGTGATCTCTGTGGTTGGATTTTACATTACGTCAGAGGGTCAGAGGGGAAGGGTTATGGTGAATGCCGCGCCGCGGCCCTGTTCGGAGAACACCGTAAGAGAACCGCCATGATTGGCGATGATGCGATGGGCAATGGAAAGACCGAGTCCGGTGCCTCCTCTCTCGGTCTTCGTGGAAAAGAAGGGATGGAATATCTTCTGCAGATGCTCCGGGGCGATCCCCGGGCCGGTATCGCTGATCGTGACCCATGCGCTGCCCGCCTGTGTTCCGGTCCCGATCGTGATCGCGCCCTTGTTCTCCATGGCGTCCAGGGCGTTTATGAGAAGCACGAGAAAGACCTGCCGCAGTTCGCCCTCGTTCCCGCTGACCAGAAGCCGTTCTCCGTATTTTTTTGTCACGGTCACATTCTTCAGTCTTCCCTGGTAGCCCACGAGATCGATGGACTTGTCGAGCAGCAGATGCACGTCCAGGTCGGATTTGCTCAGCGTCGTCTGGCGCGAGAACGAGAGCATGTTGCTCGTAATATCCCTGCAGCGCAGCACTTCTTCATCGATGATCTTGAGGTATTTCTCGAACTGGGCATGGTCGTAGTTGTCTTTGGCAACCCGCAGGAGCAGCATTTCCGCGCTGATCATGACCGACTCCAGCGGATTGTTGATCTCATGGGCAATGCCCGAAGCCATCTGGCCCAGCGAAGCAAGCCGCTCGGTCATGATCATTTTCATTTCCCGTTCCTTATCCTCCGTGATGTCCCGGGCGATATGGATGGAGCCGAGCAGGCTTCCGTCAGGCGCGTAGTAGGGGTAGGTGGCGATGCGCAGCGTCTTGCCGGAGACCGGGTCCACGTCCTCTCCTGTCGCGGGCTTTCCGTCGGCCAGTGTCCGCGCATGCGGGCAGTCGTGCAACGGGGCAGCGGCGGCGTGGAACAGCTCATAGCACTTCCTGCCGATCACCTGCTGATACGGCAACCCGACATGCTCGGCGAAGGCCTTGTTGACCCTGACGATGGTAAAGTTCCGGTCATGGATCGATATGAGGTCCGTAATGCTGTCGAACGTGTCCTGCCACTCCTTTTGCGAGCGGCTGACCGCCCCCAGGGCGTGCCGAATGTCCGCGATGAGCCGTTCCCGCTCCTCTTCGGCCTGTTTCCGTTCACTAATGTCCCGGACAATGATCTGCAGCCGCACGCCGTAGCTCAGGTCGACCCGGTTCAGGCTTACTTCCGCATCAAAGAGGGTGCCGTCGGCCCTGCTGTGCTTCCATTCAAAAGTTTGAGGTTCGCCCGAAATGGCAGCCGCGATCTTTTCGAGGGCCTTTTCCCCGGAATCACGGCCGTCCGGCTGGACCGGCGGGGAGAACCGGGCGGGCGTCTCCCCCAGGATCTGCTCCCAGGAGCATCCGAACATCTCCAACGCCTTATTATTGCAGTCGACGAACCGTGACCCCTGCATCAGGAAGATGGCGTCTCCGGCCGTGTCAAAAAGCATCCGGTAGAGCCGCTCGCTCTCATGCAGCTTCTGCTCAACGAGTTTTCTCTGGGTAATGTCCCGCACCACCACCAGCACGCTGTTCAGGCCCCCGATCGCGGCACGGCGCATGTTGACCTCGCCCCAGAACAGGCGGCCGTCCTTATGCCGGTAGCGCCATTCGAAAAGCTGCGGTTTTCCCGAAGAGGCCCTCGTGATCCAGGCGACGGCGTCCCGCTGCGTATAGGGCGGATCGCCGGAGCTTAACGCCTCCATCGTCATCCCGCAGGCTTCTTCCCGGGGATACCCGAACATGCCGGTCATCGCCTGGTTCACGTCCAGGATCGCGCCGGTGTCCGCGTCATGGATGATGATGGCATCGTTGACCGAATCGAAGATCGCGCTGAACCGCTCCTGGCTGACCCGATGGGCCTCCTCCGCGTCATGCCGCCGCCCCAGGTACTTTGCCAGTTGCAGTCCGGCCGCCGTGCTGAGGAGCGCGATCAGGAACACCATCCGCCTGTGCTCCGCATCGACGGCATGCTTGACGGCCTGGTCCAGGTCCTGCTGCGTAAAAGAGATCTCCAACACCTGGTCGGCGATCACGACGAGGAGACTGATCAGGATGGATGCAACCGTGACCCGCGGGGTGAAACGCGCCGAAGACGGGACCGGAAGACCGAGCAGCCGGGGAACCACGCGCACGTTCAAGAGCAGGTCGCAGAGGAACAGGGCGCCGAACATCAGGAGGGCCTGCTTGACCGCTATGCTCTGGGCGACCGCAGCCGGGAGGAACGCGGGCGCAGCGGCGGACCAGAAGGTCGGATTGATCGTGAAGAGCAAAGGGAAAATCGTCACCAAAAGGACCGTATAGACCGCCGAGCAGAGTACCTGGACGCTGTAAATATTATTCCAGTAGGCCGGACGGGTCCGCCGCAGGTCCGCCGCGTACCCATGGATGATATACCAGCTGCCATAGATAAACACGTTGACCAGATTGGCCCACCCGTTGGTCGGCCAGAGGAAGAACGGGAAGAACCCCATCCCGCCGAACGTCACCACAATGACGGCAGCGCGCCTGCCGTACGCCAGCACCGCAAGCAGGGGCAGGAAAAGGCTCCAGATGAACGAGATCGTGTGGGGCGGGTATGGGACACTGAAGGAATAAAAGACGCCGAAGAACCCCGCGAGGCCCAGGAGAAGGGACCGGGCGGTCTTCTTCCGGTCCAGGTGGTCACCGAATAATCGCATACCGGAGTCCTTCTGCCCTGCTGTGCGACGGGCGCGGTATTGCAAACTTCCCGCCGGCGCGGCGGCCTTCGCGAGCCGCTCTCCCGCTCCTGAGACAAAGGGTTTTCAGGAGGCGATCCCGTAGCCAGCAAGCTTCCGCATCAGGGTGCGCGGATGAACGCCCAGGGCTTCTGCGGCCTTGTTCCGGTCGCCCGCTGCCTGCTTCAGTACGCGCAGTATGTGCTCCCGCTCCAGGTCATCAAGCCGGATGCTGCCGGAGCCCGGCTGGCCTCCCAGATCGCCGGGAAGGTCCGCAGGCTCGATCCGATCGTGAACGCTCAACAGGAGAACATGGTGCACCACGTTCTGGAGTTCCCGGACATTTCCCGGCCAGGAGTGGCTGGACAATAGTTTCAGCGCATCACTGCTGAACTGCTTTTGCTTAAACGCGGGGTTACTGCGCTTGCAATGCTCGATCAGCGGAACGATATCTTCCTTCCGCTCCCGCAGCGGCGGGAGGTGAACGGTCAATGCGGAGATCCGGTAGTAGAGGTCCTCCCGAAAGGCGCCTTGCTCGATCCCGGACTTCAGATTCTTATTGGTCGCGGAAATGATCCGCACGCTGACCTGCTGCTCCCGGGTGCCGCCAAGCCGGTAAAAGTTCCCTGTTTCGATGACCCGTAGCAGCTTCACCTGGAGCGAGAGCGGCATGTCCCCGATCTCGTCAAGGAAGAGCGTCCCCTCATGGGCGATCTCAAGCAATCCCGGCTTTTTCGCCTGGGCCCCGGTGAACGCTCCCTTTTCATAGCCGAACAGCTCGCTCTCGATCATGGTCTCGGGAAGAGCGCCGCAATTGATGACGACATAGGACCTGTCGGCCCGGGCCGAGGCGTTGTGGATGATCCGTGCGATCAGCTCCTTGCCGGTGCCGCTCTCGCCGGTGATCAGGACGGGGAAATCCGACTGGGCGACCTTCTTCGACCGCTCGATCACCTCGCGCATCACCACGCTTTCCGCGATCAGAGTACGAACTTCCGATTGTTTTTTTATCTGGGTTTTGAGAAGAAGGTTTTCCGTGCGGAGCTTCTTTTTTTCGTAGGCCCGCTCGATGACGGGGGTAAGCTCGACGATCTTGAAGGGCTTCATCAGGTAGTCATACGCCCCGAGCTTCATGGCCTCGACCGCGTTCAGGACCGTGGCATGGGCCGTCAGGATGATCACCTCAGTGGGGATGTCCTGCTCCTTCAACTTTTTCAGGACTTCGAGCCCGGCAAGGCCCGGCATGTTCAGGTCGAGCAGCAGAACATCAAATTCCTCGTTTTCAAGCAGGGCGAGCGCACTCAGCCCGTTTTCCGCCACTGCAACGAGGGACCCCCTGGCCGCGAGTTCATCGCGCAGGAGTTCCCGGATGTTTTTTTCATCGTCTGCGATCAGGATTCTCATGGTAGAAAGATCTCTTGTTTTGTCCCCTGGCGCGAGGCGTCATACCGGGGAAAGGGCTGCGCAATGACGGTTCCGCAAGACGATTTGACGTCTTTGTTCACTATATCAGGATTGTTTTGTCAGTACAACCGCAATTTAACAAAAAGCCTGATGGGAGGGACAGGTGGGGCCAGAGATATGCCGGATTCTCGGGAGATTCATTGACAGGCGACCGCCGGTTTGATAGAGTCTATTGACGGTTTTCGGCATCATCCCGCATTGACATACCGAGGCGCGACCCCATGCAACAACGGCAGGACTCTGATCACATGCTTACCCGCCTGGTCGGCGTTTTTTTTATCCTGGCCCTCTGCATCGGCTTGTCAGGGTATCTTTATTACGCAAACCAGAAAGAGCATCTCAAAAAAAACTTCCAGGATGAACTCACGGCCATCGGGGACCTGAAGGTCGGGCAGATCGATTCCTGGCGCAGGGAACGGCTGGAAGACGGGACGAGCATTTTTAAGGCCCGGTTCTTTGTTGCGCTCATTCAGCAGTATTTGAACGACCCCCGGGGATCGCGGCTGGAAGCGGACCTTTTGGCCTGGCTGCAGACGCTCCAGGAAATGTCTGGCTACAAGAGCATCCTGCTTGTCGACCCGTCAGGCATAGTGCACCTTTCTACCATCAGCTCCGAGAACACGACCGGGGCCCACGCACAGGAGCTGGTCCGCCAAGCGCTGCGGACCAACAGCGCCGTTCTCTCCGATATTCATACGGCCGCCTCGGTCAGCTACCCCCATCTCGACCTCATCGCCCCGATCGTTATGCAACAGGGGAAAAAAGGGAATTTTATCGGCGCCCTCGTCATACGCATCGACCCCGGCAAGTTCCTGTTCCCGCTCATTGAGACCTGGCCCACGCCGAGCAAGACAGCCGAATCGCTGCTCGTCAGGGCCGAGCAGGGAGAAGCGGTCTTTCTGAACAACCTGCGCCATAAAAAAGCCGCGGCGCTCTCCTTCCGGATACCCCTCAGCGAACGGCCCGCCATGGCCGCTGCCCTGGAGCGCGGTAAAAGAACGGTCATCGAGACCGGCGACTACCGGGGCGTGCCGGTGCTTGCGTCAATTCAGCCCGTGCCGGGCACTTCCTGGTTCCTTGTCTCCAAGGTGGATCAGGAGGAGATCTATGCCCCCATCGGCACGCAGGCGGCCCTTCTTTCGATCATGGTG
This sequence comes from Nitrospirae bacterium GWC2_56_14, assembly GCA_001803705.1. Taxonomy (GTDB): domain Bacteria; phylum Nitrospirota; class UBA9217; order UBA9217; family UBA9217; genus GWC2-56-14. The sequence continues at coordinate 39,842 of MHDY01000230.1, read as the reverse complement.
TTCGCCCTGATCGGGGCGGCCGGCATCAGCATCGTCTTCTGGTGGCGCCAGAAAAGTGCCGACCTCCTGCGGCGGCAGTATGAGCTCGAGCTCGATCGCAAAACGCTGTCGCAGCAGTATGAATACCTCAGCAAATACGCCAACGATATCATTCTCCTTCTCGATCCCGACGGCGCGATCAGAGAGGCCAATGACCGGGCGATCTCCGCCTACGGCTATACGCGTGACGAGCTCCTGCAGTTGAACGTCAGGGACCTCCATCCCCCGGACAGGGTTGCCGAGATCGCGCCGCAAATGAAACAGCTCCAGGAGAAGAACGGCCTCATTTTCGAAACGCTGCACCTCCGCAAGGACGGCACGAGCTTCCCCGTCGAGGTCAGCTCGCGGGTCATCGAGATCGACGAAAAGCGCTTTTTCCAGAGCATCATCCGCGATGTGAGCGAGCGCAAGGATTCGGAGCATGCGCTGCAGCAGAGCGAGAAATTCCTCCAGACCATCATCGATACGGAGCCGGATTGCATCAAGCTGCTTGACCGGGACGGCGCGCTCCTGATGATGAACCGGGCGGGTCTTGAGATGATAGACGCCGGGTCCTTCGAAATGGTGCGGGGACGGCCTGTGGCCCCTCTGATCGTCCCTGAATACCGCGAGGCCTTCATGCACGTTACCAAGGAGGCCTTCCTGGGGCGGCCGGGCATCCTTGAATTCGAGATCGTCGGCATGAAAGGCCGGCGGCTCTGGCTGGAGACCCGTGCCGTTCCTTTGCGCAACGACCGCAACGAAATAACCGCCATGCTCGGAGTGACCAGGGATATTACGGAACAAAAAAAGGCGCAGACCGCCCTGGTCAATGAAAAGAACAAGCTGGACGCCATCATCACCGCCATCGGCGACGGGATCAGCATACAGGACCGGTCGTTCAAGGTCCTGTACCAGAATCAGGTCCATAAAAACATGCTCGGGGACCATGTCGGCAAGTTCTGCTACGAGGCCTATGAGAACAGCAACGCCGTTTGTGAAGAATGTCCCGTCGCCCAATGCTTTCTTGACGGGCAGATCCACCGGACAGAACGAAGCACCGGCATAAGCGGCAGCACCCAGTTCCTTGAAATAACCTCGTCCCCGCTCAGGGATGAGGCAGGCAGGATCGTTGCCGGGATCGAAGCGGTCCGGAACATCACCGAACGAAAAAAAGCGGACCAGGCGCGGATCGACAGCGAGAAACGCTTCAAACGGCTCGTTGAATCGGTCACCGACTACATCTATACCGTCAAGGTCGAACAGGGACGGGGCATTGAGACCATTCATGGTCCGGGCTGCGTGACGGTGACCGGCTATTCGTCGGAAGAGTATCATGCCGACCCTGATCTGTGGTACCGCATGATCTTTGAAGAGGACCGGGGCACCATCCTTCAAAAAACGAACGAGATCCTCTCCGGTTCTCCCGTGGCCCCCTTTGAACACCGGATCATCCATAAGGACGGAACGATCCGGTGGGTGAAGAACACCCCCGTACCGCGGTTCGACAAAGAGGGACGGCTGGCCGACTACGACGGGCTGATCACCGATATTACGCCCCTGAAATACCTCGAAGCGCAGCTGCGCCAGGCGCAGAAAATGGAGGCCATCGGGCAGCTGGCAGGCGGCGTTGCCCACGATTTCAACAATATCCTCACCGCCATCATCGGCTACGGCAACCTCATTTTGATGAAGCTGCCCGGCGGAGATGTCGTACGCCCCTTTGTTTCACAGATCCTGGCCTCCGCGGAGCGGGCGGCCCAGCTGACGCACAGCCTCCTTGCGTTTAGCAGAAAACAGGCCATCGACCCGAGGAACGTGAACCTCAATGCCATCATCCAGCGGGTGCAATCGCTCCTGCTCAAGCTCATTGGCGAGGACGTTGCGTTCGAAACCATTCTCTGCAACAAGGAATTGACGGTCCTTGCCGACAGCGTACAGATGGAGCAGGTACTGATGAACCTGGTCGTGAACGCCCGTGATGCCATACGGGACCACGGCCGGATCACGGTCCAGACGAGCATCTTCGAGATCGGCGAGGAATTCATACGGACCCATGCGTACGGAGAGCCCGGCAGCTATGCCCTGCTGACCATTTCCGACACGGGCGGAGGAATGGACGAGGCGACCCGCCGCAGGATCTTCGAACCCTTCTTCACGACCAAGGAGGTCGGGAAGGGCACGGGACTGGGCCTGTCCATGGTATACGGGATCATCAAGCAGCATTATGGCTACATCACGGTCGCCAGCGAACCGGGAAAAGGAACTGTTTTCAGCATCTACCTCCCCCTGGTCGCCGGCACTGAACCGGCAAAGGAAAAGATGGCGCCGGCGGCCGAGCAGCAGGGCGGAGAGACAGTTCTGCTTGCAGAGGACGACCGCGATGTCCGCCGCCTCACAAAGATGGTGCTCGAGAACTTCGGCTACCGGGTGATCGAAGCCGTGGACGGAGAGGACGCAGTGGCAAAATTCAACGAGCAGAACGCCGCCATAGACCTGCTCGTCTTCGACGTCATCATGCCGAAAAAGAGCGGCAAGGATGCCTACCTGGCGATCAGACAGACACGCCCCGACATAAAAGTCCTTTTTACCAGCGGCTATACAGCGGACATCATCCACCAAAAGGGGATTCTCGATCCCGGCATGGTATTCATCATGAAGCCGATCTCGCCGACGATACTCCTGGGAAAAGTACGGGAAGTGCTGGATAAGTAATTTCGGATTGCGGATTGCGGATTATCCCAATTGCGGATTGAAACAGCGGGATGCGGAACGTGGAGGGGAATTAAAGTTCCTTTTTCGGTGTTAATCCGAAATCCGCAATCCGAAATCCGAAATAAAAAGCCCCATCAACTTCGGTTCTTAAGGTAGTTTCCAAACTGCATGTCCAGCTTCAGAATATGGTCCACGATCCAGTCAACGACCACCTGATTCGTCGTCGCAGACAGGTCATAGGAACTCCCGGATACGCGCGGCAAAGCCGCCTCGGCCTTCAATTCCACAAGAGCGGCCAGGTACCGTTTATGCGCCTCGACCTGCTCTTCGTAGCCTGCGTAATGAGTTTCCCTCATATGTTTTTCCTCTTCCGCAAAATGGACCCGCGCGTAATCATCGAGGAATTTCAGCGTGCCGTCGATCTCCGACTTGCAGCGGTGCTGTTTGATGGCGAGAACGAGATTATCGATCCTCTTGAAGAGTTCCTTATGCTGACTGTCGATGGTGGCCACACCGACGGCTAATTTGTCCGACCATTCCATGGGAAACCTCCTGAGAGATGTGCAGCGTTGGTGGATGGTATCAAGTGACGGCACGGATGTCAAGATGTGAGAGTGTTCCGTGACGGAACAATACCTCGAAAAAATATACGCCGTGTGGATCAACCGTTTACACGGTTCGAACTATCGAACTCGTTCAGGCCTGAAAACCATTTGACTTTCACGTTCTCCATGCATATAATAAGCGCATATTCAGGAGGTGCATGAAATGCGTGCAACATTAAACATACCCGACGATCTTATCTCCGAGGCGCAGAAAGCCACCGGTGAAAAATCCAAGACCAAGGCGATTACCACCGCTATTCAGGAATTCATCCGGCAAAAGAAAATGATGGACCTGCTTGCGCTGCGGGGTAAGGTCAAGATCGATTACGACTGGAAAAAAGAGGAAGAACGCGAACTGAAAGCCCAGCGGGAACGGGAGAAACTTTTTGAGCGAAAAAAATAACGGCATACTGGCGGACACAAGTGTCTGGATAGAGTTTTTCAAACAGAACTCCGCAGCCGGCGATGCGCTCGAAACCCTCATCCTCGAAGGGACGGTATGGACCTGCGGCGTCGTCCTGTTCGAGTTGGTGCAGGGCGTTAGATCGGAAAAGGAAAAAGCGCAAATCCTGACGACCGTCTCCCATCTGAAATACGCTGAACTGTCCAAAATTCTCTGGCAAAAAGCCGGAGACCTGTCCGCCTCACTTCAGAAAAAGGGACTGACGATTCCCCACTCCGACATTTTTTTCGCCGCAATCGCCATTGAGCACAACCTTTCCATTTTCACCCTCGACGGGCACTTCACGCAGATCCCGGGGGTGAAACTCCACAAACACGCGTAGCCATTCGCCGCCCACCAACTCCATTTAAATAATGTAAAGAGCTGTAAATTCGCACCCACACGCACAGGGAACAGAGAGCGTCACAGGGGCGGGTTTCAAACCCGCCCGATTCATCTTTCGATGTTTTATAGTACCGGCGCTGGAGTCAAATACCCCTCCCTGGCGTTATATCCACCACGACTGTATCTCCCGGTACTGTGTCGAGGGATAAAACATCATTCTATCTGCCCTCCCGGAATGCGCGGGTTGCTTGTCTTTTTTTGATACTCAATGATAGTGACTCCAGCACGGATGGGGTAGCGCATTCAATTGTCCGAAAAGAAACAAGATTCTTTGTTTCACGCGCAATGCTGTATCAAACAAGGTAATTTTTTTATTTCCTGAAATATTTTTTTATGCTATCGTCGGCATGATCGTTGACTGGGGAAATATCTTACGATGTGGTCTGAATCTTGCTTTAATTCGGTAGCGAAAAAAACAAAAACCTATGAAAAAAACCGCTGTTATTCCGATCTTACTGTCCCTGCTTACCTTGAGCCTTCCCCTTGCCTACGGGACCACCCCGCCGGTTGAAGGCTGCGTGACCGCGACATGCCACATGGGCATGCTGAAGGCCAAAAATATCCACCCGGCGGCACAGCCCTGCGATACGTGCCACCAGCCGCTCCTTGCTCCGCATCCCCAGAAAAGCAAAAAGACCTTCAAGCTCACCGAGGAGGTTCCCGGGTTGTGCGCTCAATGCCACCCGTTGTCCGGCACCCTGAAGCACGTGCATCCGCCCGTCAAGGACGGAATGTGCATGACCTGCCACGACCCGCACGAATCAACGGAGCCGAAACTCCTTGCCCGGCCGGTCAAGGACCTCTGCGCTTCATGCCATCCCGATAAGATGGATTTCAAATATGTTCACGGCCCCGCGGCAACGGGCGACTGCACCTCCTGCCATGTCCCGCATGAGTCGAACAACGGGCGCTTACTGGCGAAGGAAGGCGCGGACCTGTGCTTTACCTGTCATGTGGACATGCAGGGCGAGCTCAGGAAGAAGGTCGTTCATCCTGCGCTTGCGGGCGGCTGCTCCTCCTGCCATAATCCGCATGGCTCCGCCGTAAAAAAGTTCTTTGCAGCGGAAGGGTCCGGGCTCTGCTACCAATGTCACCCCCAGGTCGAAGAGAAGCTCAAATCGGCGAAGAGCGTCCATGCGCCCATCAGCACCGGGCAGGGCTGCGCGTCCTGTCATGCGCCCCATGCAAGCGATGCGGATAAGCTTCTGTCAAAAACCGGCAAAGACCTCTGCCTCGACTGCCACAAGGGGTTCATAAAAAAGGACCAGACCGTTCTTCACGGACCGATACAAGAGGGAAAATGCACTTCCTGCCACGATCCGCACGGGACATCATACGATATGCTCCTGATCAGAGCATACTCGCCGGAGTTCTACGTGTCGTATACGGACACTGAATTCCAGCTCTGCTTCGCTTGTCATAACCGCGACCTGTTGAAGTATCCCACGACGAACTATGCCACCGGATTCAGGGACGGGACCAGGAATCTGCATTTTATCCACGTCAACAGGAAGGACCGCGGCAAGAGCTGCAAAGCCTGCCATGTGGTGCATGGCGGTGCGAACCCGAAATTGATGGCGGACAAGGTCCCGTTCGGCAAATGGAGCCTGCCGCTGAAATTCGTTAAATCCGCGACCGGCGGAAGCTGCGCTCCGGGATGTCATAAAAAATATCCCTATGACAGGAAGACACCGGGCAAAGAAGCGGAACCGGAGAAAATATCGGAGAAGGATAAAACAAGGGCCCGATGAAACATACGGACAATGAAGAGAGTTCCCCCCAGGACGGGCAGAAGCCCTGCGAAATCGAGTTCTCCGTTATTGATGTCGATTTCGGCTGCGGAGAATTGCTGAATCCGAGGAAAACCGGCACGCTGATCTATCGCGACAGCATCGAGATGGGTTTGCTGACCCTTATCCCGCTGCAGCCCGGGAACCTCGTCAAGTTCAACCATGAGGGCATGTCCAGATTAGGCATTGTCATGTGGAGCGTGGAGTCGTCGAACAGTTATAGGATCCAGTTGCGGTTTGTGTAGCAGGCCTCTTGCGGGAGCAGCGGGTCCGGCGATAAAGCGTACAGCAGCGCTCTCGTCCAAAGCTTAACCACTGAATGCTTCGAAGTTTTCTTGCTGACGATCGCCTGCAATTCCCGTTTTTTCCAGGCTCCTGTCTTTCGTCTCGACCTGCACGATGTCTTTCATAAGAGAAAACTCTTTATTCATAAGGGAATCCATGCTGCAGCCCCGGCACGAGAGGTCTTCCTCCGCGTGGAGCTCCCTCCTTCTGAGCAGACAGAGGCGCTCTACGACTACGTCGGAAAATAGCTTGCAGAAAAGGACCACGTCATCTCTGTGCAAAAAAAAAGCCCCATCATTCCCGGCGTTTTTTCGCTCCAGGGAAGACGACTCCCCGGACTTTTTGCGGCCTCTCTTACGCATTGTCATCTTCAAAGCCTCCCCTGTGCACTGTCCTCACCCTTCCCTGTCGGTCCTCTTTTACTATCCATGAATAGAAATACCTGCAAGCGATAAAAACGGCAGGCGGGACGGTCCCGCCTGCCTTGGGATCAAAACTTCCTCCTAATTGGTCGATGAGATGTTCGCGGTGGTGATGTCCGCGCCCACCGTCACATCAGGCACCACGTCGAATACGAGGCCCGTTTTGGACGGCACGATCGTGTACGTCCCGGGTTTGAGGTTCGTGAACGCATAGTTCCCCAGGTAGTTGGTGTACACGGTCTTTACGACCGCTGCACCCTGTTTGAGGTCCATCTTCACGCTCGAAACAGCCGTCGTGCCGTTGGACCTTGTTACCTTGCCGCCTGCCTGGTACTTCACTATTTTCACCGGCTGGGTGATTGTCGCGCTCATGCCGCCGTTGTCCGTCACCCGGTAGCTGATGGTGTAGAAACCTGCATTGACGTACGTGTGCGAGAAGCTGCTTCCCGCGCCCGTTTGCAGCGGTTCTATGCTGCCGTCGCCCCAATTCACGGATATGGCAAGCGTAGCCGTCGACTCATCCGTTGACGTGTCGTTGAGCACCACCACCCAGTTGTGGCTCGTCTTGTAGGATGGAGACCCGTAGTCCACCAGGTTAGACGTGAATCCTGCCGCCGGCGCACTGTTCGCCGCTGCTACGTCGAACGTGACCGACGCTGCGCCGTTCGTGGCGCTCACCGCATCCGATACGGTGAGCGTGACCGTGTAGGTCCCCGCGGCGCCATAGGCATGGGCCGCCGTGACGCCCGTTCCGGAGGCATTGTCGCCGAAGTTCCAGGAATAGCCGCAGCTGCCGCTGGGACAGACAGAACCGGACGCATCCAGGTTCACGGTCAGGCCGCTCTTCGCGTACGATACAATCGCCGTCGGCACCTGCAGCCCGGCTGTCGCCGGGCTCGTCAGTTTAGCGTACTGAACGGCATCGTAGCCCAGGATCTGGTTGGAGCTCACCGCGGTGTCGATGAGGTTCGTCATGCCGGGCATGGCGGTGCTGCAGGGGAACCTCGATCCGTCGAGCGGATTGCGGCAGGTGGCCCCGAAATCGAACACGTTCTGGTGGTTCGCATTGCCCGGGTTCTTTTTGATCTGTGTGGACACCCCGAACACTCTGCCCAGGGTCGACGGCACAGTCGTGGTCGCGCCGGTCGGGTCGTTCCAGGCCGCTCCGGCCACGCTGGGAGTAAAGAAGCTCTGCTGCATACTTTTTGCGAAATACAGGCTGATCTCGCTGCGGCTGTAGTAATCCTCGGGGTTGCAATTCGTCGGCAGGCCGAAGATCTGCATCATCGGATTGCAACTATGGAGTGATGCGCCTTCCCGCACGGCCATCATCTGCATGAACTCAACGCCGTCCATGCGCATCATGGGGTCCGCCGGCATGCCCATTGACTGCGCGAGCTTGCCGCCGATCGTTTCCTTGCACAGACCCATGGTGCCGTTCTGCGCTCCCAGGGAGGTCGTTCCTTTTGCGGTGCCGTCGCACAGACCGGTGCCGCCCATTTCCGGCGGGGTCGTCTCGAGGCACGTGGGAGACGCCAGAGTCGTGGTCTGACCGGTGGTCATCAGGGTGAATATATACGGGTTATCGCAGTCATAGCTCGCCATGATCATGAACCCGTTCTGCAGCATTTCCTTGGTGCCGTCAAAGAAGCCGACAGACTTGTCGCTGTACGTCGTCGGATCGACGGGTTGACCCGTCATCGGGTTCTTTGCAGAGGTCGAGTGGCACATCACGCAGCCGCCCCTGGACGGAGAACCAAGCGCATATTCATTAGGTACGACACCATGCGAGGTGTCATAGAACAACGGATAGAGGTTGATCCGTGCGTCGCGAACAACCGAGTGCTCAGCCACAACGCCCGTGCGCGCGGAAGCAAGCTCTGCCGCAACTGCATCGATCTTCGCCTTTGATTCGATCTTCAGCGGGTCCGTGAGCTGGAAGCCCTGGAAACCCGGATGTTCGTTGGTGCCGTTGATCCTGATCCCGAAGGCGGGATTGGCCGCGGAAACGACTGCTACCGCCGCGTTAACGTCCCGCGTTTTTGCCGGCGACCAACTGACCTTGGAATCGGAGAGATTCGTGACCGAGCCCGCCCAGATTGGCAGGAAGTTGGTCTGCATGGGCGTGATCTTTGTTCCTTCCGGTGTGCTGATCCACATGGGAAGCGTCCGGATGGGCGTCATGCCGCCTTCCAGCATGCTCATGGCAAACTCGAAGTGGTTGGCATTGCCGTTGCTGCCCTCGGTCTGGCGGTACGCGCCTGCGGTCCAGTCCCTGAACATCAGCCTGCCGGGCGATGCGTAAATAGCCGGGATGTGGCAGGTCCGGCAATCGATCTTATCGAAATGCAGCGCCGGAAAGCCGGCATGACCGGCGATCGGAGCGGCAAGCGCCGCTGCGTTGGGATGATGATTTTCTCCGGCGATGTGGCAGCTTGCGCAGGAGACCGTGCCTTCAAACCCGTCCCCGCCCTTTTCGAGCATGCTGTAGCCCTTTGCCATATTGTGGTCCATCTTCACAAAGGTGGCCGACGGGTAGGTGTAGACGTTAGAGCCCGCGCTGATGGTCCTTGCCGGGATCGTTCCCGACATGGTGTAATGACAGGATGAACAGGTGATCCCCTTGTCGCCGGCTTCATGCACATCGAGGTCCGGCATCTTGCCCGGAATGAGTTTCGGCCTCGGGCCTTGCGCCGTTATATCAATAAGGCTCATGGGATCATTGTCGGATATCAACGTCGGGATCTCTGTTTCGGCGATACAGGCGTTCTGCACGGACGGCAGTCCGCAGAAGGAATTGGTGGCCCATTGATCCTGCGAGTCGCAGATCATGCAGAACCCGTTTCCCCACCGGTCCGAGCTGCCATTCCCGGTTTTCTGCGACCGTTTGCCCATACCGGTCTTGCAGCCGAATTCCGTCCAGGTGCTGGAATTCGTGCAGTCGGACGCGCAGGATCCGTCCGCGGCTATTTTGTCCCAGTCAAAAGCATCCCCGGACGGCGTTAGTCTGACGAAATTGCCGTACCCGGCGATCATACCGCCGAACACCTGTGCCTCGCCGGGAAGACCTATATTGTCGGCCTCATTCCGTGCATGGCACTGGGCGCAGCTTCCGCTGGTCGGCTTGCCGATCTTGGACCCGGCGAGCAATGTGGGCACGTTCGTGACCGCGCCGGTCGCCAGATCGATCCCTGCGCCGATGCCCGCAGATGCAGCCGCACCGAAGTAACCATAGGATATGGCGATGTTCCTGTTGTAGGAGTCATATAAACCGCCGATAGAGAAATCGAAGCGACTGTCCGCCATCATCATGGGGGTCCCCGTCTTCATGTCCATGAAAACGGCCTTTTGAGCTCCGCAATTCGGGTTGTCGGCCGGACCCGTCATATTGCTGTCGCTGCAGCCCAGCGTATTCTTATAATACGCCGCGGCGGGCCTCATCTCGCTCATGTGGCACAGAAGACAGTCGACTTCCGCCTTATTGGCGCCGGTCAGCTGCCGGTCTTTGGCATTGCCCGCCAGGGTGGAGACGTCGACTAACGCGCCGTTCACCGGCGCCCCTGATCCGGAAGCGGTGGGGATCAACCACGTATAGCGGTCGCCCGTGGGGCTCGTTGCGCCGTACTCATTCATGCTCCGGTCGTATTCCATCTGGCCGCCGCCGGCATGACATACGCCGCAGGACTTTGCCCAGTTGGACACGCCCATCTCCATCTCGCGAGGCCTTCCAGCGGGATCGAGGTTCGCGGCATCGAAATCCTGCCGCACCAACTGGCGGTTCGAAGGCATACAATACCTTCCGAACATGCCGGGAGAGCTGACAAAGGCGGGAGCGCCCCAGATGGTCCTCTGGGCCGGCGTCATCTCTTCGTTTCTCCCATGCTGACTATGGAACCCGACAGAGGCCCCATGCAGCGGGGATTTTGTCGTGGCGGTCGCGAAGGTTATTAATCCTGATGAGTCCGCATACCCCTGGGAATGCGCCGTATCATTTGTTTCATAGGATGCATAGTCAGGGCAGCTGCCCGGTACGGAACAATCTTTTTGAGCGGCCTGGTCCTGGCACCAGGTCGCCCTGTTGTCGTCATAAGCACCGGTTGCGCAATTAAAATGGCAGCCGCCGCAGGTCATCTTTGTGCTGTACGGCGTAGTGCCGCCCGCGGGCCCTGATGCGGCCTTGAGGCTCACATCAATATGGGCGACCGCCGCCGAAGGAACACCGAAGAGTGCCAGCGCGGCGAGAAGCGCCAGACCGGCATACACTACAGGACTCTTATTCATATACCCATTCTCCTTTGATCATTATTTTCCCACGCAGGAACATCATGCGTGATGTATTCGTACTAAGTCTGTTAAGCCGTCGTTGCGAGCGTACGAAGCAATTTCACAGTTCAAGCGTGACGATCCCGCAAAAGACCTCACGCAAAGAGCAGTGACGCAGATGCAGATCAAAGAAGATCATCGTTCTTCCTGTCCCGTTCTCCCTGCCTTTGCGCGAGATATGCTTTCTACGATTTCATCCTGTTTAAACAAAGTAATGACGTTCAGGAACGCACCAGCATTCCGTACTTACCTCACTTGTCAGTCCAGTAGTAATGTATTTTGCGGCTCTGCACCTCCCTGCCTGTCAATTGAAGATCGATCGGGGGTTTTGTGAGTAACTTTTTATACAACCGGATGCTAAGCAATCCATGTGCCATTGTTCTTTTGTTTATAAACTTCGCAACTTGCGATAACCATGGTAATTCCTGAGCAGCGGGTGAAGTGGGTGTAGTAGTTATATGACCCCAACAAAGTGGTCATTTCACGCCGCTTGACGCGACGGGGTAAACATGGCAGCGACGGAAGCTGTCTTTTCATAATTCTGAACTGCATGAAAAATGACGCGATTCCCTCGCTCAGCAATGGTCGCCCGGCGCTCTGCGCTCCGTGGCATTGCACTTGCTATTCATCCCAGTGCCTGTCAAGGCTGCTGACCTCTTCTGATCCCGGTACGGGGGTGCCGGAGCAGAAGCAAATAAACAGATTCAAAAAATAAAGATCAACAGGTAATAAAAGTCGTTCTCACACGAAGCTCACGAAGGCCACCAAAGAAGAACTTGAATATTTTCAACATGCCTTTCTTCGTGCCTTTGTGCCTTCGTGCGAAAAATGTACTTCGTTGGAAATCATCAAAAGACGTCTCTGAAATACGCCTTCAACCGAAGGTGTGTACAAACACTATCCTACAGGGGAGGATTTAAAATGAAAAAGTCTTTTATATTACTATTCTGTGTCACGCTCGTGCTTCTGCTGGCGTCAGCAGCCATGGCCTTCACCGGCAGCTACACGGAGGGTACGGGCATCAACGGCTCTGTCCATGATCTCAGGCCGTCAAATCCGGGTTTGAATTATGATGCGAACCCTGCCGATTACAAGACCAGGATCTGCATCTACTGCCATGCGCCGCACCATGCATACCGGCCGAATACAGCCGGTGCGAACGGAACAGGGCCGCTGGCGCCCGCAGACTACACCTACCTTCCGCTCTGGAACCATAAGGTGACCGGCCAGGCGTTCATCCCGTATTACAACGGACCGGACGCCCCTCAGTCGGGCCCCAAAGCATCGCAGGCCATCGTCAATTTTGACAAGATCGGAGCGGTATCGCTTCTCTGCCTGAGCTGTCACGACGGTACGGTTGCGGTGAACGAATACGGCAATGCTACTCAGGACGCGAGGTCCCAGAGCAGCGGAGGCGGCATGATCGCAGATCAATATAAGATCGGCAAGGACGGCAACCTGTCCAACCATCATCCCATCGGGTTCTCCTGGGTCGCTGCAGCAGAAGATCCGGAGATTGCCGATCCCTCGGTCGCGGCCTTTGGATCGCTCATGGTTGCCGACGTCCTCTACAACGGCAAGATGGAATGCTCCACCTGCCACAACGTGCACAACAAGAACAACACCGGAGAAAAACTGCTGCACATCAGCGACGCGAACAGCAATCTCTGTCTTACGTGCCATCTCAAGGGAACCATAACCCCGTAAACCCGGCAACGGAACGGGAGTAACGATCGGAAAACCTTCGCGATACTGCACAGAAGGGGAATGGATCTCGTCATTCCCCTTCTTTCTTTGACGAGAGTTGCATTGTTTATAAACTATTGAATAAAGCATTGAAGCGCGCAGGAAATCATGCTACAGTCAGGAACCTTTATTGATCCATCAGGGTTCGTTCAGCATGTCGCTCCACTAAGGAGAACAGTATGAACAGATTATGCGGGAAACCGGCTTTTCATGGACTCATCGCTCTTGTGCTCCTCATGCTCTCCGGCTGCGCTACAACGCCCCCCAAACCTCTTGAACAGCAGACCTTTTTCCCTCCTCCGCCCGAGCCGGCGCGGCTCCAGTTCCTCGTCTCCTACACGGGATCGCTGGACATTGAGGCCCCGAGATCCGCCTTTGCGACCTTCGTCACCGGCGAGAAGGACAGAGACCAGAAACTGGACAAGCCGTACGGCGTTGCCATCCATGACGGCAAAATATACGTCTGCGACACGAACATGACCGTGATGGTCTTCGACCTGCAGAAGAGGAGCTTCGAACCTCTGCAGGGCGCCCAGGGCCTGGGCAAACTGGTGCAACCCATCAATATCAGCATCGACCGGGACGGCAACAAATATGTCTCCGACCCCGTGCGGCAGCAGGTCGTGATGTTCGATAAGAATGATTTCTATGTAAAGGCCTTCGGCACGCCCGGCGAATGGAAGCCCCTTGATGCCGCGGTGTTCGAGGACCGGCTGTATGTTGCGGACATCAGGAACAGCGAGATCAGGGTCCTTGATATCAACACCGGAGAGGACGTGGCAAGGCTCGGCAAGGTCGGTGAGCCGTCGGAGTTTCTCGACAAACCTACCAACCTGGTCATCGACAAGGACGGGTACCTGTATGTCAGCGACGCAGGCCGGTTCCAGATCGTTAAAATGGACCGGGACGGCCATGTGCTGGGTACGTTCGGAAGGGTCGGCACCAACCTGGGCCACTTTGCGCGGCCGAAAGGGGTGGCCGTGGACCGGGAGGGCAGGGTTTTTGTGGTGGATGCCGTGTTCTACAATGTCCAGATCTTCAACCCAAAAGGCTTTATGCTCCTGTTCTTCGGCGGAGGCGGCACCAAACCGGGAGACTTGATCCTCCCGGCCAAGGTGATAGTGGACTACGCGAATACGAAGTACTTTGAACCCTACGTCGACCCGAACTTCATCATGGAATCACTGGTCCTCGTTACCAGCCAGTTCGGCGACCGGCGGGTCAATGTCTTCGCATTCGGCAGGGAAAAGGGCAGAAAATACCTCACCGACGACGAGCTTCTGGAGCAGGTCAGAAAGATCGAGGCCACGGTCGTACAGAAAAATCCGAATGACGACGGCAAAAAAGGCGGCGTTGAAAAGGCCGATGACGCCGGGAAAACAGAATAACCGCATTGTTTTTTTCCAGCGTACTGCGATGCGCGGCGCCGGGCTGCTCCTGGCCCTGGGGCTCACGGCGGCGTTCGGGCTCAGCGGCTGCGACCCGCAAACGCGCTATGGGACGCTCAGTTTTTTTTTCGACGGCGTACCTGCGCCTGCTGACCCCCGGCCGGGCGCCGCGCCCGGCACTAATGGCGTTGCGCGGAGAACGGCCCGGACAGAGGCGGAACGACCCCGGTCCTTCCAGCACGGCCCTTATGGGGCGAAACTCTGCGACGGGTGTCATGTCCTGGACTCCAACAATCTCATCATGCCCCTGGAGGAACTCTGTACCTATTGCCACGTCTTCGATCTGGCGGGTAAAAAAGTTCACGGCCCGCTGGCCTCGGGCGGATGCACGGTGTGCCACGATCCGCACGAATCGCAGAACCCCATGGTCCTTGTGGCGAACGCCAGGGAATTCTGCCTTTACTGCCACGAACGCAAGGACCTGGTGAAACAGGACGCACACGCTGATATGCAGCTGGAATGCACCCTCTGCCATGACGCCCATAGCTCAAAGAACGCCTCCTTATTGAAATGAACGATGCAGAGGAACAGGGTCATCGGATAGAAACGGTGATAAAAACCGGAGCGAACATACGCTCGCTTGCCGTCCTGGCTGCCGTTTTCCTGGCAGTTTGTTTGCTGGTTCCGTCCCTTTCCTCCGGCGAGACGGGCCAATTTGCGCCGAGACTTCTGGATTACAGCGGCGATCTGGAGGTCGGCATGACGCGAATTGACAACAGGACGATGTACGAGGGAAAAAGCTCGAGTTCCCGGGAGACAACGATGCGCGAAAAACTGCATCTTTCCGCCATTGGCTACATCTATCACCCGCGGTTCATCCTCC
Organism: Nitrospirae bacterium GWC2_56_14; assembly: GCA_001803705.1. Classification (GTDB taxonomy): domain Bacteria; phylum Nitrospirota; class UBA9217; order UBA9217; family UBA9217; genus GWC2-56-14. Next base: position 24,820 of record MHDY01000230.1, on the reverse strand, counting down.
TGAGCTCGGACTTCTCAGGCGGCCTTGAGCAGGTCTCTTTCGAGCGCAACGGCGTCACGTCGCGGAACGTCAATTCACTCAGGGAGTATGGGTTGCGGGCGAAGATCCTGCCCGAGCATCCCTACAACCTTGAACTGTTCGCTCTCCGCTTCGAGCCCGTCACCAGCAACCCCTATGGGCCCGCTCTCCATTCGATCACCGAAGAAAAAGGCGCTCTTTTCCGGTATGCGCGGAAACCCCTGTTCCTCAACCTGGACGCCATAGACAGCTCCACCACCTCCGGCGCTTCTTCCGCGGATTCCAGAACTTACCGGGCCTCGGGCACGTACCTGATCGGACCGACCTCGAATACCGCATCCTACTCCCGGTCCGACTCCGTCGATTCCCTGGGCAGTCGGATCGTGCAGGACACCTCTCTTTTCGGCAACCAGCTCGCCCTTGAACCCCTCTTCCTCACCAGCAGGTTGGAGGGGCGTAAGCAGCGCCAGAACTCGTCCTCCGCTCCCCCAATGGGAACGGAAGGATTCTCCTGGTCCGAGCAGCTGCAGTCGGACCTGCCCTGGCGCTTCCGGACCACGGCATCCTACAACCTCCAGCGGAACACGGTAACCAACGGGACAATGACCGGCCAGGCCGGGACCGGGACCTCGAACAAAACAGACTCAAGGGGGCTGGCCCTTTCCCATCGCCTCTACGAAAGCCTGACAACGGAAATTGGCATGAACCGCACGTTCTTTCAGTCCATGAGCGGGAATACCGACAGCAGAAGCCGGTACCTCTCCCTCTTCTACACAAAAAAAGTCCCAAAAGGAGTGCTCACGGCATCGGCCAACCTGAGAGAGGCGCTCTCAGACAGGAACGGCGCCCCCCTGGTCCTGCAGGAATCGCACAGCGCCGTCATCTCCGGCGACTTTCCCCTGAACGCCCAATCGGTGGATGTCACGACCATCAGCGTATGGGTGAAAGACCCGGCCACCGGCGGTCTCATCCTTCTGACGAACACCCAGTATCTCGTCCAGCTTGTCGGCGCGTCCGTTCGTATCATCATCCTCGCCCTGCCTGCGCCGTTCACGGCCGGAACCGTATACGAGTTTCTCGTCTCATACGCCGTTGTTCCTGCTGACGTCGAACTCGAGACAACAAGCGAATCCTATGCAATCCGGGCCCATCTCCTCGACAATCTGGTCAGCCCGTACTGCAGCCGTTCGTTCATGACCCAGAAGGTGCTTTCCGGCGCACTCCCGGGCGGGCCCGACGACAGCATTACCGATACAGCCGGAGTCGCGCTGCTGAAAGGGCCCTTTTCCTTTGCCGGCGAGTACTCCCGGAACCGGTCGCCGCGAAGTCCTTCTCACTCGCTGAGGAACTCCGCAACCTATCGGGCCCCTCTCGATCCCACCCTCGACCTCTCCGCAAACGTCGAGCACGAACGGAACACCTACGAAGCAACGGAAGCGGTGCCGGACAGCAAGGGGTATTCCGAGAACATTGCCGCTGCAGGGCTGCTGTTCAATAAACGATACCAGCGCGCCCGGTTGAATCTCTCTGCAGGGACCTCCTATGCCCGAAGGACTTCTCTCATCGATTCGGAGACGTTCGCTCTGAACGCCAGCCTGTCCTGGAGGATCGGCAAGGTGACCCTCCTGTTCAGCGCTTCGGACAACCGGCTCGTAACCACAACAGCGAATGGCGATCAAACCGCTTCAACAGCACACTATTACCTGACCGTCACCAGGAAACTTTTCTAAATTGGTCGTGTCAAAAGTTTTATGAAAACCGGAGAGACAAGTATGAAACCACAGTGGGCACGGAGAAGTGCTGTGTACTTGTAACAGACTCAGCAATAAGACCATTCTTGAAGTGGTGAGGAATACAGTAACTCAGAAACTATTATCGAAGAAGGGCACAGAGGGGAAGGCCGGTAAAAAGCCTTAACCATTTTGGGATTTAAAGATTCTCTGTGTTCTCTGTGGTTAGATTTTGACATTACGTCTAGATTATTCAGGAGGACACCATGAAGTCAACGGTTCGAAAACCCCTCGCTCTGATTCCGCTTCTTCTCACAGCGCTTGTTGTCACGGGATGCGCGCTGCGCCCGCCGGCCGGGGAGCACCTCCAGCCGTCACCCGCCGCGGCAAAGGCGGAAACGCTTGCTACCGTCGTCGCGAAGGTCAACAATGCGGAACTGTCCATGGACGCGCTCATCTCCATGATGAATGCCCTGCCCGGGAAAACCGGCGATCAGCCCGAGACGCTGGAGCAGCGCAGACAAAGGGCGCTGGAAAGCCTGGTGCTGCTCGAGCTGGCCTACCAGCGGGCTGTTGCGCTCGGACTCAACGTCGGCCCCGATACGGTCGAGACCGCCATGGTCAATTTCAAGGATGCCTTGGGCGGCGAAAAGGAATACCGGGAATACCTGGCCAGGCGGAACATCACGGAGGATGCGCTCCGCTCGGAGGTCGAGCGGAAACTCACCATCAACCGTATCTATACCCGGGAAGTGGAAGATACGATGGCCATTCCGGAAGAAGAGCTGAAAAAGGAATACGAAAAGGATAAACAGCAGTTCGTGCAGCAGGAGAAGGTATCGATCGTCGATGTGTACCTGATCAGGGACGAAGACAAGACCGCGAAGAAAAGAGCCAGGGCACTGCTCAGAAAGATACAGGCGGACCCCGCACAAGACCCCTGGAAACTCGTGCTGGACAACACGTTCATGGTGCGGAACCTGATCGTTCGAAAGGAACGGGATAAGGAACTGTACGATGCGGCCAGAAAGCTGAAGCCGCAAGAGCTGTCCGGCGTGATCAGGACCCCGGACAGTTTCCATATCGTCAAGCTGAAAGAGTATAGTCCCGAAAGACAGCTCACCTTCGAAGAGGCAAGACCAAAACTAGAGGCAGCATTGAAAGGCCCTTACCTGGAGAAGAGAACGCAGGAATGGGAACAGGGCTTGAAGAAGGACGCGACGATCGTGCTGCTGGATACCCCGGCGCAGCAGATGCAGGAACCTCGATAAGGAAGGAGCTCACGCAGCATGAGCACTCGTCTCACCGGTCTTTTTGCAGGTCTTTGCGCGGTTGCTGTTCTGAGCGCGGGCTGTGCGTCGAAATGGGCGCTCTCCGTGGAATCCCCGGCGGAACCGCCCCAATGGCTGGACCGATCGCACCTTGCGCGGGCGACCCATATCTCGACCATCAGGGGGTTCAGGGAAACAAGGACCGCACTGCCGAACATCCTGAAATACATCGTCTTCGGCGGAACGGACGAAGACAACACGATCGTAAGCCCAGTCGCAGCGGCAATAGGGCCTGACAACAGGCTTGCCATAGCCGATCTGGGCCGTTCATGCGTCCATCTGTATATTCCATCCGAGCAAAGATACCAGAAGATCTACGGTGAAGGCCGGGAGGAGCTGCGGTCACCCGTAAGCGTTGCCTTCGATGACGAATCACGGCTGTATGTGTCGGATTCCGTCAATGGCGCCATATACGTCTTTGACCCTCATGGAGCGCCGCTTTTTTCCATAAAAAAGGCGGGCAGCGATGCCCTCCTGAAACCCACGGGGCTGTCGTATGCCCCGGGCAAAAAAATCTTGTACGCCGTGGACACCCTTGCGCACAAAATATACGCATTTACTACGAAGGGTGTTCTTCTTTTTTCATTCGGCGGACCAGGTGAGCAGGAAGGACGGTTTAATTTCCCGACCCATATCGTCACCCCTCCGGACGGACGCCTGTATGTGACCGACGCCATGAACTTCAGGATACAGGTCTTCGATTCAGCGGGAGCATTTCTCACGTCCTTCGGCCACCATGGCAACGGCTCCGGTGATTTTTCCATGCCGAAGGGGCTCGCCGTTGATACGGCAGGCGTTATCTATGTGGTTGACACCCTGTTCGACAACATCCAGCTCTTCAACATGACCGGCGACTTTCTCTTCACCATCGGCGGGCGAGGGACCGGCCACGGCGAGTTCTGGCTTCCTTCAGGGGTGTTCCTGGACACAGAGGACAAACTCTATGTCTGCGACACCTATAATAACCGGATACAGATCTTTCAGATCATGCGGAAAGAGAACAATGGGCGCTGATATCTCTCCACAACAGGAGCAGACCGCCGCTGCAATGATCCCGCGGGAGACCCGAATGTTGTCCAGGGTCCCGATCGCGGCGGTCATCGCCGGTTTGTGCCTGGTACTGCTGGCGTGCCCTTTTCCGGCCCTGGCAAATACGGACATCAGGAATACCCGGCATAACCTTTCCAAGAGCGCCCCACCAGGCTCGTACAAATCAGAAGTGGAAACCCGCATCTGCGTGTTCTGTCATACACCGCATAATGCCGCCCCGAGCACGCCGCTCTGGAACAAGGACCTTACGCTGCTTGAGGGAAACAACTACGATCCCTATGCCAGCTCCACCCTGCATTTTCCCGGTAAGACCACCCCTCCCCCGACAGGACCGTCCCGGCTCTGCCTCAGCTGCCATGACGGGACCATTGCCCTGGGCGCGGTGCTGAACCCGCCGGGAGGGCTTTCCATAACGGGAAAGATCACCAGCGGCCCGGGCTTCATCGGCACCGACCTCAGCAAAGACCATCCGGTCTCATTTTCCTACAACTACATCGTATCGCAGGCCCCCCAGGAATTCGTTACGCCTGCGCCGCCGGACCTTCTCTTTTACGGATACGATGCCGCGATCCACTGTTCCACCTGCCATGATCCCCATGACGACACCAACGGTAAATTTCTCCGCGTTGACAGCAAGGGGTCCAATCTGTGCGCCCAATGCCACCTCAAGGAAGGCTGGAACCTGTCTCCGCACGGAAATTCAACGGCCTCCCTGCCGGCGCCTCTGCCCGGAATGGAATGGACACAGACGCTGCAGTCCCCGTGGACAACGGTCGACGATTACGGATGCGAAGGATGTCACCGGCCCCATTTCGCTGGTGGAAAAAAAAGGCTCCTCCGCCAGAGCGCGGAAGAGGAGAATTGCTATCCCTGCCATAACGGGACCGTGGCATCAAAGGACATCGAACAACAGCTCAAAACCAAAACCTACAACCATCCCGTCGGAACATACCTGGGCCTGCACGATCCAACAGAGTCCCCCGTGCAGCTCGCCGGCCATGTGGAATGCCAGGACTGTCATAATGCTCACGCTGCAAACGACACGACGGCGTTGCCGCCGGCAGTATCAGGAAAGCTGCAGAAAGTGAGCGGCGTGAAGAGCGACGGCTTGACCCCCGTGTTCCCGGCCCTGAACGAGTATGAGATCTGCTTCAAATGCCACGCTGCCACCGCACCGCAGATCTTTGCATCGGGATATGTCCCGATCCGGAGGGTCGTCAGCACCTTTGACAAAAGCGCGCAGTTCAAAACGTCTAACGTCTCGTATATGCCGGTGGAAGACAGCGGAAAAAACAGCGACGTCCCCAGCCTGAAATCGCCGGGGGCCGATCCCGACACCCCGCCCTATTTGAGCGTGGCCGGCAAGATCTACTGTTCGGACTGTCACAGCGACGACGCGGGATCGATCGGACCGCATGGCTCAAATTTTGCTCCGCTCCTGAAAAAACGATACGAGACCGTGGTCGGAACGCAGGAGAGTGAACAAAACTACGCGCTCTGCTACCGGTGTCATGACCGGATCAATATCCTGAGCAATATGAGCTTTCAGAAGAACCTGACCTTGAATGCGGGCGGACACAGCGGACATCTGCTCTCCCCCCTGGAGGGAAAACCGGTCCCCTGCTCCGTATGCCATGACCCTCACGGCGTCCCGCCCTTGGCCGGATCGGGCGATCACACCCGTCTTATCAACTTTGACGTCGCCGTCGTAGGACCGGGAGCGGGCAATAGTCAGCCGCTCTTTACCGACAACGGGCAGGGGTCCCGATCGGGAAGCTGTACGCTCGTATGCCACTTCAGCGACGGCACATCGAAAATACATACGAACGCATCATATCCATGATCACGCAGCAGGGGAAGGAAAGTCGGAAAAAACGGTGAGCGCGGGCCGGCCGGTGTCGCGCATTGTGTCATCCCCGGCCTCTGGCAGCGTGGCTTTGCAAGCTGCGTAATTCCGGAGCGTCATGTAAGGCCCAGTTCAGCAGAAGAAAGGCATGCAACCGGCCAGTTCCCATAATGACCAGATCGCTGCGCATTGGGAGGTGTCTATGCCTAATTTTTTCAAGCGATAGCGAAGGGTGTCCCTGCTGATATCAAGAAGCCGTGCCGCTTTTCTCTGGTTCCCCTCCGACAATCGAAGCGCCGTCCGGATAAACTCCTCCTCCATCGTTTTCAGGGAAAGGGCCGAACGTTTCGTGACGTCCGTTGTTTCAGCCGGTGTTACGGGCGCAGGAGCTCCCGACGGCGCAAGCATTCCTGCCGGAAGATCGTCGATCTCGATCAACTCGCATTTTGACAGGACCACCAATTTCTCGATCAGGTTCTTCAACTCCCGGATGTTACCCGGCCAGGAGTAATCCAGCAGAACGTTCATGGTCTTCGGGGAGATGCCCTTCACCGCGCAGTGATACTTTTCACCATACTGTTTGAGGTAGTGCTGGACCAGGAGCGGAATATCCTCTTTGCGTTTGCGCAGCGGCGGCATCTCAATGGTCACGACGTTGAGGCGGTAAAAAAGATCAAGCCTGAACTGGTGGGACTGCACAAGCTCGTTCAGATTCCTGTTGGTGGCCGCGAAGATCCTCACATCAGCGGCGATCTGCTGCAACCCTCCGATCCTGCGGAAGGTCTTCTCTTCGAGCAGGCTCAGGACCTTCGACTGCATGGGATTGGGCATATCGCCGATCTCGTCGAGAAACAGGGCGCCGCCCGCGGCCATTTCAATGAGCCCCTTCTTCGAAGCCTTGGCATCGGTAAAGGCGCCTTTCTCGAATCCGAAGAGTTCGCTTTCAATAAGATGCTCGGGGATGTTCGAACAGCCGATCTCGACAAAAGGACCATCTTTCCGTGTGCTGAGATGATGCATGATCTTGCAGAGCTTGCTCTTCCCGGTGCCGCTTTCACCCAGGACGAGTACGGTCACATCGTCTTTGTTCGCCAGACGCTCGACGATCCTCACGATTTCCTGCATGGCCTCGCTTTGGAACACGAAATCATCGCGGCTTGCAACCGGCGCAGGCAAGGCACGGTCCTTTTTTTCTGCAACCAGGAGCGTTTTTAATTTTTCGATGTCGATCGGTTTCTCAAGATAATCGAGAGCGCCCATCTTCATGGCATCGACACTGCTCTGGACCTCGGCGCAGGCGGTTATCATGATGACGACGGCATGGGGATTGATGTCTTTTATCGTTTTCAGCAGGGTGAGACCGTTCGAATCAGGGAGGTTAATGTCCAGGATGACGATTTCCGGTTTTTGTTCTTCGAAGAGGCGGAGGGCGTTGAGTCCGGAATCTGCGGCAAAAGTCGCAAACCCCTCATCTTCAATCAGATGCTGCAGTGAGTAGCGAATGAGATACTCGTCATCGACGATCAGTACCTTTTTCTTCTTTTCACGCCCCGGTCGGACGCGCGTCGTGCGGGAATGCGGCAAACAGGTTAAATCCGACATACCATCCATATCTATACCCCTTTCTCGAACGAGAGAGAGAATAACAAAACGGTTTATGCCATGCCGGTAAGTATGCGCAGCCCACAACTCAATGATTTATAAATGCAATAAATTAAGTGGAGCGCAAGTCATAATTTGCGGGGAATTGATAATTAGGGTTAGTATAAGCGTACTACAATTGCATTGTCAAGCATATTCTAAACAATATAACAACGTACCATTTTGCGAACTTTCGCGTATTGCCTCCCTATGGGGCTCCTTGATACAATAATTGACAGCTTTCAAGAAAACCGTTAAGGTACTGATCATGATGACTGCCGTCGAGATCTACAAACTGCTCCCCAAAACGAACTGCGGTAAATGCGGAACAACAAGCTGCTTCGGGTTCGCTGCCCGGCTGGCCTCTCACCAGGCCTCTCCTGACGACTGCCCGACCATGACCGCTTCGGCCCGTGAAGCCCTGAAAGAGGCCGACGCGAACCGGCAGCCGTCGCCGGGGACCGTGTACGAACAAGCCCTCCGGTCACTGCAGCCCAAAATCCAGGCCTTGGATTTCAGGAAGACCGCTGCTCTCTTCGGTGCAGCGCTCGCCGACGCGGACACCCTGGAACTGACGTTCCTGAACGAGCAATACCATATTACGAAAGAGAAGGTAACCGGCCCGTCAGGAGCAGAGCCGCTGCCCTGGATATCGATCCTGATCTACAATCATCTCTCCATGCCCGATCCACCCCAGCCCGCAGGCGAATGGATAACGTTCAGTTCGGTGCCCGCCTCTCATGCAAAGGACAAGGCCTGGGCGGGCCATGTAGAGGACGTGATCGCCAGACATTTTGCGGGGAACATAGCCGCCTTAAAAGCAGCCTGCGAAAAGTTCGGCGGAGTGCCCAGTGATTTCAGCGGCAGTCATGATGCTGCCTGCGAGTTCCGGTTCTTTCCCCACTATCCGGTGCTGCTGTTATTCTACGATGCTGTTGCGGAAGAGGATTTCCCGGCCCAGTGCAAGCTGCTGCTGGACAGGACTGCGCCGAGCTATCTGGATATCGAGTCTATCGTGGTATTGGGGGAGGAATTTGCTTCGAGATTGACGGGGGGTGGTTGCCAGTGACAAAGACGTATCAACCTATAATAAACGGCAGTTAGCCACAGAAAGCACATAAGTCACATAGGTAAAAACAAGGAATTAAAAATGAATTGCGTTATCACCAAATCGAGGAAGTCTTTGCCAAACCAGAGCACTGTGATTTCTGTGCATTTTGTGGCTCAACTGCTCTTTCAGTCTCAAGATTTAACGGCATAAATAAGAAACTCCACATTCCCGTCCTGCCCGGTGATCGGCGAAGGAATGACGCCTGTAATAGCAAAGCCCTGTTCCTGAATAAAGCTCGTGACCCTTTCCACCGCTGCTGTCCTCGCTTCCTCATCCCGCACGATGCCGCCTTTGCCAACCTGATCCCGCCCAACCTCGAACTGCGGCTTGATGAGAGCGACAAGCTCCGCACCAGGCCTCAAAAATTGCCGAATGGAGGGGATCACTTTCTCGAGCGAGATGAACGATACGTCGATGACCGCCATATGGACCGCTTCCGGGACGAGGGACGGCTCGATGGCGCGGATGTTCACCCGTTCGATCGTCACCACGCGGGGGTCCTGCCGGATCTTCCAGGCCATCTGGCCGTAACCTACGTCCACGGCATATACTTTTTTTGCGCCGTGCTGCAGCAGGCAGTCCGTGAACCCGCCGGTAGAAGCTCCCACATCGAGCGCAACCTTGCCGTCTGCGGACACTCTGAACTCCTTCAGGGCAGCTGCAAGCTTCAGCCCTCCCCTGCTCACATAAGGAAGGACCTCACCGAGGATACGGATCTCCGCATCTTCAGGAACGAGCGCACCGGCCTTGTCCCGCTTCTGGCCGTTCACCAGGACCTGGCCTGCCAGGATCAAAGCATGCCCGCGTTCCCGGCTTTCCACGAGGCCGCGGTCGACCAGGAGCCGGTCGATGCGGACCTTTCCTGTTTTAACTTTTTTTTCATCAGACATGATCACCTTTAATTGATCGGGAACATATCAACTGAATAACGGCAGTTGGCCGCAGATGAACGCAGATTATCGCAGACAAACCAATAATTCCGATAAAAGAAATATCCCCAAACAATGAGTATTCTTTGTAGCGCAGTAATAGCACTTTCACTTGCCTTATCCGCGTTCATCAGATTTTATCTGCGTCCAAATGCTTTTTTCAGGATCGACCCTGCCCCCATCAGCATCATAAAAAAGAGGCGCCAAGAAATCTCTCAGCGCCTCCGGGCTTGCATCAGTCTTTACTCCCCAATCCGCAATCCGCAATCCGAAATCCTCATGCATCTTTCGCTTTTAGGTTCACCACCGGCGGCACTGCCTTGAGCCGGGATTGCATGACGAACTCCCTGACCGACGCATAGATCCCGTCGGCGTCCAGTCCGTACTTTTTGCGGAGCAAAGCCTGCGTACCGTGCTCGATGTATGCGTCAGGCAGCCCGATCCGCAGCGACTTCACGCCGGTCATGCCTGCCGCATCAAGGCTTTCGAGCACCGCGCTCCCGAAACCGCCCATCAGCGCATGTTCTTCCACCGTGACCACCCTGCCGGTCTTTTTAGCGACCCGCAGGATCAGCTCAACGTCGAGGGGCTTTACGAACCGGGCATTCACCACCGTTGCCGAGATGCCGTCACCAGCGAGCCGCTTTGCCGCTTCCATTGCCGGATAAACCATGTTGCCGATGGAAATGATGGCCACATCGGCCCCGTCCAGGAGCAATTCCCCCTTGCCGATCTCAAGCTGCTTCAATTCCTGGTCCATGGGAACGCCGTACCCCGTTCCCCGCGGATAGCGAACCGCCGTCGGACCGGGATATTCAACAGCGGTCTTGATCATATGCTGCAGTTCGTTCTCGTCCTTCGGCGCCATCAGGACCATGTTCGGCACATGGCGCAGGTAGGCAATGTCGAACACGCCATGGTGCGTGGGCCCATCCTCGCCCACCAGTCCGGCGCGGTCAAGCGCCAGCGTTACCGGCAGGTTCTGGAGGCAGAGATCGTGCACGATCTGGTCGTAGGCCCGCTGCGTGAATGTGGAGTAAATGGCCGCCACCGGATGCAGCCCCTCGACCGCAAGGCCGCAGGCGAAGGTGATGCCGTGCGACTCCGCAATGCCTACATCGAAGAACCGGTCCGGGAACTGCTCCGAGAATTTGTCGAGGCCCGTGCCTTCCGGCATGGCTGCGGAGATCGCCACGATCTTTTCATTGTCCGCCGCAAGCTTGATCAAGGTCTGGCCGAAGACATCGGTATAACTGAGCACCGTCGCCTTTTTGTTCGTTTTGCCGGTGACGAGATCAAAGGGCGGAGTGCCGTGGAACTGTGACGGGCTGCATTCGGCGAACTCGCAGCCTTTGCCTTTTTTCGTGATCACGTGGATAAGCACGGGCCAGGTGAAATCCTTTATATTATTGAATGTCTGAAGCAGATGCTCGATGTTATGCCCGTCGATGGGGCCTACATATTGGAACCCAAGGTCTTCGAACAGCATGCCAGGGACCATGAGGCCCTTGATGGAATCCTCGGTCCTTTTTGCAATATTGAACATGGCTTCCCCGACCCGGGGGATCCCCTGAAGAAAATGCTTGGTTTCCTGGCGGAATTTCGTATAAAAATTGCCGGTCATCATCCTGCTGAGATAGGACGAAAGCGCTCCGACGTTGGGAGATATGGACATTTCGTTGTCATTCAGGATCACGACCAGGTTCTTCTTCAGATGCCCTGCCTGGTTCATTCCCTCGAAGGCAAGGCCGGCGGAAATGGAGCCGTCGCCGATCACGGCAATGACGCGGTAATCTTCGCCCTTGATGTCCCGTGCCGCCGCCATACCGAGCGCCGCTGATATGGACGTGCTCGCGTGGCCCACATCGAAATGGTCGCAGGGGCTTTCTTCGCGTTTGGGGAAACCGCTCATGCCCCCATGCTGCCGCAGCGTCGAGAACTGGGCGCGCCGTCCTGTCAGGATCTTATGCGCATAGGCCTGATGGCCCACGTCCCAGACGATGCGGTCCTTCGGCGTGTCAAAGGCATAGTGCAGGGCGATGGTCAGGTCCACCACGCCGAGGCTGGAAGCCAGGTGGCCTCCGGTCCGCGACACGACGTTGATGATCTCCTCCCGCACTTCGCCCGCAAGCGCCGGCAGTTTTTCCTGCGAAAGTTTCCTCAGGTCTTGTGTGTTGTTAATGCTGTCGAGAATCATGGTTACCTCGTAGGGTCAGGGTTCAGTAGTCAGGGGTCAGGGTTAAGACTTTTCCGAATCCTGTACCCTGAACCCTGTACCCAGAACCCTGCCTTTCTAATTCACTCTCTGTACAATATACTTCGCCAATTCCCTGAGCGGGTCGGCCTTGCGATCGAAGTCTTTGAGCAGATGAACTGCCTTCTCCGCAACCTCCACTGCCCTGCGCCGCGACTCTTCCAGTCCATAGAAACTCGGAAAGGTCTTTTTGTCCTTTTTGAGATCGCTGCCCACGTCCTTGCCGATCACTTCCTGGGTGCCCGTAAGATCCAGAATATCGTCGGCAATCTGGAACGCGAGACCCACCATCTCTCCGTAATGGGTGAGCGCCGTGAACTGGCGTTTCCCGGCCCGGGCATAGAGCGCGCCGATGCGCACGGACGACCGGATCAGAGCGCCGGTCTTGTGCGTATGGATGTATTCCAGCGTAGGGAAATCAACCTCTTTGCCTTCGGACTGGATGTCGACCACCTGGCCGCCCACCATGCCGAAGACTCCCGACGCGGTCGAAAGCTCACGGATGATGGCAAGCATCCTGCCTGCAGGCACGGCTTTCAAGCGCCGGGGGTCGGACAGGACCTCGAAGGCCATGTTCAGAAGGCCGTCGCCTGCAAGAATTGCAATGGCCTCTCCGTACACCTTGTGGCACGTAGGCCTGCCGCGGCGAAGATCGTCGTCATCCATGGCAGGAAGGTCGTCATGGATCAGGGAATACGTGTGGATCAGTTCAAGCGACCCGGCGATGGGAAGCAGATCGGCGACCGGTGCGCCCAGTGCTTCAGCGGAAGCTAGGGCCAGTATGGGCCGCACCCGCTTGCCGCCGGCAAAGAGGCTGTAGCGCATGGCTTCGTGCACCGCGGGCGGGAACGTCTTCGCAGGCGGCACCTGTTTTTCAAGGGAGCGGTCGATAAGGATCTTTCTTTTCTGAAGATAGGCTTTGATATCCATAACAGCGGTAGTATTACTCCTGTTCCTCGTCAAAAGGCTGCGCAATTATTTTCCCTGTTGCATCTTTGAGCAGGATCTCTACGCGTCGCTCGGCATCCTCCAGCCGGCGGTTGCAGATGCGGGAAAGCTTGATCCCCTCTTCAAAGAGCTTGAGCGACTGCTCCAGAGGAAGGTCCCCCTGCTCAAGTTCTTTGACGAGCTCTTCGAGACGCGCCAGAGCAGCTTCAAATTTCTTTTCCGCCATAGGGTTTTCTCCAATGCCCAGCCTGTCTGACCTTTTTATTATATACGGACAACCATGTGAAAATCAAGGCAAAATGCTGGATTCCACGCAAAAAATCGCGTTTTCGTCATAAGAACCGCTGGAAAGAAGATAACAACGGTCGGCGCGTGGATGTTCCTGCGACAGCAGCGCAGGTTCACTGCAGAGACATCAAGGTTATGTCAGATATTTTTTCAGATCGATGCGGGAAACATAAGGATCGATGGTGCCTGCAATGGAGCGTTTGAATTTGCCGCCGGCGCCCTCCAAAAGACTGACCTCGGCGCCCTTCTCTTTTTCCGACCCATCGAATCTGGTCAACAGCAGCACCCGGGGACGCATCAGGTCACGGGTCTGATGCATGACCAGCCCCACCTCTCCGGTGTTGAGCTTGAGAACCGTGCCGACAGGAAATATACCCATCATATTGACAAAGGCCTTTACCAGCACCGGGTTGAACGACGTGCCGCGCTTCTTCCACAGTATCCGGATGGCCTGGTCAGGCGGCGTCTGGATGCTGTAATACACCCGTGCGGCGGTGATGGCATCATAGGCATCGGCAAGAGAAATGATCTGCGAGAACAGGTGCTGCCGGACGCCGATGACGGGATACCCCCGCTCTCCATGCTGATGATGCTCGAACGCCGCCACCATGGCCATCTTGGTCACTCCCGGCGTGTCGGCAAGGAGCAGTGCCCCTTCAACGGGATGCCGCTTCAGCACCTCCCACTCCGCGTCGGTGAGCTTGCCGGGTTTATTGATGATCTCATGGGGGACACTCGCCTTGCCCATATCATGCAGCAGTCCGGCCAGACCAAGGGCCGCGACCTGAGGTTTCTCGAAGCGCAGGAAGGTGCCGAGAGCGGAAGCGAGAAGCGACGTGTTCACCGAGTGAGCAAAGGTGTATTCATCGTACATCTTGAGATTGGTCAAGCCGATGTAGGTGTCCCGGTTCTCCAGAATATTATCGACCATGGTCTGAACGGTCGTGTTCATTTTGCGCATGTTGACCTTTTTATCGAGCTGCTGGGCCTCCATCATCTCTTTCATGGTCTCGATGGCGTCCATGAAGACCTCTGCAGCCCTCTTTTTGCCTTCTTTGATCACGCTCCCGATCTTCTTATCCACCACCAGAACGCGGTGCAGAACAATGTGGGTGATCTGCGAAGACCTCGGCAGAAGCTCGTTAGCACCGCTTTCCGCGCCAAAGACCGCATTGTTCTTGTTCATCAGATCGGCGAACGCCGTGATCTCGTCGGTGGTAAGGCCCGGTCTGAAGATGATCCCGCCGATCTCGCGACCAGTGAACAATTCCATGAGCATCGTAAGGCTTTCGTCGACGGGGACTGAATCCTTTTCAAAGAACAGCTCCCCGCCCACGAGGTAGAAGGGGACCTCTTTACGGTCCACCAGCAGTTCCTTGATCTTCAACAAGAACTTGTCCGCGGACGCGAGGACAAAGGGATGCGACACCGGATAGAGGGTCGAGTTTTTGAGCACGGCAGCGAGCAGCTGGAACGCCGACTTGGCGGAGTTGATCAGCTGCTGCCTGGCAAAAAAGGAATGTCTCGATTCGCCCTGTCTATCGTTCTGCTCTTCCGGCATCGGCCAGTCTCCTGTTGATCTCTTCAATGGCGCCAAGCGCCGCGGTCCTCAGCTCGTCCTGAAGCTTTCGCGGCTTCCACCAGCGGACCCTTGTGTAGCGCGCCAGAAATTCCGCGGTCTCCCTGCCGCCGATTTTGCCCAGAACCTCGATCGTTTCGAGCGTATGCTCCTGTTCCCGCTGTTTGAGCGGGCGCAGCTCCGCATAGCCCATCACATAGTGCGCCTCCGTGTCTCCCAGCCCCTGGAGCGTGCCGATGCCCCGGAGCGCCGAGACCCGGATGTCCTCATTCTTGTCCTTGAGGTACCGCGCCAGTATGCCGGCCGCCTTTCGTCCTCCGATGTTGAGCACCGCCTGGATGACTTCCTCGCGGATCCGCACGTCCTTATGGTCCGCCACTTTCTGCAGAAACGCTATGGCCTGCTCCGTGCCGGTATCGCCCAGGATACGCACCGCGTTCCGCACCACATACCAGCGCCGGTCGGACAACAGCTCGCCGATCAGTGCAACCTGGTTCTTGCCCAACTCCTTTAAAATATTGATGAGGAAGAGCCGCACATCCCGAGCCTCCTCCTCGGCCAGAAGATCCAGCAGCAGCGATGTTCCTGCCCGGTCAAGGGTCTGCAGATAGAAATAAGCTGCATTATATTCAGCCGAACCCGGCGGGTGCTTCATCATTTCAGCGACCATGTCGGTAACAGCCGACTTGGACGCGGTCTTTTTGAGCGCCTCGGTCATGCGCGGCTTGAAGACAGGGTCCACCGTGGAATGAAATGCCCTGATAATGACCGCGGCAAGTTCATACTCCTTTTTTTTCTGGAGATAACCGAGCAATTCCTCCAGTTGCCGGATCACACCGGAAAAAAGTTTGATCTCTTTCTGCTCCGACGCGGACCCGTGGGGATTTTTTACGAGGGGGATCAGGAAAATAAGCGTGCGCACCGCTGCCTGGATAATGTCCGCCTCCATGCCGACCCCGCTCATCGCCTTGAGCGCTTCCATCTCCTCCTGCGTATAGGCCGCCAGATCCGGGGCGATCTTCCCGGTGATATCCACGGGGATCGGCGTGACTACGAAGGCCGCGGGATCGGGCACAGCAGCGGGAGGTGCGCTCTTTTTTCCCGGTGTTTTTTTCAGCAGCGTTGCCACATGCTGCACGTTCCAGTCATGGGAGAAACGACCAGCCTGGACCTCCTGCAACTTATTGGGGACCTGGTCTGCACCATCGGCAATATGAGCAGTGGCAAGCTCGGCATCAAGATCTGCATACAGTTTGCCGGCGACCACCCCCTCCCGAAAGTGCGGTTCCAGAGAAAGGACCGACTTTGCCAGGCCCTCGAACAGCATGTCGCTCTGATCGGGATGTTCCTCCCTGATCTTCTGTCCCGCCTCCTGATAGAGCGAATACAGCCGGTCTTCCACACTTTCGTTTTCCCCGCGCGTCTGCCTGGCAAGCTCGAGCATGCTGGCGCCGAACCCTTCCGGGTCGTCCATAAGCGTCCCCAGGACCAGCGTGCGTCCGGCGAAGAGGGACGCCTTCTTCTCCCGCGACTTGCCGCCGGCATCGACGGATGATTCCACAGGCGGTTTTTTGTCCCATCCCTGCTCCGCTTTGGTTGCAATGACTTCGTCCAGCCCCGATTCAACAACCTTGATATGCGACGCGCCCTGTTCCCAGAGGATCGACGAGATGCCGCTCTTCATGGCCATTTCTTCCGATGAGAGGGCCAGCGCCTTCAAGAGGACCATCAGGTCCTCTTTGACGATTCCCTCGCTGAAAACGATCTCCCTGACCTCCTTCGCGAACAGGTCCTGCGCAATTGCCTTGTTGAGAGCAGCGTCCTTCCCAAAGGGCGTGTCGTGATAGGTAAAAAAGGTTTTGTGAACGCCCACATGGTATTCAGGAGCGGTCTCGAGAAACCGGGCCAGGAGCTCATAGGCCTTTGCTGAGGATTGTGAATAGATGGGATTGTTGGGAGGATAGAGCTTTACCGCCCTGATCGCCGTGATCAGGCTTCGCATGACCTCCTGGATTTCAGGCGACAGAGCGTCTTGATGAGCATCGTCTTTTGCCATGGCTTAGAGTACCATAAGACGGGAGGAGTGTCAAAAGAGGAATCCTTATGCAGCCCTTTCGTAAAATCGCCTCTGCGAACACGGCCGAACGGCGCTCAGGTGATCTTTTCCACGCGGGAAACAACCTCTCCCTGATAAAGCCTGGTGCTCAGCAGGTCTCCGGGGCTTATCCGGGAAGCGTCCTTCAGGATCGTGCCGGACGGGAGCGTCTTCGTAATGCTGTATCCCCGGGAGAGGATGCTGAGCGGGTTCAAATGATCGAGCGCGGATGCCAATGACAACAGCCGGGCACGGTCCTTGCGGAGATGATGGTTCAGTCCCGGAGCAAGCCTGCTGGTCAGCTCATCAACGCGCTGCGTGTACTGCTCGAGCATCCGCCGCGGGTCCCGGAGCACCCGCAGGCATTCACGGAGCGAGGAGCGGCTTTGTTCGGTCAGTTGGCGCATGCTCCGCAGGAGCCCGGTTTCCAGCGATCCAATACGCTCACGGAACCGGTGTTCGCTCTCGACCACCATCTCGGCTGCAGCCGAGGGCGTAGGAGCGCGCAGATCGGCGACAAAGTCCGAGATCGTATAGTCCGTTTCGTGGCCCACGGCGGAGATGACCGGGATCGTTGACGCATGGATGGCCCGTGCCACCGACTCTTCATTAAAGGCCCAGAGGTCCTCCAGAGATCCGCCGCCGCGGCCCGTTATCACCACATCGACGTTCCCGACACGGTTGAAGTATTGCAGTGCCTCCACGATAGCGGGAGCGGCCTCCGCCCCCTGCACGGGAACGGGATAGATGATAATATGCATTCTCGGATGGCGGCGCTTGATGACCCGCAGCATGTCGCGGATGGCGGCGCCGGTGGGCGAAGTGATGATGCCGATGCGCTGCGGCAGAAGCGGAAGTTCCCGTTTGCGTTCCAGGTCAAAGAGCCCTTCCTTTTCCAGTTTTGCCTTGAGCTGCTCGAAGGCAAGTTGAAGTGCGCCGACCCCCTTCGGTTCGATGTATTCGAGGATGAGCTGGTATTCTCCCCGCGGCTCGTACACCCCCACCCTTCCGCGACAGACCACCTGGATGCCATGCTGAAGCGTAAATTTGAGAAAACGCTGCGATGAACGGAACAGGACCGCACGGATCTGGCTTTGCTGGTCCTTTAGCGTGAAATAGGAATGCCCCGACTGGGGAATGCTGAGGTTTGAGATCTCCCCTTCGACCCATACATCGGGGAAAGAGCCTTCCAGAAGGTTCTTGATCTGCGCGGTGAGCTGCGTAACGGTGATGATGTGAGATTTCATAATTGCGGAGTCTGGCCTGCGCGGCCCCAGATTCAAAAAAAATCAGGTCAAAATATTATCCGCAGAATCCAAAAGTAGGCGCTTCTAAGCAACGCAGATTTCACAGATAAAGGCAAACCTGAATTATTTTTTTAAAATCTGCGGCCATCTGCGAAATCTGCGGACAAAAGGGTTTCTATGACTTTATATGGATCCGTTCGATGGCGTTCGCCTTCCCCGTTGTTTCATCGATCGTGATCAGTACGGCGTTCAGATGGACCGGCCCCTTGGGGATCTCGAACCGGTGCGGCGTCTGGTACAGAAACCGCGCGATCGCCTGTTCCTTCCGCACACCGATGACCGAGTCGGTAGGCCCGGTCATTCCCACATCAGTAATGAAGGCCGTTCCCTTGGTCAGGATGCGCTCGTCCGCGGTCTGAACATGAGTATGGGTGCCGACCAGGGCACTGGCTTTGCCGTCAAGATGCCACGCGAGGGCGATCTTTTCAGACGTGGCCTCGGCATGGAAATCGATGATCACGACAGGCGTTTCTTTTTTCAATCGCTCGATCTCGCGCTCGGCATACCGGAAGGGATCTTCCAGGTTGGACATGAAAACGCGTCCTTCCAGGTTCAGGACCGCTGCCTTGCCTGCTCCGGGCGTGGAGACCACAACGCTTCCTACACCGGGATTGCCTGAAGGATAGTTGGCGGGCCTGATGAGACGGTCCTGTTTGTTGAGATAGGGTTCGATCTCCTTTTTGTCCCAGACATGATTGCCCGAGGTAAGCACATCGATCCCCATGAAGAACAGCTCATCGGCAATATCAGCGGTAATGCCGAATCCTCCGGCCGAGTTCTCGCCGTTGGCGATGACCAGGTCCGGACGGTGCAAATCCATGAGCCCGCGAAGCTGGGCCCGCACCATTTTCCGGCCCGGCTCGCCGATGATATCGCCGATGAAAAGAACCTTCACTAAACCTCCAGGACTCAGAAGCCAGAAGCCAGAAGCCAGAAGGGTTTAAATCTCTCCTGGCTCCTGACTCCTGTCTCCTGGCTTCTCGAACTATTTATTTTGCGTACTCCACGTACCTGCTCTCGCGGACCACGGTCACCTTGATCTGGCCGGGGTAGGACATCTCCGCCTCGATCTTCTTGGCAATGTCCCGTGAAAGCTGGGCCGAATGGGCGTCCGAGAGATCTTCAGGCTTCACGATGATGCGGATCTCGCGGCCGGCCTGGATGGCGTAGGATTTTTCCACGCCCTTGAAGGAATTGGCCGCGGTTTCGAGCTGTTCAAGCCGTTTGAGGTAGCTTTCGAGGGTCTCGCGCCGAACGCCGGGCCTTCCTGCCGACAGTGCGTCCGCTGCTGCTACGAGCACTGATTCGACACAGTTCGGTTCGCCGTCGCCGTGGTGGGTCAGGATGGCATTGATGACCTTGGGGTTTTCGCCATACTTCTTGGCCAGGTCCCCGCCGATCTGCGGATGGGTGCCTTCCACCTCATGGTCGATCGCTTTTCCGAGGTCATGGAGCAAGCCGGCCCGCCGCGCCAGTTTCTGGTCCACGCCGCACTCGGCCGCCATGATGCCGGCAAAGTAAGCGACTTCGCGCGAATGCATGAGCACGTTCTGGCCGTAGCTCGTCCGGAACCTGAGCCGCCCCAGGAGCTTGATGATCTCGGGGTGGATATTGTGAAGTCCCAGGTCGAAAGCAGCCTTCTCGCCCTCGTCCTTCATGGTAATGTCCAGGTCCTTCTTGACCTTTTCGGCGATCTCTTCGATGCGCGCCGGGTGAATGCGGCCGTCCAGGATCAGGCGCTCGATGGTGAGCTTCGCGATCTCCCTGCGGAGCGGGTCATAGCAGGAAAGGATCACCGCCTCGGGCGTATCGTCGATGATCAGGTCGATGCCGGTGGCCGCTTCGAGCGCGCGGATGTTCCGTCCCTCGCGTCCGATGATCCGGCCTTTCATTTCATCGTTCGGCAGGTTCACCACCGACACCGTGGCTTCGGCCACATAGTCGCTGGCGTACCGCTGGATGGCCAGACTGATGATGTTCTTGGACTTTTTGTCCGCCTCTTCCTTGGCTTCGTCCTCGATGCGCTTGATGCTCTTGGCCGCCTCGTACTTTGCCTCGTCCTCCATGGTCATCATGAGCTGGCGCTTCGCTTCTTCAGCCGTCATGTTCGCGATCTTTTCCAGCAGCTCACGCTGTTCGTGGAGCCCCTTGTCAAAGCGCTCTTCCTTCTCGATGGCGACCTTTTCCCGCGCCGTGATCTCGCGTTCGCGCCGTATAGCCTCGGCCTCCCGTTTGTCCACGAGATCGATCTTTTTTTCGAGGTTCTCTTCCTTCTGGGTCAGCCGCCGCTCCTGGTTCTGCAGCTCCTGCCGCTTGTCGCGGTTCTCTTTTTCGAAGTCGGCGCGCGCCTGATACAGCTTGTCCTTGACCTCCAGCACGGCTTCCTTGCGTTTGGTCTCGGCTTCGCGTTCCGCGTTCGCGATAATGCGGGACGACTCGGCCTCAGCGTCCTTGATCTTGGTGGCTGCAACTTTTCCTTTGATCATCAGTCCGATGCCGAAGCCTGCGGCAAGCCCTGCGATCAATATGGCAATATACTCGATCATGCTCGTTCCTCCTGGTGTCTCTTTTTCAGCCCGGCAAGACGCTCCTTGATACGCTTTTCTTCGCCCTGCTCGGTGGGCCGGTAGTATTCCCGCATCTGCGGGAGGTAATCCTGGGCCACATAGTGGCCAGGGTGGTCATGGGGATATTGGTATCCTTTGCCCCTGCCGAGCCGCGCTGCTCCCCGGTAGTGGGCATCCTTCAGGTGGTCGGGCACCGGCAGCAGGGCGCCGCTTTCGATGTCCTTCATCGCCTGGTTGATGGCAAGATAGGAGGCATTGCTCTTGGGCGCCGCGGCAACGTAGAGCGCGGCCTGGGCCAGCGGCAGCCGGCCTTCGGGCATGCCGATCCGCTCCAGCGCCTGACATGCGGAGGTGGCCACAAAGAGCGCCCGCGGGTCGGCGTTCCCTACATCTTCGCTTGCGGCGATCATGATCCTGCGCGCAATGAACAGCGGGTCCTCGCCGGCATACAGCATCTTGGCCATCCAGTACAGCGTTGCGTCTGGATCGCTCCCCCGCATGCTTTTAATGAAAGCCGATATGGTATCGTAATGCTCGTCCTCATCATAGGCGAGCGCCTTTTGCTGGATGGACTCCTCTGCCGTCAGGAGATCGTACAGGACCGTCCCGTCCGGGCCCGGCGCGGTGGAAAGCACGCCCAGTTCGAGCGCGTTGAGCGCGCGACGGGCGTCGCCGTTCGCCCGGGCAACGAGCAGGCCCAGGGCTTCGGGCGTCAGGTTCACGGACAGTTTTCCCAGTCCCCGCTCCGCATCGCCCAGGGCGCGCGTGATGATGGCTTGAATATCATCGTCCTTCAGGGGCTTGAACTCGAAGATCTGGGAGCGGGAGGAGAGTGCCGGGATGATCGCAAAAAAAGGATTTGCCGTTGACGCGCCGATGAGCGTGATTATGCCCCGTTCCACATCGGGCAGCAGCGCGTCCTGCTGGACGCGCGTGAACCGGTGGATCTCGTCGATAAAGAGGATCGTACGCTTGCTGCTCTGGCCATGCTCAAGCGAAGCTTCCTGCGCCACCCGCCGGATGTCCGCGACGCCCGCGGTAACGGCATTGAGGGACACGAAGCGGGCCTGGCTCCGCTCTGCGATCAGATGGGCAAGCGCGGTCTTGCCTGCTCCGGGAGGTCCATAGAGGATGAGCGACATGAGCCGGTCGGCCTCGATGGCCCGGCGCAGAAGCTTGCCCTGGCCGAGAATATGGTCCTGCCCCACGTACTCGGAAAGGTCGCGGGGCCGCATTCTCCAGGCAAGCGGTGCCCTTGACTGCTCGAGATCAGCCGTGACAGATTCTATTTTTTTTGAGGAGTTCTTAAGGCCCACCGTGTTGTTTCAGGAGGGCTTACGCGGGCAAGTGATAGAGGCGGAGACCGGACCGTGCCAGGATCAGGATCGTACGGGACAGGGGATATGAGCCGGCAAAGGCGATGCTGCGTGATAATTCCTACGAGAAGCAACCTTCCGCTGGATATACGTAACGCATCCTGGAGAGTTGTCTGTCAGGACAGCCTTTGCATAACTATATGTATGTATTAGTGATCCCACGTTTCGTAATATCGTTTCCTTGAACTGGCAATGCGATCTGGTGCAGTTGAAATGTCTTCGCAGGCTCAAAACGCCGGAATTCACCCGGCATATTGCATCCCGCTTTATCCGCTGGTGCGTGACTATCACAAGCGCCGGAGCCTTCCTTACTTACCGGTCCTTTCAGGCGCTGATTAACACGAAAGAATAACTTTTAAAAACCCCCGCTTTTGCCGTGCAGATTAACTTGATTCCTGGTCGTAACCAGGTGGGCGCCCTGTCGGCTCGATCAGGCTTCCCAGTCTTGTCTGGGCATGCACACACGCTCCGAGGTAAGCTCCCGTTTTATTCTTTTCACGAGGAACAAGTTTACCCATCACGCGCAAAGCAGGGGATTCATATGTCTGTTATTTATATACCAGAATAGAAAAAAAATGGCAAGAATAAAATAATATTTGGTTTTGCGGCAGAAAGGATAATGCTGTTTTTCTTCAGACGGTTACGCGTAAATACACGGTAAGGATACCCCATAAATACCCTGACCATGAGCGGTCAGGCACCTTCATCCGGCCCGGTGATCTCCAGTAAACGAGTCGCCGACCGCTCCACTGAAACTTCAAGCGACTGGTACTGTCTTCGCAGGCGAAACAGTTCGTCCGAAATGGTAAGCGCAGCCAGGATCGCGACCCGATGCGCATCGGACGTGCCGGTCGCCTTTTGCACCTCCCTCATTTTCGCGTCGCAAAAAGCGGCAAGTTCCCTGATATACGCATGATCTTCCATGCCCTTGATGCTGTATACCTGGCCGAGTATTTCCACCTGTACGCTTTGCATACTATTCACCCAATGCCTGGTGCCTGGTATTTATTGGTGATCTGCGATTGGTAATTTGGTGTCTGTTCTTACAGCAGCGCGTCCACAAACTCCTTCGGTTCGAACTCACGCAGGTCTTCAATCGCCTCGCCGATGCCCACGAACTTGACCGGGATCCCCAGTTCCTTATTAATGGCAAAGACAATGCCGCCTTTCGACGTGCCGTCGAGCTTGGTCAGCACGATGCCGGTAACGCCGATCGCTTCGTGGAACATCCTGGCCTGGACCAGGGCGTTCTGGCCCGTATTGCCGTCCAGGACCAGCAGGGTCTCATGGGGCGCGCCCGGCAGCTCGCGAGATACGATCCGCTTCACTTTTTTGAGCTCGTCCATAAGGTTCGATTTTGTATGCAGTCTTCCGGCCGTGTCCACGATGAGCACATCCGCGGCCCTGGCCTTGGCGGCAGTAACTGCATCGAACACGACCGCGCTCGGATCGGCGCCCTCCTGATGTTTGATCACCGGAATGCCCGCCCGTTCTCCCCAAATGGACAGTTGTTCCGACGCTGCGGCCCGAAAGGTATCTCCTGCGGCCAGCATCACCTGTTTGCCCTGCGATTGCAGGCGATGCGCCAGTTTGCCGATCGTGGTGGTCTTACCCGTGCCGTTCACGCCGATCACGAGGACCACCGACGGTGTGGCAGTAACCACGAACTTCGACGTTGTCGATGCGAGGATCCCAAGGAGAAGATGTTTAAGGCGCGCCCGCACCTCGTCCGGTGTTGAAAGTTCACTGCGTTTGAACCGCTCCGTCAGGTCCTTCAGCACAAAGGAGGTGGTCTCAACCCCCACGTCCGATGCGATCAGCGCTTCTTCCAGTTCTTCGAGAAACGTCTCATCGATCTTCCGGCCGAGGATGAGCGTACCGAGCTTGTCCGCAATATTTTTTCTGGTCTTTGCCAGTCCGTCGCTCAGACTTTTAAATACACCCAGCATAAGAACCCCTTATCAGAGAATGACCGATGCCGTTCCAGATCAAAGCGGCAGTTTTTCCGAGGGCGGCGGTCCGCTCCGTGTTGCGCGCTGCTCGTTTTTCGGTCCTGAAGCGGCAGCGGCTTTATTATTTTCGCGCGCCTCGTCCTGTTCTATCGGTTGAGCATCCGCTTCCGCATAGTTTGCCTTGCGGTACAGATAGCGGTCGTGCATCTTGTTAAACCCGGTCCATCCGCCTTCGACAATGTTTTCTTTCTGCAGCGTGGACTGGAAATTATTGATCTTGGCCGAAAGATCATCGAG
>MHDY01000230.1:354-478 GCA_001803705.1 Nitrospirae bacterium GWC2_56_14 | reverse complement strand
GGATCTTGGGCCGCTTGGGCGAACCGAACTCGTACTCGCCGTGGTGCGAGAGCATGATATGCTTCAAAAGCATTGCGAGCTCGGCCGGGAATCCGGGGATCGTGCTGATCTTTTCGACCAGCAT
>MHDY01000230.1:0-147 GCA_001803705.1 Nitrospirae bacterium GWC2_56_14 | reverse complement strand
CCTGAGCAGGTCCATGAAGGGCTGGTCGTTCAGAAAAGAGTTCATGAGCTGTTTCAAATAGGGATTGGTGATGCCGGCTGCGGCGGCCTGGAGCTCCGCCACCATCTCGTCGATGTTGCGCTTTGAGGCCAACAGAAAATTGGCGAT
>MHDY01000229.1:38705-40978 GCA_001803705.1 Nitrospirae bacterium GWC2_56_14 | reverse complement strand
GCCCGACCGCGCCGCCGAACGGATTGATGGCCGAACTGATGGATGGCGGGGGGGTGCCGATCATCGGAGACTCCGGGACGACGCCGATGGTGTTGAACCATATAGCCGGCTACAGCGGCGATTACTACGTGAGGATCATAGCCCTGCCCGGCAGCCGGATCGGATACAGCCTGAGCGTCAAGGTGGGCCTTGGCGGCGGAAGCTGCGCTGACCCGGTATCATCGAACCCGGCTTTGCAGAGCGCATCCTCGGTGAACGACCTCGGCGAGGTGGTGTGGACGGAGTTTGATTCGTCGACGGGCGTGAACCAGATATTTTCGAGCACCCGTGGCCAACTGACAACGGATCCGATCTGGAAGGAGTTCCCGTCGATCAACAATCGGGGCGACATGGTATGGGTGCAGGATGGCTGGGTGAATGGAATCCTTTCCGGCCAGCTCGTCCAGCTCAGCTTCGGTCCCGTTATGGGCCGCGTGTCGATCAACGATAGCCAGGAGACAGTGTGGTCGCAGTTCGATTTTTTCGGCGGGTATCAGCAGCTCTACTCGACGAAGCGCGGCTGGCTGACGAGTGATATGGTTGACCATTTCAACCCGTCGATCAACAACGCGGGCGACGTGGTGTGGGAACAGTTTGATCCGATGAGCGGGGCGCAGATCTACAAGCTTGCTGCCGGGACGACAACACCGGTGGCGGTGACGAGCGATCCGTCCATGCACCAGTCGCCGTCGATCAGCAACAGCGGCGAGATCATATGGTCCCAGGGAACTGATCCCATGAACACGCGGGTCTACTCCAGCACCCGCGGCCAGCTGACCTTCGGCTGCCCTGCCGGCGAGAGTCACGAAGCGCCGTCGGTGAATGCCTGCGGCGACGTGACCTTTACCAACGTTGTCATGGGTCAGAGGACCAGCTACCGCCTGGGAAACAGCAGCCCCTGCGTGATGGACCCCGAGCCGAACAACATTCTCCCGGAAGCGACGGTGGTGAGCGGGAACAGCACGACAACAGGCATGGTGCAGGACCCCGGGGACCTGGAGGACTGGTATAAGTTCACGGCGAACGCCGGAGACACGATCAACGTGATGGTGAACTGGGGCCCGACGGCCTCGCCGAACATGCTTCTGGTCGAGCTGACAGACGGCAACGGCGTGATGCTGGTTCCTGCGCCGCTCATCAGCCCGACGACGATCACCTCTACGGCCATGTATAGCGGGACTTACTATGTGCATCTCACGGCCATGCCGGGCAGTCGGATCGCATATGCTCTTTCCGTGGATATCATTCCGGCGCCAAAACTGGATCTTGCTCTTGTCAGAGCCGGCGTCGGGAATGGTTCAATCACGGTCGATCCCGCGGGAACCTCATGCGGGACGGACTGCAGTTCCCACAATGTGAACACTATCGTCACTCTTACGGCGACGCCTTCTGCTGGTTCGCTTTTCGCAGGCTGGACCGGCGATCCCGACTGTACCGACGGCATGGTAACGATGGACTCGCCGAAAAACTGCACGGCCAGCTTCAATCTCATACCGCCTGTTTCGGGTGTGACCCTTTCCGCAAACCCCGTGAGCCCGCAGCCGGTCAATATGCCCGTGATTTTCACGGCAACAGCCACCGGCGGTGGAGCTAACAAGGAGTACCAGTTTGCGGTGAAGGACCCGGTGAGCGGTGTGATGACCGAAAAGCAGCCCTATGGGCAGTCGAACAGCTTCTCGTATACTCCGACGAACGTCGGTACCTACAGCATTCGGGTCTACGCGCGGAACGTCGGGAGCCCGGCGCCGTACGAGGCGGTCATGTGGAATGCCTACTACGTGACTGTCACCGCCCCAGTCACCGGAGTGACCATAGGTGCGATCCCCACCAGCTCGCAGCTGGTCAACACGCCGGTAACTTTCACGGCAACGGCAACTGGCGGCGAAGCGAGCAAGGAATACGAATTTGCCGTGAAGGACCCGGTGATAGGCGTAATGACCGTGATGCAGCCCTATGGGCCGTCGAACAGCTTCTCGTATACGCCGACGAACGCCGGTACCTACAGCATTCGGGTCTACGCACGGAACGTCGGGAGCCCGGCGCCGTACGAGGCGGTCATGTGGAATGCCTACTACGTGACTGTCACCGCCCCAGTCACCGGAGTGACCATAGGTGCGATCCCCACCAGCTCGCAGCTGGCCAACACGCCGGTAACTTTCGCGGCAACGGCAACTGGCGGCGGAGCGAGCAAGGAATACGAATTTGCCGTGAAGGACCCGGTGATAGGCGTAATG
>MHDY01000229.1:10571-38675 GCA_001803705.1 Nitrospirae bacterium GWC2_56_14 | reverse complement strand
AGCTTCTCGTATACCCCGACGAACGCCGGTACCTACAGCATTCGGGTCTACGCACGGAACGTCGGGAGCCCGGCGTCGTACGAAGCGGTCATGTGGAATGCCTACTACGTGACTGTCACCGCCCCAGTCACGAGCGTGACCCTTGGTGCAAGCCCAGCGAACCCGCAGACGGTGAACACACCGGTGACCTTTAGTGCGATGGCAACGGGTGGTGGCGCGAGCAAGGAATATGAATTTGCGGTAAAAGACCCAGCGAGCGGGGTGATGACGGTCAAACAGCCGTACGGCTCATTGAACAGCTTCTCCTATACCCCGGCGACTGCAGGGACGTATACCATCCGGGTGTATGTGCGGAACGTGGGAAGCACCGCATTATATGAGGCGCCGCGCTGGATAACCTACACGGTCACGCCCTGATCCTGAAATGTTTTTGAACGGGTCCTTCTAACGTGTTTCATCGACCGGAGACCGGCTAGGGCCTCTGGTGTTCTTTATCTCAAACGAGACATGGGGGCAGGGCCATAGATGCATTTGCAGAACGATTGATAACTGCCTTTCATTGAAGAGAGTGGGTTAGGAGAAAAGGAAAAGGCAAACAAGCGGAGTACTCTTATCGGGTGCTCCGCTGTTTTTATGGTACGCAACAGGCAGGGCGCACTCATTTGGAGGTGTGAGTCCTCTATGGATCCTGATGACGGGAACCATTAGCCGAACCGCAAGGGCTACCGTTGTGAGGCGGGGTTTGAAGGAAGCGGAACGCAAATCCTCGGTTCGAAGAACATGAAGCGCATAAGAGGCAGCCGCGTCTGTGGGCGAGAAGGCCATAAGATTCAAAGCCCGATAGTTATCCAGAAGGCGCGGAAGCAGGGGGCTGTGCAATTAACTGTGCATCAATTGGACTTATGCCTGAAAAAAATTAGGGGACCAGCCATTTCTGGCAGCCCCCTGCTCACTTTATGGGAATCTTCGGAATCTTCAATTCGGGCTATCTTTCGCCCTTTCCGTGTTAATTCACAACCCCGGTCTCCATGTCCACATACCCGGCTACCCGGCTCGGGTCGATATAGTTCAGGAACGTGTCATGCTCCTTGCTGATGCCGCCTGCAGCCGACCCTCCCGCCTTAAATGCTGCCGGTCCCGTGCTGATGGCGCCGGTCTCGAGCTCCACAAAGCCAGCAACCTTGCTCGGGTCGATATAGTTCAGGAACGTGTCCTGCGTTTTGCTCATTCCGCCAGCCGCTGAACCCCGTTCAATAAAGGGTGCTTCTGGCGCCGCAAGGGTAACCGCTCCGGTCTCCATCTCCACGTACCCGGGAACCTTGCTGGGGTCAAGAGTGTTTAAAAATGAATGAGCGTCAATTTCTGCTACCGCTGTATAGGCCGTTCCCAAAGCAAGAACAAGCCCGATCGCTGTTAAAACCGTTAGAATGTTTTTCATGGTAGTCACCTCGTTTCGCGAAACTTTGCTTCTTTTGATTCCATTATACCACCGTTTTTTTAGAAAAACGAATTTTACAAAAAACAAGACAAAATTTATCTTGATACATTTTTCTTTATAGTCTCCCGGAATTAGTTGTTGAGTGCGGACCAGGCTGTGCACGCAAAAGCGTGAGCGGCATGCGTCGTCCTGGCACGCCGTGCGCCCGGCAGGGCGCGATCCCGAGGGCACGGTTCTTCATTCGCGGAGGTTCAATGGTGCTTCATGTTATTCGTTGACAACAATACCGTGCCCATGCGAGACTCTTCCTGAACGGGAGGGCTTATGGACATTCTCGAAATGAAGGTCGACCACACAACCCTGCGGCTCGTCTCCGCGGACCTCACTGAGCGCAACGTAGACGCCATTGTGAATGCTGCGAACTCCCACCTCCGGCACGGCGGCGGCGTGGCCGGCGCCATCGTGCGAAAAGGCGGGCAGGGCATTCAGGAAGAGAGCAACGTTATCGGGTATGTTCCTGTGGGTGGGGCTGCGATCACAGGCGCAGGAAGGTTGAAGGCGAGGTTCGTGATCCACGCAGTAGGGCCGATGATGGGGGAAGGCGACGAGGATGCCAAGCTCCGGAGGGCTGTTAACAGCGTGCTTGCGCTTGCCGCGGAGAAGGGGCTCAAAAGCATCTCCATGCCCGCCATCAGCGCCGGGATCTTCGGATTCCCCAAAGACCAATGCGCAAAGATCCTGGTGGCCGGAAGCGTCGCTTTTCTGAAAAGCAATCCCGGGACGTCACTGGAACTGCTCGAGTTCTGCATTGTTGACAAGGAAGCGCTTGAATATTTCAAGGCTGAATTTAGGAACCTGGGATAGTGCGTTGCATCGTAAATCCATTTACTTTAATTCGTAATTCTGAGCAAAGCGAAGAATCTCGCTTCTCATGCGTCCGAGACCCTTCACTTCTCGTTCAGGGTGACGTCAAATGAAGAACTGACGGCCGCACGTAAGTCGGCGCAGCACCTTCCTGCGCACTCAAACGGCACGATACACAAGGCTTTTTGCTCTCCTCTGCTCCCGAGCATCACGGCAGCAATGAACTTTTCGTTTGATTTTATCCTGCTCTGATGCTAATATCCCCGACACTGCCTAAAACGAACGAAATATCCTGAGGTTACGATTCATGTTGAAACAACTGTTCACGAAAATCCTTGAACCTGTAAGGAAGTTCGCCTTGCTCGCCTGGGAAAAATTCAAGGTGTTCTGGTTCACGGTCGCGGTGCCCTGGCTCAATTCCCTGACTCCCCAAAAAGCTTTGGCGCTTCTGGTGGTCGCGTTCGCTGCAGGAGTCTTGCTTGTTGCGCTGCTGTTCTTCATCTTCTCCTTCGGCCTGCCCACGGTCGAAGCGCTCAAGGACTATAAACCGAGCGCCGGCACGGTCATCCTCGCCGAGGACGGGCGGGTGCTCGGCCAGATCAAGATCGAGAAGGGCGCCTACGTGCCGCTTGCCCGCGTGCCGAAGTTCCTGAAGGACGCGCTGCTTGCCACCGAGGACCCGCGCTTCTACCAGCACAAGGGGTTGGACTACCGCGGCATCCTGCGCGCGGCGCTCAAGGACATCATTGCGGTCAGGCTCAAGCAGGGCGGCAGCACGATCACGCAGCAGCTGACCAAGGTGGTGTTCCTGTCGTCTGAGCGGAGCTTCACGCGCAAGATCAAGGAAGTGATCCTCGCCCGGCGGTTGGAGAAGGAGATCTCCAAGGACGAGATCCTGGAGCTTTATTTCAACAAGGTCTATTTCGGCCACGGCGCCTATGGCGTGCAGAATGCGGCCAAGACCTATTTCGGCAAGAACATCTGGGAGATCAATCAGGCCGAGGCCGCGCTCCTGGCCGGCCTGCCCAAGGCGCCCATGGTCTATTCTCCCTACAGTGACGTGGACCTGACCAAGATACGTCAACGCCAGGTACTGCAGCGCATGGTGGACGAAAAGTACCTGACCGAGGAGCAGAGCGCCCAGATTTATAACCAGCCGCTGAACCTGGAGAACATCCGGTCACAGGAGGATCCGGCGCCGCATCTGGTGGACTACGTGCGCAAGTATGTCGAGGCCAAGTACGGAACCGACCGGCTCTACGAAGGCGGGATCAAGGTCTATACCGCCATTGATATGGACCTGCAGCGCACCGCCGTGGCGTCGCTCAAGGAAGGTTTGCGCGCCCTCGACAAGCGCCAGGGCTTTCGCGGCAGGGTGGGCTTCAAGGCGCTCAAACCCAACCCCCTTCAGAGGAGCGCGATCCGGGTGATGGCGAAGCCCGGCGAGATCTTCAATGCCCATGTCATCGATATCGGTGATTACTATATTACGGTCAAGGGCCGCGGCATGATGGGTTACATCATGCAGGACGGCATGGCCTGGGCGCTTCTCAAGCCGAAAAAGAACAAGGACGATCCCGATGAGTTCAAGAAACCCGGCGAGATCGTTCAGCTCGGGGACATCATCAAGGTGCGGCTGAAGGATTTTGACAGGAAGAAGCAGCTGGCATCGTTCTTCCTCGACCAGTCGCCGCTCGTTGAGGGCGCCGTAGTCTCCATCGAACCCTATACCGGTTACGTGCGGGCCCTGGTCGGCGGATACGACTTTGTGGAAGGCGGATTCAACCACGCCACCGAGGCGCTGCGGCAGCCCGGCTCCTCCTTCAAACCTTTTATTTACGGCGCTGCGCTCGAGAATGGATTCACGCCGGCCTCGATCCTCATGGACCTGCCGGTGATCCACGAGAAGAGCGAGTTCGAGAAGAAGACCTGGAAGCCCACGAATTACGACGACCGGTTCCTGGGGCCCATGCGGCTCAGGAGAGCGCTGGCCTTGTCGAGGAACGCCGTGACCGTTGCCTTGCTGGAGAAGGTCGGGCTGGACAAGACCATTGAGTTCGCCAGGAAGGCCGGTATCAAAAGTTCGATCAGCTATGATTTTACAACCGCCCTCGGCTCCTCGGCCGTGACGCCGCTGGAGCTCACCTCCGCCTATGCGACCTTTGCTTCGCAGGGGGTGCGTACGGAACCGATCATCATCAAGAGTATCGTCGATGGGAATGGCGTTGTGCTCGAAAGCTACCAGCCCGAGCCGAAGGAGGCAATTGATCCGACCACGGCCTACCTGGTAACGAGCCTCTTAAAGAGCGTGGTGGACGAGGGCACGGGACGCGGAGCAAAATCGCTGGAAAAGCCTCTGGCAGGCAAGACCGGCACCACGAACAACTATGTGGATGCCTGGTTCGTGGGCTACGCTTCGAGCATGGTGACGGGCGTCTGGGTCGGGTACGATAATTCCCAGGCGTCTTTGGGCGACAAGGAGACCGGCGCCCGGTCGGCGCTGCCGATCTGGATCCCGGTCATGGCACGGGCGCTTGCGGACAAACCGGCCGAGGATTTTACGGCACCCGAAAATGTGGTGTTCGTAAAGATCGATCCTGTCAGCGGGCTGCTGGCGCGTGAAGGCGCTGTGGATGCAATCGACGATGTGTTTCGCACAGGCACGGAACCGACGCAGTTTGCCGATATGAACAACGGCCCCAAGGCAGGCCAGTTCTATCTGCTCGACCAGGGCGGCGAAGAAGCGGCGCCGAAGAATAAACTGGAAGAAGCGGACGATTAATTACTGCATTTCGGATTGCGGATTTCGGATTGCGGATTAGAGAAGCGGAGAAAGTGCTGATGGATTATAAGACAACCCTCAATTTGCCGAAGACCGATTTTCCCATGAAGGCGAACCTCAAGGACCTTGAGCCGCGCATGATCGGGAAGTGGCAGCAGGAAAAGACCTATGACCTTATGCTGGAGCAGGCCCGGGACCGGAAGAGCTACATTCTGCATGACGGGCCGCCCTACGCCAACGGCCACATCCACATCGGCCATGCGCTGAACAAGATCCTGAAGGACGTCATCGTCAAGTTCAAGTCCATGAGCGGGTTTAAAAGCCCCTATGTGCCGGGCTGGGACTGCCACGGCCTGCCCATCGAGCACCAGGTGCTGAAGAACCTGGGCTCCAAAAAAGAAGACATGAGCCAGAACGAGATCCGCAAGCTCTGCCGCGAATATGCCGAGAAGTTCATCGACATCCAGCGCGAAGAGTTCAAACGGCTCGGCGTGTTCGGCGACTGGGACCATCCCTACCTCACGATGAACTTCCCTTACGAGGCCGCCATCGTGCGGGAGTTCGGCAAGTTCGTTGGGAACAAGGGCGTCTATAAAGGAAAGAAGCCGGTCTACTGGTGCGGGTCCTGCGAGACGGCGCTGGCCGAGGCGGAGGTGGAGTACGCGGACCACGAGTCGCCGTCGGTCTATGTGCGCTTCGCTCTGCCTGAAGCGGAGAAGGCGCTGCCGTCGCTCAAGGGTAAAAAAGTTTCGATCGTCATCTGGACCACTACGCCCTGGACGCTGATCGCGAACCTGGCTGTTGCGCTCCATCCCGAGTTCGACTATGTTGCTGTCGAGACGAACGGGCAGGTGCTGATCCTTGCAGAAGGGCTGCTTCCGCAGTCGCTCGAAAAGTTCGGCGTGAAGGACCACAAGGTCATTGAGAAGTTCAAAGGCAAAAAGCTCGAAGGGCTGAAGGCGCGCCACCCCTTCATCGAACGCGATTCCCTGGTGATCACGGGCCATCATGTGACCCTGGAAGCAGGGACGGGCGCGGTGCATACTGCGCCGGGTCACGGCCAGGAAGACTACGAGGTCGGACTCAAGTACGGGCTCGATGTCTACGCTCCGGTTGACCATAAAGGCGTGTTCACCAAAGAGGCGGGCGATTTTGCGGGACAGTATGTGTTCAAGGCGAACAAGGGGATCATCGAACTGCTCAAGAGCAAGCATGCGCTCATGGCGGAGGAGAAGATATCCCACTCCTATCCGCACTGCTGGCGCTGCAAGAGCCCGGTGATCTTCCGCGCCACGGAGCAGTGGTTCATCTCCATGAAGGCGAACGACCTCCACAAGAAGACCCTGGAGAACATCCAGAAGGTGAACTGGGTGCCGACCTGGGGCAAGGACCGCATCCTGGGCATGATGGAGAACCGGCCGGACTGGTGCATCTCGCGCCAGCGTGCCTGGGGCGTGCCGATCATCGCCTTCACCTGCACGCAGTGCAACGAACTGTTGTTGGACCAGAAGGTCGTTGACCATGTTGCGGATATTGTGGAAAAAGAAGGGGCCGATGCCTGGTTCGTTCGGACACCGGCGGAACTCCTTCCTGCAGGGACGGCATGCAAGAAGTGCGGCAGCAAAGAACTTGCCAAAGAGATGGACATTCTTGATGTCTGGTTCGATTCCGGCGTAAGCCATGCGGCGGTGCTCCGGCAGCGGCCGGAGCTCTCCTGGCCCGCTGACATGTACCTCGAAGGCAGCGATCAGCACCGGGGATGGTTTCAATCATCACTCTTGACGTCGGTTGCCACGACCGGCCAGGCGCCCTATCGGACTGTGCTGACCCACGGCTTCACCGTGGACGGCCAGGGCAGGAAGATGAGCAAGTCCGCCGGTACCGGCGTGGCCCCGCAGGAAGTGATCGACCAGTACGGCGCCGAAGTGCTCAGGCTCTGGGTCTCCGCAGCGGACTACCGTGATGATGTGCGGATCTCGAAGGAGATCCTGACGCACCTGGCCGAGGCCTACCGCAGGATCAGGAACACCAGCCGTTATTTGCTCGGGAACCTCTCCGACTTCGATCCCGCCGTTGACAAGGTGGCCGATGCCGATCTGCTCGAGATCGACCGCTGGGCGCTGCACCGGCTTCAGCTGCTCGTTCAGCGCGTGGAAAAGGCCTATGACGATTTCGAGTTCCATGTCGTGTTTCACACGCTCCATAACTTCTGCGCCGTGGATATGAGCTCGTTCTATCTCGACATTCTGAAGGACCGGTTGTACACGGCAAAAACAACGTCAGTTGAGCGCCGCTCGGGCCAGACGACAATGCACGCGATCCTTTCCTCTATGGTCCGTCTCATGGCGCCGGTGCTCTCGTTTACTGCTGACGAGGTCTGGAGCTATATGAAGGAAGGATCGGGAGCCAGGAGCGTGTTCCTCGCG
Organism: Nitrospirae bacterium GWC2_56_14; assembly: GCA_001803705.1. Classification (GTDB taxonomy): domain Bacteria; phylum Nitrospirota; class UBA9217; order UBA9217; family UBA9217; genus GWC2-56-14. The sequence goes on along the minus strand of MHDY01000229.1, from coordinate 31,165 downwards.
CCCTTTCCCGCGGTCGAACAAAAATACTTGGACCCGGTACTTGCTGAGCGCTGGGACCGGATCCTCGCGGTGCGTGGCGAAGCAGCCAAGGTGCTCGAGGCGCTCCGGCGCGACAAGAAGATAGGCCATTCGCTTGATGCCGGGGTCACGCTCTATGCTGCGAAGGAACTTGCTGCCTTCCTGAAGAGCTACGAGAACGACCTGGCCTTCATTTTCATTGTTTCGCAGGTGACGATCGCGAACGAGGCCGCAGCTCCCACAGACGCCTACACGAGCGAGACCGTAAAAGGGCTCAGGATCACGGCCGGACCGGCTAAAGGAGTGAAGTGCGGCCGGTGCTGGATGTACAGCGAAACCGTGGGTGCGGTGAAAGACCATCCCGAGGTCTGCGGCCGGTGCGCGGGAAACCTTTAGGGGCATTGCGGATTTCGGATTGCAGATTAAATAAAAATCGTCATTCCCGAATGGTTCTATCGGGAATCCAGTGATGTGGTTTTTTTATTGGGGAGTTTTTCTTGAAGAATAAATACTATTGGGTAAGCTCGATTATCGGCCTTGTCCTCATCCTTGATCAGGCAACGAAGTACCTGGTCGAGAAGCACATTCGTCTATATGAGGTGATCACCGTCGTTCCGGGTTTCTTTAACCTGACGCATGTCAGGAACCGGGGCGCGGCGTTCGGGATCCTTGCCGATGTGCCGGGCATCTGGCGCAGCCTGTTCTTCATCTCCGTGACGGTCATTGCAGTGGCTGTAATCGGTTACCTCATCAGGACCGCAAAGGAACGCCTGCACATCATCGCCTTCTCCCTGATCGCAGGAGGCGCAGTGGGCAATCTGGTCGACCGGGTGCGTTATTCCGAGGTCGTTGATTTCATTCAGTGGTACGTGAAAAACTTCTACTGGCCGTCGTTCAACATCGCAGACTCGGCGATCTCTATCGGCGTTGTACTGCTGTTTATTGACATGCTGTTTACGAAAAAGCAGGAAGAAAACTCCAATGCTAAACCCGGACAAGCCTGAACCAACACTTGCCACGAAGACACGAAGGCACGAAGTGATGCCTGAGTCTTTCGCAGTTTTATTAAATCGTAAATTTCATGACGCTCTTTGTGTCTTCGTGTCTTCGTGGCAAAACATTCTTGTTGTTTTGAAAAATTAATCTATACCTAAAGGAAGTCATGCATCCCATCTTATTTGAAATACCCAAAATCGATTTCGGCAACTGGGTGCTCGGCCCGATCCCGATCAGGATGTACGGCCTCATGATCGGCATCGGTTTCCTGATCAGCATGTATCTGGCTTCGCGGCAGGCCCGGAAAGAGGGGCTTGATCCGGACCGGATCCTCGACATGGGCGTGTACCTGCTGCTCGCCGCCATCGTGGGGTCCCGCATCCTCTATGTGCTCACGAATCTGCAGGAGTTCGCGGGTCACCCGCTGGATGCCTTCGCCATCTGGAAAGGCGGCCTCGTATTCTACGGCGGCCTGCTCGCGGCGGTGCCGGTCGGCATCTGGTATGTGCGACGGCACAAACTTCCGGTCTGGAAAACGGCCGACATCATGGCCCCCTATATCGCCCTGGGACACGGTTTCGGCAGGCTCGGCTGCTTTTTCGCCGGCTGCTGCTTCGGGTCTCCCTGCAGCGGCCCCTTCTGCATCACCTTCAGCGACCCGCATTCCCTGGCACCGCTCGGCGTGTCGCTCGTTCCGACGCAACTGCTCGAATCAGGCGGCGAGTTCCTGATCTTCGGCATATTGCTGCTGGTCCGGCGCTTCAAGAAGTACGACGGGCAGGTGTTCTGGTTCTATCCGCTTTTCTACGCGATCCTGCGGTTCATCATCGAGTTCTACCGCGGCGACGCCGTGCGGGGCCTCTACTTCGGCGGCATCGTCTCCACATCGCAGCTCATCGCCATCGGCATGGTATTCCTGTCGCTCTTCATGCTCTGGAGCTTGCGCAGGTCCTCACGTGTACAATGAGAAATGCGGCGGGCAAAGGATAAACCGGCGGTCGCTCCCGGCGCCGGCATCAGTTCGCGTTTTGCACGCCGCCTGTTGAATCGCTCATGCCCATTGTAACGCATATTGTCACGGACAAACACGTCGGCAAGCGCCTTGACATCTACATCGGGCATTATGAGCCGCACGTCTCCCGAAATCGCATCCAAACGCTGATCAGGGACGGCCTGGCCCTTGTCCAGGGCAGGAGCGAGAAACCCGGCTACAAGGTCAAACTGGGGGAAGGCATTTCAATCGATCTGCCTGAGAAAAAGGTCCATGCGGTCCTGCCCGAGCCGATCGCGCTTTCCGTGATCTATGAGGACCGCCAGTTGATCATCCTGAATAAACCTCCCGGGATCGTTGTGCATCCGGCGCCGGGCAATTTCACGGGTACGCTGGTGAACGCGCTGCTCTACCATTACGGAAGCCTTCCTTCGGCCGGTCCGCCGGGAGTAGAACGGGAACGCGCCGGCATCGTGCACCGGCTCGACAAGGATACGTCGGGCGTGCTGGCGATCGCCCGGACCATCGGGGCGCTTCGCTCCCTGTCGGCGCAGTTCAAGAACCGTTCGGTGCGGAAGCGGTATCTGGCGCTGGTCGCCGGCGTGATCAAAAAAGGATCAGACACCATCGATGTTGCTCTCGGCAGGCATGTGCGGGAGCGGAAGAAGATCAGCATACATACGAACAAGGCGCGGGAAGCCGTTACCCTTTACCGGGTCAGGGAGCGCTTTAAACAGGCAACACTGGTCGAGGTCGAGATCAAGACCGGGCGGACGCATCAGATCCGTGTGCATATGGCGCATATCGGCCACCCCGTGCTGGGCGACCGCGTTTATGGCGGCGCCAGGGCGGTAACCATCGGGCAGCAACCCCTGCAGCGCCAGATGCTTCACGCAGCGTCGCTGTCGCTGTTTCATCCGGAAACCGGCCACCCCATGACCTTCAGCGCTCCGCCCCCTCCCGATATGGCAGAGGTCATCGAACGGTTGCGGACGCCAATGCAGCTGTGTTAATATATGCAGGTTTTCGCAAGTGCAGTTTTTTGTCAGCACGGCCGATTTTTTATGCTATAGTAAGACATGAAAAATCCGAAACGATATCGGAAGCGATCACCTTTTGCAACGGAGGGTAGTGCGACAATGATACGCAGAGCGATTTATCTGGCGGTGCTCCTTATAGGATTCTCTCTCGCCCCAGGCCAGGTGCCGGTGGCTGTGAGTCAGGAGGCCGAGCTTGTTATTGCGAAATACGGCTCCGTGATGGTCAAAAGCTCGGTGCTTGATGCTAAGGTGTTTATCGATGATGTCGCGAGCGGCAGCGTCAATACGGTGATCGAAAACGTGTCGGTCGGGGACCATTTGGTGGCCTGTCGGGTGGAGGGCAAGACGGTTTCAGGAAAGTTCAGCGTTGTAAAGAACGAGACTCTGAGACTGGAAGCGCGGTTTGATGAACAGCAGCTCATCGACATTACTGAGGCCGAGCGGGCAGAGGCGGCACGCAAGAAAAAAGCAGAGGCCGCAAAGCTCGAAGAGCAGAAAAAAGCGTTAGAGGCGAAAAAAACGGAGCCGAAAAAAGCGAACCTAAAGAAGCCGGAGCCGAAAAAAGCAGAAGCAAAGAACCCGAAGGAAGCGTTCCGCGACCTGCACCTGAATGTCATCAAGATCTATCCGGAGTCCGAGGTGCCTGAACTCCACGTCACCAGCAAGGTCAATAAGCAGGTCATCACCAAGTACGCGGAAACCAAGGACCAGTCGGGGAAATATTACCGGACGAAACAGGGCATGCTGCTTTGCGAGGTCGGCCTCTGCAAGAAGGAATGGTCGGCGACCTTTGTGTATACCGATGAGGCCGGGAAAAGCGATTCCTTCCTGGTGCGGTGGCGCGAGATCATCTTTAACGGGATCACGCCCACCGGGACCAGCAAGAGGGAGTTGGAGGTCTGTTTAAACGGCGCGTGCCAGAAGCGCGAAGATAACAGTGCGTCAGACACGGTGCACGAACTTACCCTCGACCGCTATTCACTGGGATGGACCAGGTCCCTGATCGCCATCAGGCGCGCCGACGTGATGAAAGAGCTCCAGGAATCCGGCGGGGATGTGGAAAATTATTGATCGCGGAAAACGAGCGGAACTCTGCAAAGGGACGGCATGCCGTTCCTTTTTTTCACACTGTGCCTTCGCCGCTCGGGAGGCATTTTGACAGGTAGCCGTCCACGCAGGCCACGGAGCATCTGTGGGCGTTGAAAGGTCCGTATGATGAGAATTAAATCAAATGTGGCGGTGTTGATCGTGGCGGTCTTGCTTTTCCTGTTCGCTGATGCGGCGCGAAGCGAGCCGGAGACCCTGCCGTCGGAGGAGGCTGCTTCCCAGGGCCAGGCTGTTCCAGAAGAATCACCTCCCCAGCAGGAAGTTTCCACAGGTGACCAGAATAGTGATGCCAATCCACCCGAGCCCGAACCTCAACCATCTGACCCACCGGAGCAGCATGACCAGCAGCCCATAGAGCAGGATCCTGAGCCGGAACCGGAACCGGAACCGGAACCAGCGCCGCCATCACCACAATAGGCAGTGACGGAAGGTGTGGGCGGAATCGTTCACTCGCCGATGAGGCGAAGAGGTGAGGGGTGAGCGCAGATCAATGGTTTCGGAATAGCACATGTTTTTCGATCATAGGGACGGTTTTTGCCGTCCCTATTTCATTTTCAGCCGAACGGAATCTGTACAACCATGATGGGTGTAAGGGATGTCGTGGCACAGGTCAGCTCAAGGCATTCAACGTGCCAGGCAGACCCTAATCCGCTCTATAGAGATTTTTTCAGGTTACGTAACTGCCGCCCTCAACTGCCCGCAGGCGGCATTGATGTCCTTGCCCCGGCTGTTCCGGACCACGGCAACGAAACCGTGTTTCAAAAGCATGTTCCTGAACGCATAGACCCGTTCTTCATCCGGGCGTTCGAAGGGGGCGCCGGGGAAGGAGTTGAACATCAGCACATTGATCATGCAGGGAAGTCCTTTGAGCAGTTCCATAAGCCGGACCGCATCCTCGTCCGAATCGTTCACTCCCCTGAACAAAACATATTCGATGGTCACGGTCTTGTTCGTTTTTCTGCCGTAATGATGCAGTGCCTGTATGAGCCGCGCTATGGGATAGGTTTTGTTCACCGGCATGATCTGGTCGCGCACGGCGTCTGTGGTCGCATTCAGCGACACGGCAAGGCTCGCGTCCATCTCAGTGTCATCAGCCATCTTCTCGATCATCGGCGCAAGGCCGCAGGTGGAGATCGTCACCTTCCGGTTCGAGAACCCCATCCCGTGCCGGTCCGTTGCCGCCTGAACAAAGGTCTTTACCGCCTCGTAATTGCTGAGCGGCTCCCCGGTCCCCATGAGCACGATATTGGTGATCAAGGAAGCAGCGACTTTTTGAGCCGCAAAGACCTGGTTCACGATCTCGGCAGCAGAGAGATTGCGCGTCAGCCCGCTCTCGCCAGTGCGGCAGAAGGCGCAGCCTGAAGCGCAGCCGACCTGGGTCGAGACGCAGAGCGTGAGCCTGCCGCCCGGCCCGGGGATGAGCACGCCTTCAATGGTATTGCCGTCATCCAGCCGATAGAGCAGTTTTTCGGTCCCGTCCCCTGACGCACTTCTTTGATCGATCATGAGCCGGGAGATCAGCGCGTGTCGCTTCAGCTGCTCGCGAAAGGGCCGGTTCAGGTCAGTCATCAGGTCGAAATCCTCGACCTTTTTCCGAAAGAGCCGGACCGCCACGCGCGTACCTTGTCCCGGTTTCTGCCCCATGGCTTCAGTACAAAAGCGATCTATTCCCTTCGGGGTAAGGCCTTTAAGGTCCCTGCGCATTTTATCGTCATTCATCGTAACTAGGTCATTCTGCATCGGTCGTAAATTGTAAGCCGTCCCTCTGAAGATTGCAACAAAATTACGGGAAACGATTTGACACAAAAACGCGCTCATGCTATCAATGAACCATGGGTCTGGACATGAAACGATATTGTAATTTTATTCTTGCGACGGTGCTCCTGCTGGTCTTTGCAGGCTGCACCCGTCTTTTTTTCAAGCCCGGAAATATCTTCGTGAACGATCCGGCCACACAGCGATTATTGCCCGAAGAAGTGCACTTCACGTCGTCAGACGGTGTAAAACTCTACGGATGGTACTTCACGCGCCCGGAAGCCCGAGGCACCATCCTGGTCTGCCACGGGAACGTGGAGAACCTGAGCACGCACGTGAAGCTTGACCTGTGGCTCGTCGAGGCGGGCTTCAACCTCTTTATTTTCGACTACCGCGGATATGGCCGTTCCGGTGGCGAGCCGGACGTGAAGGGTGTTCACCTTGACGCCGAGGCAGCGCTTGAAACGCTGATATCCCGTTTGCCGCATCCGGGGAACGACCGGATCATCGTGTTCGGCAAAAGCCTGGGCGGTGCTATCGCAACGAACATGGTCTCCACCTCGCCCTACAAGGACCGCGTGAAGGCGGTGATCCTTGACAGTGTCTTTTCGGGTTACCGCACGATCGCGCGCGAGAAGGTCGCGGACTCGATCGTCGGCTGGCCGTTCCAGTATCCGCTCTCGTTCCTGGTCAACGACGATTACAGCCCCCTGAAAAAGATCATGGATCTCGCCCCCATACCGCTGCTCATCGTATATGGCACCGATGACCGCATCGTTCCCGGCCACCATAGCCGCCTACTCTACGATGCAGCCCGGGAGCCCAAGGAACTTTGGGTCAGTACGGTCCCCGGCCATGTGAGATCGTTCTCGGATACTGCGTTCAGAGAAAAACTGCTGAACTATCTCGCCTCGCTCCCGTAATGGTAAAATGCGCAGAATATTACGGGGAAACAGCCTCGCAGCGTATTGATTTTAAAGAATAATTGCGTGCTTGCCTTTTGCGGCAAAGTGTGTTAATTTTTTTCACAGAAAGAACGTTCTTTTCCAACCTTCAAAAAACATGAACAATCCTGACGATAAAAAGGAGGGACGTGTATGAATGTAATGGAGGTAAATGAGGAAGCGGCAAAGAAGCGGCTCAGGACGGAGAACCCGGAGTACCGGAAGTGGGAAGAGGAGCATGAAAGCCTGGAGCAGACCCTGGTGACCTTTGAAGCCCACCGGTATCTCACCCCTGAGCAGGAAGTTGAACGGAAAAGAGTGCAGAAGTTGAAGCTGGCGGCAAAAGACAGGATGATGGAAATAGTAAGGCGCTCGCGAAGCGGGCAGGCCTGACCGGGTTAAGGCAAGGGACCGTCACCTTGCCTTTCGTGTTTTCTGCACGGAAAATCATGAATCCCCCTTTGTAATAAAGGACAAAGGGGGATTTTTTTATTGACTACCTTCCCGTATCTATGTTAAAAATATCTACTATTTTCACATTTAGGGAGTGCCACCTTGAGAAGTGACAGGATAAAGAAAGGCCTGGAGCGGGCGCCGCACAGGTCTCTTTTGTTTGCAACGGGCATCACCCGGAGTGAGCTCGACAAGCCTATGATCGGTGTCGCCACGAGCTTTACGGACCTGATCCCGGGCCATACCGGGATGCGCGACCTCGAGCGGTTCATCGAGAAGGGCGTGCATGCCGGCGGCGGATGGCCGCAGTTCTTCGGCATTCCGGGCATCTGCGACGGCATTGCCATGGGCCATAGGGGGATGCATTATTCGCTGCCTTCGCGCGAGCTGATCGCGGATATGGTCGAGTCAGTTGCCATGGCCCATGCTTTCGACGGCCTGGTGCTGCTCACGAACTGCGACAAAATCACGCCGGGCATGCTCATGGCGGCGGCGCGGCTTAATATCCCCACGATCGTGGTGACCGCCGGCGCCATGCATTCCGGCAATTTTCAGGGCAAGCGGGTGAACCTCATCAGCGCCTTCGAGGCCGTGGGCAAGGTCCGGAAAGGCGAGATGTCTTCGCGCGAACTTGCCGAGCTCGAGACCTGCGCCTGTCCCGGCCCGGGTTCGTGCCAGGGCATGTACACGGCGAATACCATGGCCTGCGTTACCGAGTCGCTCGGCATGAGCCTGCCGGGATGCGCCACGGCGCTCGCCGTGTCCGGTGAAAAACGCCGGATCGCTTTCGAGAGCGGTCAGCGGATCGTCGGTCTGGTGAAGGAAGATCTCACGCCGCGCAAGATCATGACCAGGAACGCCTTCGAGAACGCCATCCGCATCGACATGGCGCTCGGCGGCTCGACGAATACGACGCTTCATATCCCGGCGATCGCTCATGAGGCGGGGATCGAGCTTTCCATCGCAACCTTTGACATGATCAGCCGCACAACGCCGCACATCTGCAACATGCTGCCCGGCGGTCCAACCTACATGGAGGACCTGGATATTGCAGGCGGCATCCCTGGCGTGTTGTCGCGGTTCAAAAAAGTGATCAAGAGTTCACCGACGGTGAGCGGCAAAAACATCATCGCGCTGGCGAAGGCGGGCCGCGTCGGGAACGACGACGTTATCCGGCCGCTCGACAAGGCCTATCACCAGCAGGGCGGCATCGCCGTGCTCTCGGGCAACCTCGCCCCGAACGGATCGGTAGTAAAGCAGACCGCCGTGAGCGACGGCATGATGCAGTTCGAGGGCAAGGCCATCGTATTCGATTCCGAGGAAGAGGCCATGAAGGCCATCCTCGCGAACAAGATCAAACCCGGCCATGTGCTGGTCATCCGGTATGAAGGGCCCAAAGGCGGGCCGGGCATGCGCGAGATGCTCTCTCCCACGTCGGCCATTTCCGGCATGGGACTGGGAGAATCCGTTGTTCTGCTGACCGATGGCCGCTTCTCGGGCGGCACGCGGGGCCCCTGCATCGGCCACATCTCTCCCGAGGCTGCCGAGGGGGGACCCATCGCGATCGTGCGGAACGGGGACAGGATCGTTCTTGATATTCCGAACCGCAAGCTCGAGATCAAACTGTCCAAAGCGGAGATCAAGAAGCGGCTTGCCGCGTGGAAGCCGAGGGAGCCGAAGATCAAGAGCGGCTGGCTCGCGCGCTATGCAAAAGTCGTTACCTCGGCCAACACGGGGGCGATTGTAAAAGCATAGAAGTTGAGAAGGTAGGAAGGTAAGAAGAGCAGAAACACCAGTGCGCCCTTTCCTACCTTCTTTCCTTCGTACCTTCATACTTTCTGGTTCAAAAAAGGGTATAAACATGTCCAGCAAAGAGATCACCGGCGCAGAAATATTTCTTGAATGCCTGAAGAAGGAGAAGGTCGACACGCTGTTCTGTTACCCAGGCGGCGTGGTGCTCAAGATCTTCGACGTTCTTTACGGGCAGAAGGACCTCCGCATCATCCTGCCGCGTCACGAACAGGGCGGCGTGCACATGGCTGATGGATATGCCCGCTCCACCGGCAAAGTGGGCGTGGCGCTTGTCACGTCGGGCCCCGGGGCCACGAACGTGGTCACCGGTCTTGCCACGGCGTACATGGACTCCATTCCGCTCGTGGTGTTCACCGGCCAGGTGCCTACTGCGCTCATCGGGAACGACGCCTTCCAGGAAGCGGACATCGTCGGCATCACGCGACCCTGCACCAAGTACAACTTCCTGGTCAAGGACGTGAAGGACATCGCCCAGACCATCAAGGAAGCGTTCTATATCGCCTCCACGGGCCGGCCGGGTCCGGTGCTCATCGACCTTCCACGGGATGTGGTCACGAACAAGGCGGAGTTCCACTGGCCCGACCACGTTGATATCCGCAGCTATAAACCATCGGTCATGGGCAACAAATGGCAGATCAAGCAGGCGGCCGAAGCCATAGCGAAAGCGAAAAAACCGGTCGCCTATATCGGCGGCGGCGTCATCCTGTCCAATGCGGCTGCAGAGGTCCTCGAGTTCGCCGAGATCACGAAGATCCCGGTGACCCATACACTGATGGGCATCGGCGGCTTCCCGGGCACCCATCCGCTTTCGCTCGGCATGCTCGGCATGCATGGGACCTACTACGCGAACATGGCGATCCACAATTCCGATCTCATTGTCGCCATCGGCGCACGGTTCGATGACCGGGTGACCGGCAAGGTGGAAGGGTTCGCGCCGGAGGCCAAGATCGTCCATATCGATGTGGACCCGACCTCGATCAGAAAGAACGTGCGCGTGGACATCCCGATCGTGGGCGATGTCAGGCACGTGATGGTGGAGCTCAACAAGGAGCTCCATCACAGCAAGGAACCGTGGGACCAGATCCGCAAGAGCTGGAGCAAGCAGATCGAGGCCTGGCGTGAAGAGCGGCCCCTCACCTATGAATATGCCGACGACGTCATTAAGCCGCAGTTCGTGATCGAGAAGCTCAATGAGGTCACGCGGGGGGATGCCATTATCGTGACCGACGTGGGCCAGCACCAGATGTGGGCCGCGCAGTACTTTAAATATGACAAGCCCCGTGACTGGCTGTCCTCGGGCGGCCTCGGTACCATGGGGTATGGTTTCCCGGCGGCGATCGGCGCCAAAGTGGCCAATCCCAAGCGCGACGTGTTCTGCATCACCGGCGACGGCGGCATCCAGATGAACGTCCAGGAGCTTGCCACGGCGGTCGAGAATAAAATTCCGGTGAAAGTGGTGATCCTGAACAACCGCTACCTCGGCATGGTGCGTCAATGGCAGGAGCTGTTCTACCAGGAGCGCTACTCATCGGTGGACCTGGGCAGTACGCCTGACTTTGTGAAGCTCGCCGAAGCTTATGGCGCGATCGGTCTGCGTGCCACGAAGCCTTCGGAGGTCGTTGCCGTGCTGCAGGAAGCATTAAAGGCAAAGCAGACGGTGTTCATGGATTTCGTGACCGCCCGGTATGAAAAGGTTTTTCCCATGGTGCCTGCGGGCGCTTCCATCAATGAGATGATCTTCGGGGAAGAGCCCAAGAAGGAAGAGAAGAAGCTCAAAGCGGTAAAGTAAATTTATGGAGCGAGCCGACGTGTCGGCGTGAGGAAACAACGGCAACGCGGTTGCCTCGGTCCAAAAGGTGAATCCATGAAACATATCATATCCGTACTGGTAGAAAATAAATTCGGCGTGCTGTCTCGGGTGTCGGGCCTGTTCAGCGGCAGGGGGTTCAATATCGAAACGATATCGATCGGCCCCACGCTTGATCCCACGGTCTCGCAGATGACGATCGTGACCACCGGCGATGAGCGTATTCTCGAACAGATCCTGAAGCAGCTCAACAAGCTTATCGACGTGATCAAGGTCACCGATCTTGCAGAGAAGGAGTATGTGGAGCGCGAGATGTGCCTCATTAAGGTCAACGCACCTGCCGAGCACCGCGCAGAGGCGCTCCGGATCGCCGATATCTTCCGGGCGCGGGTTGTGGATTCCTCGCAAAAGAGCTACACGTTCCAGATCACCGGAGATGAAAAAAAGATCTCGGCAATCATTGAGCTCCTCCGGCCCATCGGCATCAAGGAGATCGTCCGGACCGGGAAGGTCGCGATCACGCGGGAGTAGGGACCCCGCAGGGGGCCCGGGAGGTTGACATGAAACGAGCATATCTTTTGTACTTCAGTTTGGCGCTTCTTCTGGCAGGTTGTGCTCCCAAGGGGCCGGTCCTGACGGATTTCAAGTACGAACAGCCGAAGTCTGCTGCCGGAGCGGCTGCAACCGTGACCGTGGCGGTGAGTCCCTTCAAGGATGATCGCGCGAAGATCGAATCAGTCGTGGGGAAGCGGTTCAACGAGCTCAACGAACAGACGACCGATCTGGTTGTGCAGGGTACGGTCTCGATGAAGGTCACGGAGGCGCTTAAGCATGCACTCGCAGCACGACGCATCGCGGCAAGAGATGCTGCTGCCTGGGACCTGACCGAGGCTGGTATTGCGGCGCCTGCTGGTGCGGACCTCCTGGTTGGAGGTGAGGTCAAGGTCCTTTGGGTGGACGCAACGTCACAGCTCGCGAACACGAAATCAAAGGCCGAAGTGCAGCTGCGGATCGTTGTGGCCGATGTGGCGCAGAAGAAGATCATCCGCATCCTGAACGTGAGCAGCAAGATCGAGCGTCAGAACGTGGCCAATACGGCGGCTTTCATCGAACGCTCGTTGTCCGAGGCGCTCACCGGCGCCATTGACCAGCTCTTTGCTGATGAAGAACTGAAGAGCAGGCTCAAATAGACCAGTACTAACATTATTTACTACCGTTGAAAGGGGATACAATGAAACTTTATTACGACAAGGACGCCGACCTCTCCATCATCCGCGGCAAGAAGGTGGCCATTGTGGGCTATGGCTCCCAGGGCCATGCGCATGCGCTGAACCTGAAGGACAGCGGCGTCAACGTCACGGTGGCGCTGCGTGAGGGCTCGCCCTCAGTCAAGAAGGCGCAGGCCGCAGGTCTCGCCGTGAAGAACATCGCCGACGCGGTGAAAGAGGCGGACCTGGTGATGGTGCTGGCGCCGGACGAGCACCAGCGCTTTATTTATGCAGATAACATTGCGCCGAACCTGAAGAAGGGTGCGACGCTCGCCTTCGCCCACGGCTTCAACATTCACTATAACCAGATCGTGCCGCGCGCCGATCTTGACGTGATCATGATCGCCCCCAAGGCCCCGGGCCACACGGTGCGCAGCGAGTTCGTAAGGGGCGGCGGCGTTCCCGACCTGATCGCTATCTTCCAGGACGCGTCCGGCAAGGCCAGGGCCACCGCGCTTTCCTATGCCTCCGCCATCGGCGGCGGCCGCACCGGCATCATCGAAACCACCTTCAAGGACGAAACGGAAACCGATCTCTTTGGCGAGCAGGCTGTGCTTTGCGGCGGCTGCGTGGAGCTCGTGAAAACCGGCTTCGAAACGCTGGTGGAGGCGGGATACGAACCGGAGATGGCTTATTTTGAGTGTCTCCATGAGCTTAAGCTTATCGTCGATCTCATGTATGAAGGCGGCATCGCCAACATGAACTACTCGATCTCGAACAACGCCGAGTATGGCGAATATGTCACCGGTCCGAAGGTGATCAACGAATCGAGCCGCGCCGCCATGAGAGAAGCGCTGAAGAACATCCAGAGCGGCGAGTATGCCAAGCGCTTTCTCCTCGAAGGCATGACCAACTATCCGGAGATGACGGGGCGTCGGCGTCTGAATGCCGCGCACCAGATCGAGATCGTGGGCGAGAAGCTCCGCAGTATGATGCCGTGGATCACCGCTAACAAGCTCGTGGACAAGAGCAAGAACTGAGAAATCAGGAGTCAGGAGCCAGTAGTCAGGAGAGAAACATACCGCATGATGAAAAACTATGGCATACCCGTCGCCTCCGAAGGATGGCCGTTCATCATCCCGCTGGCGATCGTTACGGCACTGCTGTTTGCCTTCGGCTGGAAAAATACAGCATATGTGTCGCTGGCGCTGACCGTCTTTGTCCTGTTCTTTTTTCGCGACCCCGAACGGCTTCTCCCGAAAGGGGCGGACCTTGTGGTCTCTCCTGCCGACGGCAGGGTGATCGTGATCAAGGACGTCTACGAGCCTGACTACCTGAAGCAGGACGTGAAGCAGGTCAGCATCTTCCTGTCCGTTTTCAATGTCCACGTGAACCGGGCGCCGGTGGGCGGCACCGTGGAAAGGGTGAAGTACAACCCCGGCAAGTTCCATGTGGCCTCGGTGGACAAGGCCTCGCTGGATAACGAGCAGACCAGCATGGTCATCGTGAACGGAAAACGCAAGATCCTGGTCAAGCAGATCGCCGGGCTCATTGCCCGCCGTATCGTTTGCTATGCAAAGCCGGGCGACGTGCTGACGCCCGGCGAACGGTATGGTCTGATCCGCTTCGGTTCACGGGTGGATCTTTTCCTCCCCAAGGACACCGAGCTGAAGGTCAAGGTCGGCGATCGCATCAAGGGCGTGCGGGACATTATCGGGGTGCTGAAATGAGAAAAGGGATCTATATCCTTCCCAACCTGATCACGCTCCTGAGCATGTTCTTCGGTTTTTACGCCATCGTGGCATCGCTTAATTCCGACTACGAACGCGCGGCGTGGGCGATCATGATCGCGTCGGTCTTTGACGTGCTGGACGGTTGGGTCGCGCGGCTGACGCATACGGCGACGCGGTTCGGCATCGAGATCGACTCCCTGTCGGACGTGATCTCCTTCGGCGTTGCTCCGGGCATCCTGGTCTATACGTGGACGCTGTCGTCCTTTGGGAAGGCCGGCTGGCTCGGCTCGTTCTTTCTGGTCGCCTGTGCTGCGCTCAGGCTGGCACGGTTCAACGTACAGATGGGCGGCGCCGAGAAAAAACATTTTACCGGGCTCCCGACGCCTGCCGCGGCGCTGGTCATCGCCACGACCGTGCTTGCCTACGACGAATTACTCCAGATCCTGGGGCATCTGCGGCTTGCATCGCTGGCTGACATGGTGGGCAAGGATTACTGGGTGCTGGGCCTGACCTTCCTGCTGGCTGCGCTCATGGTGAGCAATATCACCTACCACAGCCTTAAAGAGGCCAATTTAAGGGAGCGGCGGCCCTTCGGGATCCTGGTGGGCATTGCGGCGTTTCTTGCGGTCGTCGCCTATCATCCGTCGCTCGTCCTGTTCCTGGTCTCCATGTTTTATGTGGGGCTGGGCCTGGTTGAAGCGCTGTTTGGTCTGCTCCGGAGGAAACCGAAGGATGCCGCTGCTTAGTCTCTCCTGATCGCACGAGCGGTTACGACGGTGAGTGGGCTGAGAGATCCGCATATGCAGATCTCTCTTTTCTGTTTATGAACGTGATGTCTGCATCGTGCCCCGGCTGCAGCCGGGGCACGACGTTGAGGAGCTTATGGATACCAGAATAAAAATATTCGATACAACGCTTCGCGACGGGGAGCAGTCCCCGGGCGCGAGCATGAACGTTGAAGAAAAGATAACCCTGGCAAAGCAGCTTGCCCGGCTCGGGGTGGACATCATCGAAGCGGGGTTCGCCATCAGCTCGCCCGGCGACTTCGAGGCCATCAAGCGGATCGGCGCCGAGGTCGAAGGACCGGTGATCTGCAGCCTCGCCCGTGCGCGCAAGGAAGACATCGATCGCGCCTGGGAGGCGCTCAAGGACGCGCCGCGGCGCCGCATCCATACGTTCCACTCGACGTCCGATATCCACTTAAAGCACCAGTACCGGATCTCGCGCGAAGAAGCGCTCAAACGGTCGGTGGAAGCGGTGAAGCTTGCGCGCTCCTATGTGGACGATGTGGAGTTTTCCCCCATGGATGCCACGCGCACCGAGATTCCCTACCTTTGCGAGGTGGTGGAGGCGGTGATCGAGGCCGGAGCCACGACGGTGAACATCCCCGATACCGTGGGCTATGCCATGCCCGACGAGTTCGGCGATCTCATCAGGGTCGTCCGGGAAAAGGTCAAAAACATCGACAAGGCAATTATCTCGGTCCACTGTCATAACGACCTGGGGCTTGCTGTGGCGAACGCACTCGCCGCCATCCGCAACGGCGCCGGACAGGTGGAGTGTACGATCAACGGCATCGGCGAGCGCGCCGGGAACTGCTCCATGGAAGAACTGGTCATGGCGCTCCGTACGAGGAAGGCCTACTTCAACGCGGACACCGCCGTTCGGACCGAGGAGATCACCCGTTCGAGCCGCCTGGTGACCAAGATCACGGGCATTCCGGTCCAGCCGAACAAGGCCATTGTGGGGGCCAACGCCTTTGCGCACGAATCGGGCATCCATCAGGACGGCCTGCTCAAGGAGCGCTCCACCTACGAGATCATGACACCCGAGTCCGTTGGCCTCATGAAGACCAATCTGGTCATGGGAAAACATTCCGGCAGACATGCCTTCCGCGACCGGCTGAAGCAGATCGGGTATGAGCTCTCCGACGAAGACCTGAACAAGGCATTCGACCGATTCAAACGGCTGGCTGATCAGAAAAAAGAGGTCTTTGACGAGGACCTCGAAGCTATCGTGTCCGACGAAATGCAGCAGATCCAGGAAGTGTATGTGCTGAACCATCTCCGCGCAGAGAGCGGGACCGGGGTGACGCCGACTGCCACGGTGGAGCTGGTGGTGGACGGGAAGCAGGTCAAGCAGACCGGACAGGGGGACGGCCCCGTCGACGCCGTGTACCGCACCATCGCGGCCATGACGAAAACACAAAGCAAGCTTGATGCCTATCTCGTCAAGGGCATCACGGGCGGCACGGATGCGCTCGGTGAGGTGACGGTAAAGGTGGAAGAAGGCGGCAAGAAGGTCACGGGCCACGGTGCGGACACGGACATCATTGTGGCGAGCGCCAAGGCCTATGTGAACGCCCTGAACAAGCTGGAGTACTGGAAAAAAGGCAGGCCAAAAAATAGTTGAATCTGACAGAGGGATATTGTATATTCACCAGACTATGATGACCATTACTGAAAAAATACTGGCCGCTCATTGCGGGAAAAAAGAAGTGAAGCCGGGAGAATTGATCAACGCGAAACTCGACCTGGTGCTGGCGAATGACATCACCGCGCCGATCTCGATCAAGGAATTCCGGGGCGCCAACGCGAAGAAGGTGTTCAATTCCGACCGGATCGCGCTGATCCCCGACCACTTTGCGCCGAACAAGGACATCGCATCGGCAGAGCAGTGCAACATGCTCCGCCAATTCTCGCGCGAGCATGACCTCTCCCTGTACTTCGAGGTCGGCAAGATGGGAGTGGAACACGCGCTCCTGCCCGAACAGGGGATCGTGGTGCCCGGAGACGTGGTAATCGGCGCTGACAGCCACACCTGCACCTACGGCGGCCTGGGAGCTTTCTCGACCGGCGTGGGCAGCACCGATGTCGCCGCGGCCATGATCACGGGCGAGGCCTGGTTCAAGGTCCCTGAGAGCATGAAGTTCATCTATAAAGGCAAACTCGGCAAGTGGGTCAGCGGCAAGGACATCATCCTGCACACCATCGGCGACATCGGCGTGGATGGAGCGCTCTACCGTGCCATGGAGTTCACCGGCGAAGTGATCAAAAAGCTTCCCATGGCGGGACGCCTGACCATCTGCAACATGGCGATCGAAGCGGGCGGCAAGAACGGCATCATCGAGCCTGACGAGATCACCGAGAAATATGTGTCGAAGCGTGCGAAGCGCAAGTACAAGTTCTACAAGAGCGACAAAAAGGCGAATTACATCGACGTGCGCGAGTACGACCTCACCGGCATGGAGCCGCAGATCGCCTGCCCGCACCTTCCCGAGAACGTGAAGCCCGTGAGCCAGTTGGGTTCCATCAATATCGACCAGTCCGTGGTCGGTTCCTGCACCAACGGCAGGATAGAGGATATGCGCGAGGCGGCAAAGGTCATCAAAGGCCACAAGGTGCATCCCTACGTGCGCATGATCGTGATCCCGGCCACCCAGGCGATCTACAAACAATGCATTAAAGAAGGCCTGGTGGACATCTTCATCGATTCGGGAGCAGCCTTCAGCACGCCGACCTGCGGACCCTGCCTCGGCGGTCACATGGGCATTCTCGCAGCCGGCGAGCGCGCTATTGCCACGACCAACCGTAATTTTGTCGGCAGGATGGGCTCCCCCAAGAGCGAAGTGTATCTTTCCAATCCGGCCATAGCAGCGGCATCGGCCGTGCTCGGCAGGATAGGAAGACCGGAAGAGCTGAAATAATAAAAGGCAACCACAGAGGACTCAGAGAGAACCAAATAATCTGGAGCTTTTCTCCGTGATCTCTGTGGTGAAAGAGGTTTTCAATGAAATTCAACGGCAATGCATGGAAATTCGGGGCAGATGTAGATACGGATGCGATCGTTCCTGCGCGCTATCTGAACACGTCGGACCCGAAAGAGCTGGCAAAGCACTGCATGGAGGACTCCACGAACCCCGACTTCATGAAGAAGATGAAGGCAGGCGATATCATTGTTGCCGACAAGAACTTCGGATGCGGGTCGTCGCGCGAGCATGCGCCCATCGCGATCAAGGCAGCCGGCGTATCCTGCGTGATCGCCAAGAGCTTTGCCCGGATCTTCTACCGCAACTGCTTCAACATGGGGTTGCCGATCTTCGAGAGCTCGGAAGCGGTGGACGGCATCAAGGAAGGCGACCAGATCGAAGTGGATGCGGGCAACGGCGTGATCAGGAACCTTACCTCGAACAAGACCTTCCAGGCGACGCCCGTGCCTCCCTTTATGCAGGAATTGATCACGGCAGGTGGCCTTATGGCATACACGAAAAAGAAGGCAGGCTTGTAATTGACCGCGTGTTTCAAACTGGTGCAGGCGCTTACGGCAAACAAACAGCAAACCGGCTCCTTGTGTGATCCCTGCGTGTATTACAGCCGAAACCTCGATTCGTCATATTCCTCATCCAACGGGCCATCCCAGCCTTCCTGCGGATTAGACTGTTCCCCCGGTGACGACAACTGCAGCGAGATGCGGACGAACAACTGCAGCGCGAGAAAAAGTACTAAATTGTAAATTTATAATTCCCTGTAGCTTGGTTGCAGGTGAACCATAAAGGTCCCTCCCTCTTGATGGGGGAGGTTAGGTGGGGGTGATGAACATTAGTCCCAGGGACTTCACCCTCCCCTTGATCCCCTCCCATCAAGGGAGGGGCTAAATCATACACCGATCCCCAGCAGCTTGCTGTTTGGAGATCATTACTATTTGAGAGGAATTATTATGCCAAAGACCTACAAGATCGCACTGCTTCCCGGCGACGGCACCGGACCCGAGGTCGTCAAGGAAGCCGTAAAGGTCATCAACGCTGCTGCTTCAAAGGGCGGTTTCAAGCTTGAGTTCACCGAATTCGACTTCGGCGCCGCGCGGTATCTCAAGACTGGAGAGACGCTTCCCGACAGCGCAATAGGCGAGTTTAAAAAATTCGACTCAATGTTCCTCGGCGCCATCGGGCATCCTGACGTAAAGCCCGGCATCCTGGAAGCGGGGATCCTGCTCAAGATTCGCTTTGCCCTGGACCAGTACATCAATCTTCGCCCGGTGAAACTCTACCCCAATGTTGACACGCCGCTCAAGGACAAGGGGCCCGAGGACATCGATTTCGTCGTGATCCGCGAGAACACGGGTGGTATTTACACGGGCCACGGCGGGGCTACACGCGTGGGAACGTCCGAGGAAATCGCTACGCAGGTCATGGTGTACGACCGGCGATCGGTTGACCGGTGCCTGAAATATGCGTTTGAACTGAAGCGAAAGCGCAATGCCATTAGTCCCAAGTACGCTGCAAAGCCGATTACGCTCATCCACAAACGGAACGTGCTCACCCATTGCGGGGACCTGTGGTACCGCGCATTTGAGGAGATGGGCGCGAAACAGTACCCGGACCTTAAACGAGACTACAACCACATTGACGCCGCAAACATGTGGTTCGTGAAGAATCCCGAATGGTTCGACGTGGCAGTTACGGAAAATCTGTTCGGCGACATCATCACGGACCTCGGCGCCATGATCCAGGGCGGGCTTGGCGTGGCGTCAGGCGGGAACATCAATCCTGAAGGCGTTTCCATGTTCGAACCCATGGGCGGCAGCGCACCGAAGTATGCCGGCCAGAAGGTGATCAACCCCATGGCAGCCATCGGCGCGGCCATGATGATGCTTGAATCGCTCGGCGAAACGAAGTCTGCGCAGTCGATCGAGGCGGCCATGATCGCCACCATGAAGAAGATGAAGAGCCAGGCTGCCGGGAAGATGGGATACTCGACCACTGAGGTCGGGGATATGGTTGCGGGATCACTTTAAGCTGCACTACCCCGCAGTTTTACTCCAGTGTTGCCACTGTTCCCTCCCCCTTGATGGGGAGGTTAGGTGGGGGTGACGGTGATGTACGATGGAAGCATCACCCTCCCCAACCCCTCCCATCGAGGGAGGGGCTAAATAAAATAAATACCACGCAGTTTGCTGTGTGGAGATTCATTGTGCGGATTTTGGAATAACACCACAAAGGGGAATAGAACAATGATGCGTGTAGGCTTTATCGGTTGGCGCGGCATGGTGGGCTCGGTGCTCATGGGCCGGATGAACGAGGAAAAGGATTTCACTCTGATCGACCCGGTGTTCTTCACCACCTCGAACGTGGGCGGCAAGGGGCCGAGTGTCGGCAAGGATGTGCCTGCGCTCAAGGATGCCAAGAACATTGACGACTTAAAGGCGATGGAAGCCATCGTTTCCTGCCAGGGCGGCGACTATACGAACGAGATCTATCCTAAACTGCGTGCTGCTGGTTGGAAGGGCTTTTGGATCGATGCGGCGTCGTCGCTGCGCATGGAGAAGGACGCCATCATCATCCTTGACCCGGTCAACATCAATGTAATCAGGGACGGCATGGCAAAGGGTATCAAAAATTACATCGGCGGAAACTGCACCGTGTCGCTCATGCTCATGGCCTTGGGCGGATTGTACGAACGCGGACTCGTAGAATGGATGAGCGCCATGACCTACCAGGCGGCTTCGGGCGCCGGCGCGAACAATATGCGCGAGCTTATCAAGCAGATGGGCTCGATTCACGGCAACGTGAAGAGTCTGTTGGACGACCCGGCTGGTGCGATCCTGGATATCGACCGCAAGGTGTCTGACCACATCCGCTCTGATGCCTATCCCAAGGAATTCTTTGGCGTACCGCTTGCCGGCTCGGTCATCCCCTGGATCGACAAACAGCTCGAGAACGGCCAGAGCAAGG
>MHDY01000229.1:0-10509 GCA_001803705.1 Nitrospirae bacterium GWC2_56_14 | reverse complement strand
ATCGACGGCACCTGCGTGCGCGTCGGGGCAATGCGCTGTCACAGTCAGGCGCTGACGATCAAGATGACCAAAGATGTGCCGCTCGCCGAGATCACGGACATGATCGCCAAACACAACCAGTGGGTGAAGGTCGTGCCGAACGTGCGCGAGATCACCATTCGCGAGCTGACCCCTGCAGCGATCACCGGAACGCTTACGGTGCCGGTCGGACGTTTACGCAAGATGAACATGGGGCCAACGTTCCTGAACGCATTCACCTGCGGTGATCAGCTCCTGTGGGGCGCGGCAGAGCCGCTGAGGCGTATGCTGCGCATCGTGGTGGAGAAATAGACCACATTCAAGAATCGATGCGCCGCGCTTTCTGCGACAATTAGTTAAATGTAGGGGCAGGTTTGAAACTTGCCCCTGTGGGTAAAATTTATGCTGAAGAAAAAGAGCTCATATGTTGTTGCCGTAGTTGGCGCTACCGGTGTCGTGGGCAAGGAAATGATCGAGATCCTTGAAGAGCGCAATTTCCCGGTAAGCGAACTCGTGCCGCTGGCATCGGAGCGCTCTGCAGGGGAACGGGTCACGTTCCGGGACAAAAGCTGGGTTGTCAAGAAACTGTCCAAGGACTCTTTTCAAGGCGTGGATATTGCGCTCTTCTCCGCCGGCGCCGAGCGCAGCCTGGAGTTCGCCCCTTCGGCGGTGACTTCCGGCGCTGTCGTGATCGACAACTCCAGCGCTTTTCGCATGGCTCCCGGAGTGCCGCTTGTGGTGCCGGAAATCAATGCCCATGCGGTCGTGGGTCATGCAGGCATCATTGCGAACCCGAACTGCTCGACCATCGGCATGGTCATGGCGCTTAAGCCGATCCACGATGCGGTCAAGATCAAGCGCATCGTGGTCACGACCTTCCAGTCCGTTTCCGGGACCGGGAAGGAGGCCATTGACGAGCTGGCAGGCCAGACCGTGGCGCTCCTGAACTTCAGAGATATAGAAACAAAGGTGTATCCTCACCAGATCGCGTTCAATTGCCTGCCGCATATCGATGCTTTCCTTGAAAACGGTTATACGAAGGAAGAGATGAAGATGGTGAACGAGACCAGGAAGATCCTGGAAGACGAATCGATCGGGGTAACCGCAACCACGGTACGGGTGCCCGTGTTCCGCTGCCATTCAGAGGCGGTCAACATCGAGACCGAGCGAAAGATCTCGGCCAACGAGGTGCGGGCCATCCTCTCGTCTGCGCCGGGTGTCCTGGTCTATGATGATCCGAAAAAGAACCTCTATCCGCTGGCCATTGATACGACAGGCAAAGATGATGTTTATGTGGGCAGGATCAGGGAGGACGAGTCGATCCCGAACGGGATCAATCTGTGGGTCGTGTCGGATAATCTTCGCAAAGGCGCTGCATTAAATGCAGTGCAGATCGCTGAACTTTTGATACAGTGAAATTCGAGGCAGAGGGCCGATAATGCCCTTGGTCAGCTGACTCTTCAGGGTGCTCGACCGGCGGAATATACCTATGTATAACCTCATCTCTAAAATATTCGACAAGCTTGAACGGGGCCTGAGTCCCCGGGATAAAGCGATCCTTGTCTCGCTGATGTTGATCATATCGGTGCTCGGTATCGTCCTCGCGGTCCGGTACTATAACTACATACAGAAAAACCCCGAGTTCTGCAACAGTTGCCATCTCATGGAAGAGGCCTATACGGCATGGAAGCTCTCAGGCCATAGGAACATGGTCTGCCAGCAGTGTCACCAACTCGGCATGATAGAGCAGAACCGGCTGTTGGTGAAGTTCGTGTTCACCACTAACAGAAAAACGCCTGAGCCGCACGGGAACGAGACGCCCTGGAAGACCTGCACAACCTGCCACTGGGACGAGGCTGCCCAAGGCTCTTTGACCGTGAACAAGTCAACAGGTCATGCGCGGCACGTATTCATGGAGAAACTGCACTGCAAGGATTGTCACGATCGGAAGGTGCATTCATTCAGGCCGGAGAAGGAAGCTTGTCTGCGATGCCATAAGGATTGGCAGATTCACGGAGTCGGGATGGAAGAGATCTCGTGCCTCCGGTGCCACCCCTTTTCACCCAGGAAGCAGGAGGCGTTCATCCCGGATCGGGAGCGATGCCTCTCGTGTCACCGGAAGTCTTCAAAGACAGGGTTCCCGGACCGCGTGCCGATGGCGAGACTCAACTGCTATGAGTGCCACAAGCCGCATGCACGCATCAAACCATCGGATGATGACTGTCTCCGGTGTCACACGCGCGAAGTGCTGCTGCTCAAACCGGTTCACCGGTCGACCAGGCACTGTGCGGCCTGCCACGTTCCTCACCGGTGGATATCGGCGTCACGCTGACGGACTTATGCCCGCTTGCGGCCTGTTTTTGGAAAAAAATCATTTGGCTCTACCTTGTAGATCTTGGAGAGCGTCATGATCTTTTGCAGGCTGGGGTTGGTCTCTTGCCCGGATTCCAGGCGCGAGATATAACCCTGCGTGATCCTGCCCCGATGATCTGCAGCCTTTTGTGACAGACGGGCTACCTGGCTCATGGACAGTTTGTTCTTGGCGCGCATTTTTTTGAGTTTTTCTGAGAGATTCATATCGGATAATATATACCTTGCTTTTCATAGAAAGTCAACAGAAAGTTGCATAAATTAATTTTTCTGCTGTTCTAAAATGCAAATATATGTGTTATAATCACCGTCATAAATACATCTGTTGTTGGCTTTTGCTATGGCAGCACTCATACAAAAATGAAAAAGTGAGGTGAACGCCATGTACCGAATTGAAATACTTGAAAAAAAGCGTTTAGAAAAGGGGTTGAGCTATACCGAGATTGCCGATAAATTAGGCATGCATAAGGTGACGGTATCAAGGACGCTCAAAGGAACCACCCTGAAGCCGCGGACGGTGAAACTGCTTGCAGACTATCTTGGCGTCGAAATGGAACGGATCGTTCAGTAGTTTCACCCCGGTTTTTCGCGTAAGTCTGGGTGATGGAAAAGCAAAAAGGGTAAGGCAGAGATGCCTTGCCCTTTTTATTTTTAAATCGGAAATCGGTATGTTACAATGGCGCCCGTGATTGCCAGTGTTGCAGGAGGAGCAGTGAAAGAGTACATGGCTGTTGCACGGCAAGCGGCTTTGCTTGCCGGACGGTTGCTGCGAGATAATTTTGGAGGCAAGCGGACCATTGCGTTCAAAGGCGCTATTAATCTTGTTACCGAAATGGACACGCAGGCAGAACGAGTTGTGGTTGAAACGCTCCTTCATGCCTTTCCCGACCACGGGATACTGGCAGAGGAGGAAGCCACGAGAGAGAACGGATCGCCTTTCCGGTGGATCATCGACCCTCTTGATGGAACGACCAATTATGCCCACGGCTACCCATGCTTTGCGGTTTCCCTTGCGCTGGAATCTGCCGGCGAGGTGATCGTCGGGGTGGTGTATGATCCGATGCGGGACGAGCTGTTCTCGGCCGGCAAGGGCCAGGGGGCATTTCTGAACGGAAACCCCCTCAACGTTTCCTCTGTCGACAACCTCATACAGAGTCTGCTCGCAACGGGATTTCCCTATGATCGCTGCGTGAGCGAAAAGAACAATATTAACCACTTCACTGAACTCTTGATGGCATCACAGGAGGTTCGCCGCGATGGATCGGCAGCCCTCGATCTGTGTTCCGTGGCTGCAGGCCGCTTCGACGGTTTCTGGGAGCTGAAGCTAAAGCCCTGGGACGTGGCAGCGGGCATCCTGATCGTGCGCGAGGCCGGTGGAACCGTTTCCGACTTCCGTGGCATGCGATCCAGCATCTACGACCAGGAGGTCGTTGCCAGCAACGGGAGGATACACCGCCAGATGCTTACGTTACTCCAAAAATAGCAGTGCTTCAGTAGAGACCGTAGCGGGAACGTCTCTCTCCCATCACCGCTTATGACAAAAAAAACTCCATCCGATGTTTCCATCGTCTCCTGTGCAGATTACGATCAAGAGTTGGTAGAACAGGCCGTGCGCCGGGCCGTGAAACTGCTCGGCGGTATCGCCTCGTTCGTCAATCCGGGGGACCGGGTCCTGATCAAGCCGAATCTGCTCAAGGCCTGTCCGCCGTCCGGCGCAGTCACCACGCATCCCGAGATCCTTCGTGCGGTCATACGGCTCGTCAGGGAGGCCGGAGGCAAGGCCTTCATCGGCGATAGTCCCGGATTCGGCGATCTCCGGAAGGTATGCGAACGGTCAGGGATCATGGAGGTGATCCGGCAGGAGGGGGCCGCCCTGGCGGACATGGAAGAAGCCGTCCCGTTGAAGAACCGCGGACAATTCCAGCGGTTCGAGATCGCCCGGGCGGTCCATGAAGCAGACTGTGTCATTAATCTTCCCAAGCTCAAGACCCACGGCATGATGACCCTCACCGGAGCTGTAAAGAACCTTTTCGGGTGCATCCCCGGGCGGAGGAAAGTGCAATGGCATTTTAATACCGGGGTGAACCGCGATGCTTTCGCGCGAATGCTCGTAGAGCTGGCGGCGCTTATTCAGCCGCGTCTTACCATCATGGACGCAGTTGTCGGCATGGAAGGGAACGGACCAGGCAGCGGCGACCCCTGCCCTATTGGTGTTGTTCTTGCCGGGCAGGACCCGGTGGCGCTCGACGTGGTCTCGGGGACGATGGTCGGAGCCGATCCCTCGCTTCTTTATATTGTGCGGGCCGCTGCAGCAGCAGGCATTGGCGAGACGCGGCTGGAGCGGATCAGCATTCTCGGCGCGGCGCTCGAGAGCGTCAAGGTCAGCGGATTCAGACTTCCACCGCAGGAGCATCTCGAGTGGAGAGTGCCTGAGTGGACCCGCGGGTTTCTTAAGGATGCACTCACCACGCGGCCGGTGATCGACCATGCGCAGTGTATTCGCTGCGGCATCTGCCAGGGGCATTGTCCCCAGGGAGCGATCGAGAGCACTCCCGGGCGGCTTGAGATCAGTTATCGTAATTGCATCCGCTGTTTTTGCTGCCAGGAATTCTGCCCTCAGGGGGCCATAACCGTGGGGCGGGGGTGGGTGCTTAAGCTGGTTCCCTCAAAACGCCATCGGTAACATTGCCCCTTACTCGTCCAGTTCGCTCGTGGTATCTTGTTCCGCATCAACGTCTGTCCCTTCCTGGTCGAACAATAACGTTTCCATTGCCAGATCATCGGCCTCATCCATCTCGTGCATGGTCTCGTCGTCGGCAGGCGGTGACGCTTCGAGGCCCCGTTCCCAGAGCTCGCGGTGGATGAATGGCTTCACCGTTACCGGCACCAGGGGGTCACGGTAAAGCTCACGCAGATCCTGTGCGGTCATGCGGCTGAAAAAACGGACGCTGCTTGGCAAAGGTGTCAGCGCATTCCGCGCAAGCGACATTCGGACGGCAGCCCGGCAGGACCAATTGGGATGTTCTGCGATC
The DNA here is from genome assembly GCA_001803705.1 of Nitrospirae bacterium GWC2_56_14. GTDB lineage: Bacteria > Nitrospirota > UBA9217 > UBA9217 > UBA9217 > GWC2-56-14. The sequence goes on along the minus strand of MHDY01000229.1, from coordinate 5,089 downwards.
ATGCGGATGGTCTCCGGCAGGCTGTTCTCGCGGCTGATGTATTTGAAAAGATGGCTTTCCATGAGGTGCGGGTTCCCGAGGCACGTACGGATGATCTCGGCATCGCGACTCAGCAGCAGCGTGAAGAGGACGTTCCCCGCAGCTCTTCGTGCAAGGGTCTTTTTTATACCGAGCGGCATGGCTGGGATGCGCTCGATGATCATCGCTTCGATCCTTTTCCGATAGGGGAGGGGCAGGAAATGATCACGGGTTATATCAGCGAGGTCAAAAAGCCGGAGGTGCCGCGCAAGTGACAGAGAAATGAACAGTGGGGTTTTCGGGTTTTTTGCGATGGCCATTCTGATGGGATAGCTTTCGGCCCAGCGCCGGTCCTTTGCTATCGCTTCGAGGACATCGCCGGACAGGTTCCTTCTGTTGGCAATGACCAAGGCATGCTCCTCGGTCAATAGTCTGTTCGTGAGCAGCGCCTTCAGGACCCTGGACGAGGAATCGTGCAGGAACGAGTCGATCTGCATTTCCGGGACAATTGCCGCCCGTTCTATACGCTGTTCCACGGTTTCGCTCATGTGCATGCCGCATATTATACGGTTTTTCAAACCTATTGACAAATTGTATCGATTTCTGTATTTTGTTACCTTAACAACCTGAATTAAGACGGTTTTTCTGTTCTCCCGTGATTTCGCCAGAGTATGGATTTCTGTGTTCTGCGAGGGTTGAAATGGAACGAACGCTGCTTCTGAACGCGACATTCGAGCCGTTAAAAGTAATTTCATGGCAGAAAGCGATCACCCTGCTGACCCAGGGCAAGGTTGAGGTGATCGACTTCTATGACCGGGACATTCGGGGGGTGTCTATTACTTTTAGGCTCCCTTCCATTCTGCGACTGCTCAAGCTTGTCAAGATCAAGCGTGCAAGCAAGGAAGTGCGATTCTCTCGCGCCAATATTTATCAGCGCGATAAGTACACCTGCCAATACTGCAAGACCCGATATCCCGCCGAGGACCTTACCTTCGACCATGTGATCCCGCAGGTGCAGGGGGGCCAGGCCACCTGGGAGAACATCGTTACCGCCTGCCTGCGGTGCAATAACCGGAAGGGCGGCAGAACTCCCCGTGAAGCCGGGATGCGCCTGATCCGGCAGCCGGCCAAGCCGCGGTGGGTGCAAGTGGTCACCATGACCTTCGGCATCAAGAACGCGCCCTTGAGCTGGCGGGATTATCTCTACTGGAACATCGAACTGAACAATGAGGGCTGAACGGATCATCGGTTTCACGAGGCAAGCGGCGGTTGTTCCGGCCCTGCTGCTTGTTGTTTCCCCATCGCCCCGGCCCTCTGCCCGTTCCTGCTGTTTTTTCCCTTGTCAAGGTTTTCGTTTGATGTTATAGTCGACGTCGCTCACCGGATGCACCTGTTGGATGGAGGATCTACGTTGAAAAAAACAATACTTACCGCCATATCGTTCCTGCTGCTGTTTTGCGTTGGCCAGGCAGGGGCATTTCCGAACTTCACGCAGAACGAGTTCACGACCGCAGAAAGCCTTGATCCGGGAATGACGCAGACCGGCATGTTCTTTACGCTTGGTGATCACTATAGGACCTTTTATCCCGAGATTCGCTACGGTCTGGGCGCGCTCATGGAGGTCGGTGTCAAGTTCGGCGTAACGTCGGCGCGGCTTGTCCCTGATGACAAGCTTGGCGCGGTGATCGGCATTGATCTGAAGTATCAGCTCATTAAGGAAGCGGAAGGGATCCCTCTTGACCTGGCCGTTGATCTGGGTTTCGACAATACGATCATCGATAGCAGCAATGCAAGCGAGGTTACCTTTTCCACTATTTTGAGCAAAGGCTTTTTACTCACCGAGCGGGGATATAAATTCTCCCCTTACGGCGGACTGGAAATGTCTTCCCTGTATGGTTCCTTGCCGGGTCTGCGGGACGAAACATCGCTGTATGTTTTTGGCGGTTTTGAGTGGAAACTGAGCCAGAAATTCATGATCCTGATGGAGCTCAAGACCGGCGATCACACCCAGGGCGGTTTCGGGATCAGGTTCGAGTATTAACCGCGGCCCAACGGCCACCCAACAACGAGCATTATGCCGCTTCCACGCACAGGGAATATTAAATATATATCGCTCGCGGTCATTTTCGAGGAACTGAGAACGGAGAAGGCCACGGGTACGCTGACGCTCAAGGGTGAGCGGGTGGAAAAGTCCGTGTTTTTCAAAGAAGGCCAGGTCATTTTCTCAAAGTCCACGGATAACAATGACCGTCTCGGTGAGATACTCGTAAAGGTCGGCAAACTGAAGAGAGCGGATCTCGACAAGGCGCTTGTACTGAACCGGGAGCGTCTTGGAATGAAAAAACTGGGGGCCATCCTCGTTGAGAACGGAATGGTAACTCCCAAGGATCTCTTCAACGCGCTCAAGACCCAGGTGAATGATATTATCGTCAGTCTTTTTACCTGGAGCCAGGCCGATTATTCCTTCACCGAACAGCTTCCTGCCGATGTCATCCCGCTTCAGATAAATATCCCGGGCTTGATCGCAGATATCATCAAGCGCTTCAAAAAGAAGGAATAACGGGTCGCTTGGACGTGGTCGGCTTGTTGCTTTTTGTTCGTGATGCCGACTGCGATCTTTCGCTGTCCTTTCAGTGCAGGGCAGGTTTAATTCCGATCCAGTGCGAAAAAAGAGGGAGATTCGTAGTGAAGGCCCTTGAACAAACCTCATTTCCTGAAGTGGCTGAGCGGATCAACGCGCTTTACAGCGAAGATGACGACGCTTTGCTTCTTGCCATGCTGGGTCAGGAGTACGTAGTCCGCCACGAAGGGATATTTCTCCACGGCCAGAAGGCGCCGGACAGCCACGCCGGGGTCATTCTCGAATATGTATTCTCTCCGGGAACGGTCCTGTCCATGCTGCCGTGGCGCAGTATCGGCGATTTTACCGGACAGGCGGCGCCCGCGGATTTCAGAAAAAAAGTCGAGTTGCCGATAGCGCAATATGCAGGTGATGTGGTCGCCCGTGCCAACACGGTGCTGGAGATGATCGACGCAAAGACCGTACCGAGCCTGATCAACAGCGACCTGGCGATCACCGTGCGTGCGTTGCCAAAGGTCCTGCTGCATGTGGAATTTTCCCAGGAAAGCCAGGATTTTCCCGCCGAGGCCTGGGTACTGTTCTCGCAGAACGCAAATGAGTTTCTGAGTGTAGCGAGCATGCAGGCACTTGCAGAGATCTTCAAAGAGCGGCTCCTGGGTCTGCTGAGAATATACTGACACGAATTGCGGAATGCGGAATGCGGAATGCGGAATTGACGGTATCTGATCGGATCGTTCTTGCTCTCGACGTTGATAATGACCGGGAAGCGATCGGCCTGGTTGCCGAGCTCAAGGACCTGGTCGGCATGTTCAAGGTGGGGCATCAGCTGTTTACCGCCTACGGCCCGGACATCGTGCGCCGGATCATCAGCATGGGCGGCCGCGTTTTTCTCGACCTGAAATACCATGACATTCCGAATACGGTTGCCAAGGCCTCGACAGAGGCGGTAAAGCTCGGGGTGAGCATTTTTAACGTCCACGCGCTGGGCGGGCTTGACATGATGAAGGCGGCGGCGCTCGCTGCGAAAGAAACTGCGGAGAAACTGCACCTTCCCTGTCCGATCGTTCTTGCCGTCACGATCCTGACGAGCATGGATGAGCGAAGCCTGCGTAAAGAGCTGAAGATAAGCCGGTCGCTTCAGCGCGAGGTGGGACATCTTGCGCGGCTTGCCCAGCGGGCGGGTATGCACGGTGTGGTGTCCTCTCCGCAGGAGATCAAGATGCTCAGGAAGGGCATCCGAGGGGAGTTCGTGGTCCTTACGCCGGGAGTCAGGCCGGCCTGGGCTGCAACGGACGATCAAAAGCGGATCATGACGCCGGCGGAGGCCGTTCATGTCGGGGCCGATTACATCGTCGTCGGAAGGCCCGTGCTCAAAGCAGAGGACCGGCGAGAGGCAGTGAGGAAAATTCTGGAAGAGATCTCAATGCCCCGAACAGCGGCAGGAAGCAAATATCCGACCGGGGCCCGGAAGTAAGCCTGTTCAGACGGCCCTGGCGCACGTTTAAAATCGATCAGAAGCGAGGTATCTGCAAAGCATGACCCACGATGAAGTGTTAGACATCTATCAAAAGACCGGTGCGCTGCTTACGGGCCACTTTCTGCTTTCGTCGGGACTCCACAGTGAGCGTTATTTGCAGTCGGCGCTGGTGCTCCAGCAGCCGGATATCGCCACCAGGCTTTGTGCCGCCCTGGCAGAGCATTTCAGGAATTTCGAGATCGAGGCAGTGATCGCTCCGGCCCTGGGCGGGGTGTTTGTATCGCATGAGACGGCCCGTGCCCTCGGCGTTCGTGCGCTGTTCGCTGAACGGGTGAACGGAGAGTTGACGCTTCGTCGCGGCTTCACCATCAAGCCGGGAGAGCGTCTCCTGGTCGTGGAGGATGTGATCACGACGGGGAAATCTACAAGAGAGACGATCGAGGTCGTAAAAAAAGCGGGCGGAGTTGCTGTTGCCGCTGCAAGCCTTGTTGACCGGTCCGGCGGCAAGGCGGAACTCGGCGTGCCCTACAAATCGCTGGTAACGCTGGAAGTTCCCTCCTACACTGCTCTGGAGTGTCCCCTGTGCAAGGCGGGCAGCACACCCATAAAGCCGGGAAGCAGAGGATTGAAATAAGGAACGGAAAATCCCGGATCCTTCAGGGGAGCAGAAGGCTCCTGCGATTAACGAAAGGGCGGCGCGAGGTCGTCGAGCGCTGCGATCAAGGATAGGAGAAAACACCCGATTTCCATGCCGGCGCGTCATAAAGATCTCCGGCATGCTCACTGCAGTTATCGCCCTGCCACAGTTCCTCGCCCGACCGCCACTGTTCAAGGATCTCTGCATCGATTCTCCTCGAGACCTGCCCTGCCCGCACCACGCCTTATCTTCGTTCGATCGCTGCAAGGTCGATCGAATATACGCTAGTGTAGCGTCTCACAATTAACTGGTGTTATGCCATGATTTGTGATAGAGTGTCGCTCATGGCACGACACGCTTTAACGGTAACCCTTGG
>MHDY01000228.1:16331-17594 GCA_001803705.1 Nitrospirae bacterium GWC2_56_14 | reverse complement strand
CTGAACGAACAGGTCGAAGCTGCAAAGAGCCGCGAGCCCGAGAACAAGGCAAAAGAACGAATCGGCCTTTTGGAATGGTATCAAAAATATTCTGACTGGCTCGGGGGGATGGCTGCTGAATTCGATCTCGAAGTGAGCGCCTATTTCTCGAAACCGCAGGCAGATGCCGGATGGACCGCGCGATATGATGAGCTGACACAGGGGTACCGGAAGCTTTCCCTTGAGCTCGGCGGAATGATGCAGAAGCTGGAAGGAGAAAAGAAAAAGCTCGATGCACGCATTCAGAAGCTGAATACGGCCGTATTGGAGCGACGCATCCTGGTCGACAAGGGCGACCTGGAGCTGGCGCGCGAGCTTTGGCCGGCGTATCGATCGTATGATAGAGGGGAAGCGATATATAAGGACCTCTCCGATGCGGAGGTTTTCTATTTCCAAAGCGAGCTGAAAACGCTGGGTGAGCAGCAGAAGTATTTTGAATGCCTGGCAGAACTGGGGAATTATGAAGAGGGCTGGCTCATCATTAAAGCCGGTGAGTTCGCGAAATTGCAGGAGCTTGCCAGGGTCATTGGCGGAGAAGAGCCGGGCCCGGTGGCCGCTGCTGTCCGGGGGATGATCAGAACGTATGAAGCGGACAGGGCAGCGCTCAGGAGAAAATCCAACAAGCTCGATGCGAAGATCCGGACTATCACGAGGGCCGGCACGTTCAGAATGCTCGATCGTCTGGACGAGCTCTCGAGCTACTACGAGAATATGAAGAACAGGTATGAACGGCATGTGGAGTGGCTCGGAGTGCAGGTTGGGAGCTACCAGGCAGATCTGATCGAACTGGCAAGTCGATAGATCATTTAACCACGGAACACACGGAAAGATTGCGGCAGGTGACGAGTTACGCATATAATTAAGGAGGGAAAAATCATGATTCGTAGAATTCTTTGTATGTTTGGCGTCGTATTGATCCTGTCCGGCGGCACGGTCATGGCGGGTGAAGCTGGAAAAGAAACTGCTGCGGTTGCTGCAGCCGAGAAATGGCTCGCAACAGTCGATGCAGGAAACTATGCCGCAAGCTGGAGCGACGCCGCCGAGTACTTCAGGAATGCCGTAAAGCCGGAGCAATGGGAGCAAGCCATGCAGTCGGCCCGCAAACCTCTCGGCAAACTTCTATCAAGAAAAATGCAGACAAAAGCCTACAAGACCTCGCTGCCCGGCGCACCCGATGGCGAGTATGTTGTCATCCAGTTCGCGACGTCCTTCGAAAAGAAGAAA
>MHDY01000228.1:0-16315 GCA_001803705.1 Nitrospirae bacterium GWC2_56_14 | reverse complement strand
TCACGCCCATGATGGACAGGGACGGGACGTGGCGGGTGTCCGGCTACTATATAAAGTAAGAGAACAATCAAGATTGACCCAGTAGATGTGTACCCCCCTCCCCAACCCCTCCTTGGCAAGGAGGGGACTGTTGATTAAAAGGAGAGACCATGAGCATGTTCGGAACGATGAAGGACAAACTTTTCAGGATCAAATCCAATCTCACCAGCCTCGACAGCCAGCCGATCAGCAAAGCCTCGCTGATCATTATTCTTTTCCTCGATCTCTTCATTCTCATCTCGATCTTCGACGGCCTTGAGAAACACACCCGGCAGCTTTCCTCTCCCGATGACTACATTCCCTATTCCTGCAGGGAGATCGTTATCAACCGGGACTGGAACCCCACGAACCGGACGGACAATCTCTCGAACATCATCCTCTCGTACAACAACTACTATTATCAGATCGAAGAGAAAAAGAAGGGGCGCCACCCGGTCTGCGCGCCCTATCTTGATCTCCTTGACCAGATGAAGAACGACAGGGAATTGACGGTCTTTTTCGAAGACCGGAGCAGGTTTGACCATGAAGCAAAAGACCTGCAGCGGGAGATCAATAATCTGAAGGGGGGCTATGATACGTCCCTCCTGGAAACCATCGCCAGACAGAAGGAAGGTCAGGCGAATGTTGACAGTATAAAGAAGGACATTCAGGAAAAATCATCCGCCCTGAACACCCTGCGCGCCCAGATCGAGGCGTTGGAGCAGAAGATCAACGGGAGCGAGAAAGTAAGGCTGCTGTGGGAAAAACTGGAAACCCTGCCTGCGGTTGACCGGGAAAAATTGAAAGCCGATCTCCGCACCCTGTACTTCTGGTACCCGGTCAAGAGACTGGGCATGCAGATGATCTTCCTGGTGCCGCTCTTTGCGGTCTTTTACCTCTGGAACACTGCAAGCATCAGAAGGAACCGCGGCATCCAGGTGCTGGTCTCCTCGCACCTCCTGGTCGTCTCGTTCATCCCGGTTTTCTTCAAGATCATCGAGACCGTCTACGACATCATCCCGAAGAAGATGCTGAAGAAGCTCATCGACCTTTTGGAGTCGCTGAAGCTCGTCGCACTCTGGCACTACCTCGTCATTGCGCTGGCAATTGCGGCGGCCCTGTTCGTTATTTATCTTTTCCAGAAAAAGCTCTTTTCGCGGGAGAAACTGATGGAGCGGCGGATCGCCAAGGGTCTTTGCCAGCAGTGCGGGAAGCACCTGCCCCCGGGATCGAACGCCTGCCCGTTCTGCGGTTTTGCGCAGTTCAAGACCTGCGGCGCCTGCGATCAGGCCACGCCGGTATACGGAAAGTACTGCAGGGCCTGCGGCAAGGAACAGTAGTGGGACTCTCTTTTCTTTGTCGCTGCTGTCCGGGGTAACCGCTGAAATCTCCCGTTGTAGCCCCTCCCGTGATGGGAAGGGTTGGGGAGGGTGACGGTCAGGAATGCAGTTCATGGACGATTATTAAAGAGCCATGGTCAAAGGTTACGGTGGATATCGCGATGAAACTTGAAGCAGCAGCAGAAAAAGACCTGGATCAGATATTGCAGCTTCAAAAGAAAGCTTTTCACGGCCAGGCGTTGATCTACAACGACTTCAGCCTGCCATCGCTCATACAAACACAGGACGACCTCAAGAGGGAATTCGCTTCGAAAGACATTTACAAAATGGTCCTGGATGGGAAGATCGTCGCAAGCATCCGATGTTTTGTCAAGGACCGTACGCTTTATATAGAAAAACTTATCGTTGATCCCGATCTGCAAAACAAAGGTATCGGATCGCGGGTGATGCGGGAGATTGAATGTCGGTATGCAGCTTCGGTTGACCGATATGAATTGTCTACCGGGCATAAGAGCGAGCGCAACCTGCATCTGTATAAAAAACTGGGCTACAAGGAAATACGGCAGGAGTTGCTGAACGACAATTGCAGCCTCATCGTCATGGAAAAGACCGCAGAAGAAGGGACCCCGTGGGGTCGATAGGGGGTTTACGGCAACTGCCGATGCCGAGTCAACCGGCATACTCATGGAAGCCGGCTCGCTGTGGACAAACCCCGGCTACGGCACCGCGGCAACCGGCGTTGTTTGCAGCACTTCCCGCTTGATCGCCGCGGGATCATAGGGCAGCACGAACACCGTCGTGTCCTTGACGACCAGCGAAAGATGGTTTTTCGTGGCTACTTCCGCCAGCACCTTGTTCCAGGCGCCTTTGATCCGCACGTTGACCTTCTGCTCCGGTTTTGATGCAAGGGCGACGGTATAGCCGTCTAAAGAAGCTGTCTTCGCTATTTTCCCGAGTACGTCGCCCAGTTTGCCCTTCTTTGCGCTGATGGCGATCGCTTTGCCGTTCAGGCCAATGAACGGACCGGGCAGAAAGCCGGCGGAGGGATCGGCCCCTTTTTCCAGAAGCAATTTCACCATAGCGACGTTCCCGGTCCTGGCAGCGGCGGTCAGCGCCGTATTGCCGTCCTTTGTTCCGGCGTTGACAGCCGCCCCCCGCTCGAGCAGCACCTTGACCGTGTCCTCGCGGCCTTCCCTTGCCGCGCACATGAGCGGCGTTTGCCCGTCGGGCAATGCCATCTGCATGTTCGCGCCTTTGTCCAGAAGCAGCGTCACCAAGGCGCTCTCTCCCTTACAGGCGGCAAGCAGCAGCGGGAAGTTCCCCTTGAGATCAGTGTCATTGACCTCAGCGCCCTTTTCGATCAGCAAAGCGGCCGCGTCCGTCCTTCCATGCTCCGCAGCGAACAACAACGGGAACCGTCCTGCCGTATTTTTTCCGGTTACGGTCGCGCCGTGCTGCAGAAGGGAGTTGGTGACGATCATATGCGCTGCGGAAAAGTCCGCAACATCTAGGACCGCCTGCAAGGGGGTTGCAGCGCCCTCAATGGCCGGGACCACGTAATTGACCTCGGCGCCTTTTTCAATGAGCGCTTTGACGCTCTCCTCTTTCCCCTGGCGCGCGGCGATCATCAACGCCGTGTTCCCGTCCGCATCAGCATGGCTGAGCAGCGCCGCATCCAGCGTGGTGAGCTTGCCCAGCATGTTCACATTCCCCTTTTCGGCCGCGATCGTCAGGGCGGTCTGCCCTTTCTTGTTCTTTGCATCGATGGGGATGCCCGCCTTGATGAACAGGTCCACCGCCTCCTCATTGTTCTTTGACACCTCGGCAAGGAAGGCCTGGCCGGAGAAGTCGAGGCCTGCGCGTTCGATCTTTTTCGCATAATACCAGTTCGAGAGCGGGCCCCGATACAGGAACAGCGAACCGGCGATGAGCACCAGCACGAGCGCGCCGGCTGCAGCGGCAACTACCCGAAGGTTCAAGCCGGGCCTGGTTGCCGGTTTTTTTGCAAGCGCCGGTTTTTCAGCTGGTGCATGGTGCGGCCTGCTCTCCGGTGCGGCGTCCAGATGTAGATCCAGAGCGTCATTCAGCGGAGCGTGGTCAGCTGGTACTTCTGCAGTCGCCGGTTTATCGGCATGTGCAAGGTGGGTGACAGCCTCCTGATGCATCTCGGCCGCGACGGCGGCCGGAGCGTGGCTGGCCGGTTTTTCGGCAATAGCATGCCTGCTTTTTTTCCCGACCGTGATCTTTTGGCCGGCCTTATGCTTTTCGCGCACCATATGGATATCGAGGTAGGGCAGCGGCTCAAGCCCATCCAGGTATCTCCTGGTATTCTCCTGCAGTACGTACCCTGCCAGGCTTGCCAGCAGTCCCAGCACGATGCCGATGAACGCCGTTAGAATAACGGCGTGAAAGAGCGCGCCGAGCACCATACCGGCGACGCCCAGCGCCACCGGCGGCAGCCAGATGAATTTGCTGATCGAGGCCAGGGAATCCTGAAGCTTTTTTTGCTTATAGGGCCTTCCTTCAGGCGAGTTCAGGAACGCTTCCCATTCCCGGGCGTCGGTCTCCAGCTTCTGCTGGTCTTTCTTCATGAGCAGGACGATGTCACGGTGCTTTGCCTCTTCAGCCAGCATCAGGGCGGTCTTTTTGGAATTGTTCAGCGCAGCGACGTCAATGCCCGAGTGAATGAGCAGTTCAATGATGGCGGTCCCTGCCTGATCAACGGCCGCCTTATGCAGGGCGGTCGAGCCGTCATCGTCCGTTGCATTGATATTCACGCCAGCCTGCAGGAAGATCTCGGCGAGTTCGGTCTGCCCTTTTGACGCGGCAAGCATCAGCGGGGTGATGCCGTTCCGGCCGATATTGACATTGATGCCCTCTTCGATCAGCTTTTTTACGACGTCGACATTTCCCTTCTCGATCGCCTCGGCAAGGACCGGCCATTTCTGCGCGGTCGGCGAGGGAGCATAGTTTCCCTTGGGCTTTGGCGGCTTGATTGGTTTTTCTTCTTTCTTGACCTGTTTTTGGTATCCCTTGACCGGCCCCGGTACTTTGTCTTCCATAAGGTGGCTCCTTGTCCATCAGGCAGCAATGACAGTGCAACTATAGCATGAACGCTCGAACTCCTCAACTCCGCAGCAAATGCGAAGTGCAATAAAATGCATTGGCGGCAACAGCCCGGTATTATTTGGAAACGTCCTGCGTAAATCGCCGCTGTCCGTCAGATGTCTATCTGTTTGACATTTCAGTTCAGTCCTGATACTCTCGGTGCGTGTGAGCCCGAAGCGCAGGCCTCCATAGCAAGTATGCGGACGTATTTTGCTCGATGTCGACGGGGATCTCAGGAGCTGTCTTGAAACGATCTGGTCTGTATCTATTGGGAGTGGTCCTACTGCTGGCAGCGGTCCAGCCGGCTTCCCCCTTTTCCCCTTCTTCGCAGGTCGTATCCGCCAAGGCGTGCTTTGTGATGGATGATAAGGATTCCGTCCTGTACGCCAGGAACCCTTCGGCAAAACTGCCGCCTGCCAGCACGGTAAAGCTGGTGACCGCCATGGTGGCCCTGGACCGCCTTTCGCCGGAAGCGTTGGTTACGGTGAGCCGCACCGCGGCGGCAACGCGCTCCATCAAACCCAGGCTGAAAGCGGACGAGGAGCTGACGGTTTCCGATCTGCTCCATCTGGCGCTCATGAAATCCATCAACGGCGCGGCCGTGGCGTTGGCTGAAGAGGCCGCCGGCTCGGAGGATGCTTTTGTGGAGCTGATGAACCGGAAGGCGGAGGAGATCGGGGCCTGCGATACGCATTTCATTACGGCTTCGGGGCTGCCCAAAGGCAAGCAATACACCACCGCCCGCGATCTGGCCATTATCATGAAACGGGCGCTCACCTATCCGCTGATCAAGGAGGTCCTGGGGAAAAAAGAGTGGCTGGTCATCACCCCAGCGGGCAGGGAGCTCTACCTGGAAAATTCCGATGACATGCTGTGGTACCGGAGCAACATGCTCGGCGGCAAGACAGGATTTACGAACAGCGCGCAGCATTGTTTCGTCGGCGCCATGGATACGGAGAAGGGCATCATCTATACCGCGGTCCTGGGGGCCGTATCACGGTTCCGGCTCTGGGAGAGCACCCAGACGCTGGCCGAGCTTGGAACGAATCCGGACCTCGAGATCTCTTTCCAGGAGCCCCCGGTCAGGAAATACCGGCACCGGGCCCGGAGAATGAAAAAGATTTAGGCCGCCCACTGCGCCGGCACGAACTTCACCTGCCATTGTATCATCAACGCCTCTTTCTTCCTCGACCATCAACGGTAAAAACAGCCGCAGACCTCTTACGAAATCATTAAATTTGATAAAATCGCAAAGAGTCTTTTTAGCCACATAAGTCACAAAAGGCACAGCACAGAAAAAATTTTAGTTTTTAATGATTTTACTTTTGTGCTTTCTGTGCATTTTGTGGCCATCTTCAGTTTTTACGACTTCATCAAATTTGATCAGGGTCAAATGCCGTTTTTCTTGGACATCATATCCCGCTGTTTGACTATCGCCCGATGTTTTGATACAGTCAGCGCATGGATATCTTTTCACGCGGCGAATCTCGGCATATCTTGTTGAAAACAGCGGTCCTGTCTCTTTTCCTGTACGGACGCCTGCTCGTTCCCGGCGCTGTCAGCGCAGCAGAGCAGCAGCTCGTTTCCGCCCAACCGGGCATTGGGGCTCTCCTGCCCGGCGAAAGACTGACCTACGATGTCAGCTGGTCCAGGATCCTCTCCGCAGGGACCGCGGTCATGGAGATCAAAAGCGAAACCCTGCCGGGTGAAAGGCCGGGCCTTTTGTTCGTCACGACAGGCAGCTCCAAAGGGGCCGTGAATAAGATCTTTCCGGTGAATGACACCGTCCGGAGCACTTTTGATCCGCAGATCATGAAAAGCCTCTCCTACAGTATCAGACAGAGCCATGGAAAGAAAAAGATGCGCCGCGACGTGGTCTTCGACCATCCGCGCAAAAAGGCCATCAGCACACAGAACGACGATGCCCCGAAGACCCTGGACATCCCCGACCAGGTGCAGGATGCACTGTCGTCGCTCTACTATCTCCGGACGATCGATGAATTCACCATCGGCAAGGTGATCACGGTCAATGTTTTTGACAGCAACAAGAATTGGTCCATCGAGGTCCTCACGCTGGGCAGGGAGACGGTGAAAACGCCCGCCGGCGAATTTGCCGCGATCAAGGTCAAGACCCATCCGCTGTACGAAGGGGTCTTCCTGAACAAGGGGGAGGTTTTTATCTGGCTTACCGATGACAACCGGAAGGTTCCTGTTCTCATGAAGAGCACGATCAGGATCGGCTCATTCATATTCATCCTAACGGACATGACGCCGGGTCATGTGCAATGACGGAGAGCTGCCCGGGCGGGCAGGGGATTTGATGGTGTGCGCAGCGCAGCGTTATACGTAAGCTCTGACCGGAACGTATTCCCTTCTCGGGGTGGAAAATTCAGGCTCGTTCAATTCACCGGCTTCTTGATCCAGTCGGCAATGGTCCGCACCACCTCTTGTTCCCGTCCCACGAACCCATGCCAATGCGACGAGGTGCACTCGTCTCCCGAGGGCGGTCCACCGCCGGTTACCATGATCAATTTTTTGACCGGCGCATTGGTCAGGCCTTGTACGATCCGGGAGGCCTGATTGGGTACGCAGATCGAGCACGAATCCAGTGCGTGGTGCACGACCAGCACCGGGATGCGAATGGCCTCCAGGTCCTGTGACGGGACATCACCGTTCTTCCACCAGGCCGTGATGCTCGAGGTCAGCACGATACCCGCCAATTCGTTATTCCCAAAGGCGATTGCCGCAGCGGTTGCAGAGATGGTCCCCCGGCTGGTGCCCACCAGCCAGACGGGAAGTCCTCCCTCTTTTTTCAGAAATGCCACGACCTGGCGAAGGTCTGCCACATGCTCGGGACTCGACCGGAAATCGAAGTCGAGGTCTTGTACATCGCTCGGCTTGTTGACAACGGCTACGTTAAAACCGCTGGAAAAAAAATTGTCGCGGTTGTCGAAGAGAAAGCCGCCGGAAGCAGGGGCGCCGGACTTGAGCCGGAAGCCGCCGGTCCCTCCCGGCAGCAGGACCACCGTAGTTTTGGCATCAGCGTGTTTCGCATAAGAGAGCATGACGGAAACACCGGGCCGTGTGTCGAGCAGTATCAGGCGCTCTTCCGTTGCGAAGGACGGGACCGGGGCCACGATGAACAGTATGGCGAGGGAGAGTTGCAGGAGGTTCTTGATCATGGCAAATAGTGGTGCGTCCAATGTTCCTGGATCGTCCTGGCTGGAACCTGGTTTTGTTTATCAGGCGTGAACGTGAGAACGGGCATTGTGTGGAAACAAGGCGCCTAAAAACGATGCGTCCTCTTCAGGCCGGTTCCCTGTCCACGGGCCCGTTCTCCGGTCCGTGGGCCGGTTCTTCTTTGAGCGATGCTACATACTCCTCCCATTCCGCCGGAAGAAGATATTTCTTTTTGCTGTTGCAGTCTTTGCATGCCGGCACGAGGTTCCCCTGCACGGACTTGCCGCCGCGCACGACCGGTATGAGATGATCCATGGTCAGCTCCGCGGGCTTGAACGTCCGGCCGCAGTAGTAGCATCGACCGCTCGACCGTTTCCGCTTCCACCATTGCGAGGCCCGGAGCTCGCGCGCTTTGCTCTTTTCGCGCTTTATATGCTGTTCGTCCGCTGTATAGAAAAAGGAGTCGGTCATAGTAAAATTAAGACGGCAGGATTCAGAATACAGGTGAGACCGCACCTATGATCGGTGCAGCTCCTCATTTCAAGCCGGTTTCCGAGCGCTGACTTCTGTTATCTCAGAAACCCATACTACCTTTTTCACCATCCCTTGTCACGTCCAAAAACGGGTTTTTTGTGTCCAGCCTACCCACCTCGTAACCTACTATAAAATTAATAATTTTCTTGACATCGATAGATGCGAAAGATATACTTTGGCTGGCAAGTGGTATAGGGTGGGGAAAAGTGGGCTATATCGGAGGATCCGGTGTTCAGAGGCAGTTTTGAACATACTGTTGACACCAAGGGCAGGGTGAGCGTTCCGTCGAAGTTCCGGGAGATCATTGCCGACCGTTATGACGGCAGGCTCGTGCTGGCCATGGACTACGACAAGTGCCTGACGGTCTATCCGCTTGAGGAGTGGGAGAAGCTGGAAGGGAAGATCAAGGCGCTGCCGATGATGAAGCAGGAAGTGAAAGACTTCATGCGCTTCTTCTTCTCGTCCGCAACGGAGTGCGAACTGGACAAGCAGGGCCGCATTCTCATCCCGCCGCCGCACCGCGAACACGCGACGATCGCCAAGAACGTGGTGCTCATCGGCATCATCGACAAGATAGAGATCTGGGACAGCGGGGCATGGGAGGCGAGACATTCTCAAAACGGAGACAAGATCAACGAGACGCTTGCAGCACTGGGCCTATAGCATGGAGACCAAACTCAAAGTATATCAGATGAACCTCGAAGGCGAGATCGACGCCGCAAAGATGGCAGAGGTCGACCGCGTCATCGGCCAGCTCGTCAAGGGCGAGATGTACGGGCTCATCCTGAACTTCGAGGCCGTCGAGCACGTGCACTTTACGATCCTCTCAACGCTGGTGGATGAGAAAAAGCGGCTCCAGTCCTTTGGCGGGGACCTCAGGCTTGCCGGGCTGTCGGATTATATCAAGAATATTTTCCGCACCACCGGCATGCTCGAGGAGTTCCAGGTGTTTGATTCTCCGCTCCAGGCCGCCCGGAGCTTCGGGGTGGCAAAGCCGGCGACGAACCTTCCGCTGGGACTGTGAGGAGCATTGCGGATTTCGGATTACGGATTGCGGAATGTAGGGCGCGGAATCGTGTGTTGAGGATTGCAGCATGAGATCTGATCCTGATCCAA
The DNA here is from genome assembly GCA_001803705.1 of Nitrospirae bacterium GWC2_56_14. Taxonomy (GTDB): domain Bacteria; phylum Nitrospirota; class UBA9217; order UBA9217; family UBA9217; genus GWC2-56-14. Next base: position 7,019 of record MHDY01000228.1, on the reverse strand, counting down.
ATCCGAAATCCGAAATCCGAAATCCGCAATCGGAACACATCACCGTTCTGCTCCACGAAGCAATCGACCTGCTTGCACCCCGTGCAGGCGGCTTGTATGTGGACGGGACGCTCGGCGGCGGCGGACATGCAGCGGAGATCCTGAAGCGATCGGCGCCCGACGGCGTGGTCATCGGGCTGGACCAGGACGAACAGGCGCTGGCGCGGGCCCGCGAAGTCCTTGCACCCTACGGCAGCCGTGCCGTGTTGCGCCAGCAAAACTTCCGGGACCTGCCTGCAGTGCTGGAGGAACTGGGCTACGAGGCTGTCGATGGCATCGTGCTCGACCTGGGGGTCTCGTGGTTCCATCTGCGCACCCCGGAGCGGGGCTTCAGCTTCATGCTCGACGGACCGCTCGACATGCGGATGGACCGCTCAAGGCACCAGACCGCAGCGGACCTCGTGAATACGCTTCCCGTGGCGGAGCTCGTCCGGATCTTCCGCGAATACGGGGAGGAAGACAAAGCGGTTGCCATCGCCAGGGCCATCGAGCGTGCGCGGACCCGGGGGCCGATCACCGGCACGGTCCAGTTCGCGGGCATCGTCGCGAGCGTGTTCCCCCCGTATCCCCCGCGGCGAATTCACCCTGCCACCAAGACGTTCCAGGCCCTCCGCATCGCGGTGAACGACGAGATCGGCGCACTCCGCGAGGGGTTGCAGCACATGATCCGCGCACTCAGGCCCGGCGGCAGGATCGCCGTCATCTCCTTTCATTCCCTTGAGGACCGGATCATCAAACAGGCCTTTGTGGCGGGCGCCACTTCCTGCGTCTGTCCGCCGAAGCTGCCGCAGTGCGCCTGCGGAAAGGTCCCGGAGCTCCGCGTGCTGACCAAAAGGCCGGTCACCGCGGGGCCTGACGAGGTCGACCGCAACCCTGCTTCGCGAAGCGCAAAGCTTCGGGGTGCGGAGAAGCTATCAGCGCAGAGTTAGCGAGCGGATTAGATTCTACTACTCAAAACGGCAGGAATATTTTGCCACGAAGGCACGAAGACACAAAGTACGGCCTTAAACCAAGTTATTAATAATAGTATCTTTAACAATTTTTGTTGTTCTTCGTGACTTCGAGTCTTCGTGGCAAATTCTGGTTTCGGCTTGTCCGGTTTAGGATATAACAACAATACCTTGAGGAAAAGTGAACAGCTCAGCATTATAATGCAGAGAAGTCCGGTGTGGTGAAATAATGCAGACACGAACAGGCGACATAGGGTCTTTTGTATTCGAACGGGGCAACCGGGGAAGCTTGCGCCGGGTCCTGGCGGTCCTCGTGATCGTCGCGGCCCTGCTGCTCTATGTGGGCGGCAAGGTCAAGATCGTCCAGCTGGGGTATCAGATCGAGGCGTTGGAGAAGGAAAAGCGCGATCTGGAACGCGAGAACCGCGCTTTGCGCATCGAGGCTGCCAGCCTGTCGTCGCCGGCGCGGATCGAGGAGATCGCGCTCAAGCGTCTCGGTATGGTGCGGATCGCCAAGGAAAATCTCATCGTGGTGAAGCAACAGCCGAAGGCCGCGCAGCGGGCGAAATAACCGGTTCGGGCCCGCGGCCGGGACCGGTCGGGGTAGCACCATGGAGCAGGATCGGATGGACAGGCGGGGGAGGATACTCCTTATAGTTGCGTTGATCGCGCTGGGTTTCGCGCTGGTCGCAGGGCGGCTCGTGTATTTGCAGGTCATCGACCGGGCGGACCTTGCAGCCCGCGCAGAGCGTCAGCAGCAGCGCGTGGTCAAGCTGGAATCAAAACGCGGGACGATCTTCGACCGGCAGGAGCGGGAACTTGCCGTGAGCCTCGAGGTGGAATCGGTCTACGGCGTGCCGTCCGATATGGAGAACCCCCGGCAGATGGCGCAGCAGCTTTCGCGGATCCTGCGCGAGGACCCGAAGACGCTGGAGCGCCGGCTCAGGAGCGATAAACATTTCGTCTGGATCAGCCGCAAGGTGGAGCCGGGCCGCGCCGCGAAAGTGAAGGACCTGGGGTCCAAGGACGTGGGGTTCAGGTTCGAAAGCCGCCGGTTCTATCCCAAGAAGGCGCTGGCCGGTCCGGTGCTCGGTTTTACGGGCATGGACAACGAAGGGCTCGAAGGCCTGGAGCGCACCTATGACAAGGAGCTTCGCGGCGTGAACGGCTGGGTGCTGGCGGAAAAGGACGCCGTGGGCAGGACGGTCTTTCCCGGCGGCCCCGGCTTCCAGTACCGGCTGCCGAAGTCAGGCAACGACATCATCCTCACCATCGACGAGGTGATCCAGCATATTGCCGACCGGGAGCTTGAGCGCGCGGTCACGACCGCCCGGGCGAAGGGCGGGGTCTGCATTGTCATGGACCCCGGCACCGGCGAGCTGCTTGCTTTGGCGGTGGCCGCGGCCCACGGCCGGCCGGCCTTCAACCCGAACGAGCCGCAGCAATACCGGTCGGGAGAGTGGCGGAACCGCGGCGTGACCGACGTGTTCGAGCCCGGCTCGATCTTTAAAGTGGTGCTTGCAGCAGCCGCGCTGGAAGAGAAGGTCGTGCACCCGCTGGAGAAGATCGACTGCAGCGCCGGGAGCATCAAGGTTGCCGACCGGGTGATCAGCGATGCCCACCGGAGCGGGGTGCTGACGTTCACGGACGTGATCGCCGATTCGAGCAACGTGGGGACCATCAAGGTCGCCCTGCGGCTCGGCAAGGAACGCTTCGCCAGATACATCACCGCTTTCGGGTTCGGACAGAAGACCGGCGTGGACATTCCCGGCGAGATCCCGGGGCTGCTCAAGGACCGCAGGCTGTGGTCGGGCGTCTCGATCGGCTCCATCGCCATCGGCCAGGAGATCGGCGTGACGCCCATCCAGATGGCCGCGGCCTACGGCGTGCTGGCCAACGGCGGCATGCTCATGAAACCTTATCTCGTCTCCCGGATCGTGGAACAGGACGGCGGGCTTGGAAAAAAATTCGCACCGCAGCCGGTCGGCCGGGCCATCTCGAAAGAGACCTGCGCAAAGGTGAGCAAGATGCTGCAGCGGGTCGTCGCCACCGGCACCGGGAAGCAGGCGAAACCCGCGGGTTACAGCGCGGCAGGCAAGACCGGCACGGCCCAGAAGATCGACACGCTGACCGGCTCGTATTCGAAAAAAGAGTATGTCAGTTCCTTTGTGGGCTTCGTGCCGGCGTTGTCGCCGAAACTGGTGATCCTCGTGATGGTCGACACCCCTGAAGGGGACATTTACGGCGGAACGGTGGCAGCGCCTGTGTTCCGGGCCGTGGCGGAGCAGAGCCTGGCCTATCTGCAGGTGGCGCCCGATGATGCGGGAGGCGGCATGCTCCTGGTGAACCGATGAAGCTCAGTGAATTGCTGACCACGGCACTGCAGGTCGCGCTGCCCGTGCATTGCCGGGACAGCGAGGTTGTGGCCCTTTCCCAGGACTCCCGGACGATCACCGCCGGGTCGCTCTTTGTGGCCGTGCGGGGATTTCACTCGGACGGCCATCAGTTTATTCCGCAGGCCCTTGCGCAGGGTGCTGTCGCGGTCATTGCCGAGGAACAGCGGGAGGCGACAGGCACGGGCGCTGCGCCGGTCATTGTTGTGCCGGACTCCCGCGTTGCCCTTGCGCGCCTTGCAACGGTCTTTTACGGCAGGCCTTCAGAGCGGCTCAAGCTCATCGGCATTACCGGCACGAAGGGCAAGACGACCACGAGCTATCTGGTCCGGTCGATGATCGAAGCCGCCGGTTACCGGACCGGGCTCATCGGCACCATCGACTATCGCGTGGGGGACAAGGTATATCCCGCGCCGAACACGACGCCTGAGTCGCTGGATCTGCAACGGCTCCTGGCTGAGATGGCGGCCGCCCGCGTTGATTATTGCGTCATGGAAGTTTCCTCCCATGCCCTGGCGCTGGGCCGCACCGACGGCTGCGTGTTCGAGACCGCCCTCTTCACGAACCTGGCGCAGGACCACCTGGACTTTCATAAGAACCTGGGGTCCTATTTTCAGGCAAAGCTCCGGCTCTTTACGGTTCTTGCCGCGGACAAGACCGCGGTGGTCAATGGAGACGATGCGGTCTCTTCGGACATCATTGGAAAGACGAAGGCGAAGGTGTATACCTACGGCATGACCGCAGAGGCCGACATTTATCCGGCAAAGGAGATCGGCCACGGCATCAGCGGGCTCTCTTTTTCCGCGCATACGCCCATCGGCATGATCGCGGTGGAGTCGCCGCTTATCGGGAAGCACAATGTCTATAATATTCTCGCCGCCATCGGCGCCGGCCTGTCTCAGGGCTTGAGCGCCGCAACGATCAGCCAGGGCATAACGGCCATGAAGGCCGTGCCGGGCAGGATGGAGAAGGTGGAAGCGGGGCAGTGCTTCGGTGTCATCGTGGACTACGCGCATACCGAAGATTCGCTGGAGAAGCTGCTTGATGCTGTCCGGGAAATAGCAACAGGCAGGGTGATCACGCTGTTCGGCTGCGGCGGAGACCGGGACCGGACCAAGCGGCCCGCCATGGGCGCTGTTGCGGTGAACAGGAGCGACCTTGCAATCGTCACCACGGACAATCCGAGGACCGAAGACCCGCAGGCCATCATCGGTGAGATAGAAAGCGGCATGATCGCTTCGGGGAGCAGGGTCGCTTCGCCGGCGGAAGCAGATCGCACCATTCCCGGGAAAACGCCCTATCTGGTCATTCCCGACCGCGCCGATGCGATCGGCGCGGCGATCATGCTTGCAAAGGCCGGGGACATCGTCGTGCTTGCCGGAAAGGGGCACGAGGATTACCAGATCATCGGCGACACGAAGCACCATTTCGACGACCGCGAGGTGGCGCGCGAAGCGATCGGGAAGAGGAAGCGAAGTGCGGAATGCGGCTGCAGGGCATAGAGGAATGAAATTGCGGATTGCGGAATTAAAGCACGAACAGATGCGATTCCGGTTCGGGATCGGTGTATGCGAACTCCGTCACGCTGAATTGAAATCAAGCAATGAATGACGCTGAAAAAATGAAGCTGATGGCCGTACTCGAAAGGATCGAGGCAATGGAGATCAAGGGTGTATCCATAGACTCCCGGAAGATCAAGGAAGGCGAGCTCTTTGTGGCGATCAAGGGAGACCGCTTCGATGGACACGACTTCGTGCCCGAGGTGATGCAAAAAGGCGCCTGGGGCGCCATTGTCGATAAATCCATCCTGGAAACACAATTCGGGAAGATCGGCGGCCTGCCGAACATCATTCCCGTGGAGGATACCCTGCGGGCCCTCCAGGAGATATCGTTCCTGCACCGCAAAAAGTTCTCTCTTCCCATGGTGGGCATCACCGGGTCGAACGGCAAGACCACGACCAAGGAGATGACCGCCGGCATTCTGAAGCAGCAGGGGCCGGTGCTGAAAAACGAAGGGAACCTGAACAACCACATCGGCGTACCGCTTACGCTGATGCAGCTTACGAAGGACCACCGCGCCGCGGTCGTCGAGATGGGCATGAGCGCCCCGGGCGAGATCGATCTGCTGGCCCGGCTTGTGAACCCCGACGTGGGAGTGATCACGAACATCGGCCCGGCGCACCTTGAGTTCCTGGGCTCCCTGGACGGGGTTGCAGGGGCCAAGGCGGAGTTGCTCGGAAATATTAAGGCCGACGGGACCGCCGTGCTGAATGCCGATGATCCCTATTTCGAAACGCTCAAAAAGAAGTGGACCGGCCGCGTCCTTTCCTTCGGCATCGAACAGCAGGCGGACGTGCGGGCCGCAGGTATCCGGCAGGACAAAGAGTTCACCGATTTTACGCTCGAGGCGGAGGGTTCGAAGGCGAACGTGCGGCTCCGCGCCGTGGGCAGGCACAATATCTACAATGCGCTGGCCGCAGCAGCCGCGGCGCTCGCCGTGGGCCTGCCGCTCGAGACGATAAAATACGGACTTGATGATTTTGCCCCGGTTGCCATGCGCTCCGAGCTCAAAGTGGTCAAGGGCAGGACGGTGCTGGCCGATCATTACAATGCCAACCCCGGCTCGGTCAAGGCTGCGCTCGAAACGCTGGTGACCCTGCGGCCGGGAGCGCGGTCCGTGGCCGTGCTGGGCGACATGCTTGAGCTCGGCGCTTCTTCCATCGAGGAGCACCGCGCGATCGGCAGGATCGCTGCGCGCCTCGGCGTGGACGTGCTGATCGCCGTTGGTCCGCAGGCGAAGCAGATGCTCGAAGGCGCCCGCGAGGCGGGGATGCCGAAAGAGCGCCTGTTCGCGGCACGATCGCATGCCGGGGCCGCGGCGCGGCTGGCGAAGGAATCCAAGAACGGCGACGCCGTGCTCATCAAGGGCTCGCGCGGCATGAAGATGGAAAAGATCCTGGAGGAATTCTAATGCTCTATCATCTGCTCTACCCGCTGCGCGACCATTTCTCCGGGTTCAACGTCTTCAAGTACATCACCTTCCGGAGCGCCGGTGCGGTCCTGACCGCGCTTATCGTGAGCTTCGTCTTCGGCAAGCCCATGATCGCCTGGCTCCGGAGGCTTAAGGTGGGGCAGCAGGTCCGCGACGACGGCCCCCAGAGCCATCTCACCAAACAGGGCACGCCGACCATGGGCGGCCTGCTCATCATTGTTGCATTGGCGGGCTCGGCCCTGCTGTGGTCCGACCTCACGAACAAATACGTCTGGGTGGTGCTCCTTGCCACCCTTGCCTTCGGCGCCATCGGGTTTTGGGACGACTATCTGAAGGTGGTGAAAAAACGCTCCACAGGCCTTCGGGCCCTGGAGAAGTTCGGGCTGCAGATCGCCGCGGCACTGGCCGTCGGGTTCTTCCTTTTTTATAATCCGAGCGATCCCAAAAGCACCTATCTTTCGGTGCCGTTCATGAAGAACGTCCTGATCGACCTGGGGTGGTTCTACATCCCTTTTGTGGTGGTCGTGATCGTGGGATCGTCGAATGCCGTGAACCTCACCGACGGCCTCGACGGACTGGCCATCGGGCTCGTGGGCATTGCGGCCACGGCCAACGCCGTGCTGGTGTATCTGGGCGGGAACCGCG
>MHDY01000227.1 GCA_001803705.1 Nitrospirae bacterium GWC2_56_14 | reverse complement strand
CCCCTTTGCCAGACCGGCCGCTCCGGAAAGGACCAGTGCGGGCGTGTTCGGCATCACGCGAATGACCCGGGGGGAGGCCGTGAGCGCCTGTTCAATGCGGCTGATCGTGATGCCCGCGGCAATGGAGATCACGAGCTTCGAGGAATCCGCCACGGCCGCGATGTCTGCCAGCACGACATCCATCACCTGGGGCTTTACGCAGAGCAGCACGATCTCCGCCTGCTGCACCGCTTCCCGGTTGCTCGTGGCCGTGTTGATGTTGTACTTTTTGAGGTAGTCCAGCCGCGCCGGGGAAGTATCAGTCACAACCATCTGGCGGGACTTCGCCACATCCGCCGACAGCATCCCCTTGATAAGCGCCTCGGCCATGTTCCCGCCGCCGAGAAAGGCGATCTTTTTATCCAGCATCAAAGCACCTCCAAGGTTTTCCGTGCCCTTCATTCCGCAATCCGCAATCCGAAATCCGCAATCAGAACCTTTCTCCGAATATCGCCGTTCCCACCCTCACCAGGGTCGCGCCCTCTTCAATGGCAACTTCAAAATCCCCGCTCATGCCCATGGAAAGCTCTGCCATGGAAACACCGGGAATGTTCTCTTTCTCTATACTGGACGAAAGTTCTTTCAGCTTCCTGAAATAGGGCCGCGAAGCTTCGGGATTGTCCGAATAGGGCGGCATGGTCATGAGCCCTTTGATCCTGATGTTCCTGAGCGTCGCTGCCTGTCTCACCAGGCTTGCCGCATCGTCGATGCCCACGCCAGCCTTGGCAGCCTCGCCCGCGATGCTCACCTCGATCAGCACGTCCTGGACCTTCCCCAGTTTTGCCGCCTGCTTGTCGATCTCGGCTGCAAGCTCCAGGTTGTCCACAGAATGTATGAGATCGAAAAGCTTTACCGCATATTTCGCCTTGTTCGTCTGGAGGTGGCCGATCAGATGCCAGCCGGCAACTTGTCCGAGCTGCTCGATCTTTTCTTTCGCTTCCTGCACGCGGTTTTCGCCGAGGACCCTTGCGCCGGAGGAAAGCGCTTCGCGAATTCCTTCTCTGCTAACCGTCTTGGTAACAGTAACAAGCTTGACCGAGGCGGGGTCCCTGTTCGCCCGCTTCGCCGCGGCGGCGATCCTGTCCATGACCGTCTTGAAGTTGGTCCCTATAGTCATAACTGAGGTGGATAGGCTGAAGGCTGAAGACTGAAGGTTAAGGCATGACCCCCAGTTTCCTAACCTTCAGCCTTCAGCCTTACAACCTTCAACCTGCTTTTATCATCACCGCCGAAAGCATCCTGCCGGTCCGTCCCTCGACGCGGAACGAATAGAACAGGTCTTTTCTGCAGGACGTGCACATGCCGAGCGAATGCACGTTCTTTTCAGCCAGGCCGGCCCGGAGCAGCTCCCTGCGGTTCAGCTCAATCAGGTCCAGCCCCCACTTGCCCTTGCCGCGGGACAGGGCGACGTCGCTCCAGAACGGGAAGTTCTGTTGCACCGGACCCATGACCGGCTCATCAACTTCATAGCATTCGGGCCCGATGGCCGGGCCGAAAGCGGCGATCATGCGGGAAGGATCGGAGCCGAACTCGTCCTGCATCCTTCTTACTGCTTTTTGAACGATCTTCTGCACCGTGCTGCGCCACCCGGCGTGCACTGCGCCGACGGCGGGCGTGACCGGGTCGATCAGCAGGACCGGCACACAGTCGGCGGTCTCTATGCCGATGGCGATCCCGCGAACCTTCGTGATCAGGCCGTCGGCCTGTGCTGTGCGCATGTCCGCATAATTCCGTTCGTCGACCGTAACGATGGCCTCGCCATGCACCTGGTTCACCGTAACCAGCCGGTCGGGCGTGATGCCGAAAGCTTCCGCCACGGCATTCCAGCCGTCAGGAGACTTGATGCCGCTGTTCCTCGCACCGAGACCGTTCTGCCGCGTGGTAAAGGCATGGCGGATATTGTTGATAGCGTCTAGCGCAGGCAGCGTTATGAAGGCCCTTTTTTCTTCTGTGCCTGTTTTCATGAAAGACCGTGAACTAACTTCGTAGTGCCAAAACTATTGACACTGATTTACACTGATGACCTATGATAGGTCCGCGGTGTATCAGACGTTATCATAAAAAATCGGCCGTGCTCAGTGTCAAAAATTCTTGGCTTTTGTCCTACGTGCAGACCCCGCAGGTCTTGCACGAACCGACCCTGCAGACGGGCGTGAACTTGCCTTCCACCGCCCGCTCGCGTTCGTTCATAAGATAATCTTTCCGAACTCCGATGTCAATAAAATCCCATGGCAGGGCCTCGTTAAAGGCGCGCTGCCGCGTGACATAGAAGTCCATATCCATGCCGAGCTCTTTGGCGGCCCGCTTCCACTCGCCCTGCTTCGCATGGGCAAGCCGGATCAGTTTGCCGATCCTCCGGTCGCCGCGCGAAAGCAGCGCCTGGGCATACTCCCACTTGGGGAGATCATGGATCATATTCATGTTCCCGATCTTGCGCACTGCTTTTTCGAGCCCTCGCTGCTTTTTGTTCAGGCTTTCGACGGCCTCCATGGGGTCCCACTGGAAGGGGGTGCAGGGCTTCGGCACAAAGGAATTCACCGAGAGCGTGATCCTGCCGATCCTTCCCGCGGGGCGCGCATGCTTGAGCTGCACGTCGCGGACCAAAAGCGCCAGCGCGATGATTTCGTCCACGTCCTCCTGCGTTTCCGTGGGCAGACCCAGGATGAAATAGAGTTTGAGGTTCGGGATGCCGCTGCCGAAGACCATATCAGCCGCGCGCAGGATATCGTCCTTCGTCACGCCCTTGTTGATCACCTTCCGGAGCCGCTCCGATCCCGCTTCTGGAGCGATGGCAATGGTCTTGTGCCCGCTCGCTGCCAGCCGGTCGAGCATCGCCTTGCTCACCGAGTCCGCACGGAGCGACGAGACCGACAGGCCTCCCTCGATGGCGGAGCAGAGCTCGCCGATGTCGGGATAGTCCGACAGCGCGGCCCCGACGAGCCCGATCTTTCCGCACTGCTCGTCTGCCTTTATTGCCTGCTGCTTCGCTGCATCGATACTAAGATTGCGCGGCGGCAGATAGATATACCCGGCCATGCAGAACCGGCAGTGCCTGCCGCAGCCGCGGGTGATCTCAGAGAGATACATATCGCTGAACTCGGTATTGGGCGTCAGAATGGCCGTCGCAGCAGGCAGCCGGTTAAAATCCTGTGCAATGCGTTTTACGATCTGTCTTGGCGCGGACGGCTCAAGCAGTATCCGCTCCTTAATGGTGTTGTCTTCGTTATAGACCACGTCGTAGAACTCCGGGACATAGACGCCGGGTATCCGGCTTAAGGCCCGAAGCAGCCCGAGACGGCCCTGCTCCCTGTTCTCTTTGTAGACCTGAACAAACTCGCCCGAGACCTCTTCTCCCTCGCCCACGATCACCACGTCGAAGAAATCAGCAAGGGGCTCGGGATTGAAAAAGGAGCAGATGCCGCCGAGGATCACGAGCGGGTCGTCCGCTGTTCTTTCCTTTTTATCAGCCGGGATCCCGGAGAGCCGCAGCATCTCAAGGATATTGAGATAGTCCTGCTCAAAGGAGACGGAGAAGGCAAGAATGTCGAACTCCCTGATCGGCCGTTTGCTCTCCAGACTGTAAAGCCGGGTGCCGCTCTTTTCGTACTCCTCGATATCTTCTTCGTCAGGCAGGAACACGCGTTCGCAGGCCGTGTCTTCGCGGCGGTTCAGGATGGCATAGATCTGGTGCATGCCGAGGTTCGACATGCCCACGTGGTAGGTGTTCGGATAGGCAAGCGCGATCGCTACCTCGACATCGCGGGATTTATAGATGGTCCCGCGCTCGGCGGCGAGCAGCGCATCGGTTTTTTCGAAGAGTTTGCGGGACATGCGGGGATTATACTATGCTTGCGGGGATTGGGCAAAGAATTTCAGGCAACCTGCGGGGCGTGAGCGAGGGAAACGGATATCTGGAGCATAAAAATTCAGCCCATAAAAAGAATGACTTTGACACTGATCAAAACCGATAAAATATGATTTCACTGATACGTCAAGGCCTTATCCCGTTTGATCATAATAAATCGGCCTTTATCAGTGTCAAAAGCCCCGGCCTTGGCAGCGCTCGTGAGCAAATTCATCACGGCGGGCACTTTGCGCAGACCGAAGTGAAGAGCGCCGTACTGAGGTACCGGTCCCCGCGGTCGGGCAGGACCACCACGATGGTGCCGCTTTCCAGCCGGGCAGCCACGGTGAGGGCGCCGTACACAGCAGCGCCGCTGCTCATACCCGCGAAGATGCCTTCCTCCAGCGCGAGACGCCGGGTGGTGGTGAAGGCATTGTCGTCGTTCACGCTTACGATCTCATCGGGGAAGGCGGGGTTGTAGATCTTGGGGACAATGGACTCCTGCATGTTCTTCAGCCCCTGGACCTTGTGGCCCAGAAGCGGCTCCACGCCCACCACCCGGATGCTGCTCCGAAATTCCTTCAGCCGCTTGCCCACGCCCATGAGCGTGCCGGTCGTGCCCATGCCGGCAACGAACACGTCGATGGCGCCGTTCGTCTGGTCGATGATCTCGCGGCCCGTGGTCTCATAGTGCGCCCGCACATTGGCGGGATTGTCGAACTGATTCGGCATGAAGTACCGTCCCGGCGCCTCCTCCATCATGGCGCGGGCGCGCTTGATCGCGCCGTCGGTGGCCTCGCACCCCGGGGAGAGGATCAGTTCCGCGCCGAAAGCCTCGAGGATCTTGCGCCGTTCCTGGCTGACGCACTCGGGCATGACCAGGAGCACTTTGTACCCCAGGGCCGCGCCGACCATGGCGAGGCCGATGCCGGTGTTGCCCGACGTGGCTTCCAGGATGGTGTCGCCTTTTTTGATGCGCCCCGAGTCCTCGGCATCCCTGATCATTGCCAGCGCGATGCGGTCCTTGACCGAGCCGCCGGGATTGTTGCCTTCCAGCTTGGCAAAGACCGTTACGGCAGGATTGGTGTTCAGCTTTTCCAGTTTTACGAGCGGCGTGTTGCCGATGCAGTCAAGAACTCCCATAGCCTTCCTTTGTGGTCCTGCCAGATGCCGATGCCGACGTGATGCTCTGGCGGGATAAAGTGCGTGGAATATGCGACCTGAACGGTCAGGAGGGAAATATACCAGTTTTGTCGGGAGGTGAAAAGGAATTTTTACGTCACTGGCATAAAGAATCAACCGCGATAGACAACAGCACGGATATTTACCGCGAAGGCGCAAGGGTCGTGAGGAAATCTTGCAGCTCGGGTATTAGAATCGAATCTGTTTTTTGACGTCCTCGCGTCCCTCGCGCCATCGCGATCGCGGTTCAAGGATTTAGGGTTTGTCCTGTTTAACAGCGATCTTCTCCCATGATGCAACGGCACCTGGCACGATATGGAACAGCGGATGGGGCTTTGGTCTTGCCGAATCTCTGAGACTCCTATACTTCTCAGGATCGCGGGTCTTCAGCTTTGCCAGAAGATGAGTAAATTCGTAGGCGAGCTGTCCCTGCGGGACCGGCAGGGGTTTCCGCATCCGACCGCGGCCGATCTTTGTCCGGTCAAAGGAGAAGCCCCGCGCCAGCGACTCATCATGAACTGCGCGGAGATAGGACGCGATGGCCGACAGCGGAGAGCGAACGGCCCGGAACCGCTCCAACTGCGGATGATGGCGATACCCCCGGGTCCTGCCCTGCAGCACCTTCTGCGCAAGGAGCGCTTCGCGCCAGAGCGCGACGAGTCCGCGGGAATCGAGATATTTGGGGTGGAGGGACCAGAGCCTCATGGGTGGGTTCCTGGGAACTATTCAGGTTGATAGACTGAAGGCTGAAGACTGTTAGGAGATCGGGACACTTAAAATTGGATTTTTTTGCATCGTTGTTTTTTCCAAGAATAACCTTCAGCCTTCAGTCGCAACACCTGAATCCTGCCGCTTCAGCCATCCAGCTCCGCGCGTACCTTCCGCAGCAGCTCGTCCATGCCGACCGGCTTGACCATGACCGGCGTCCCCGGCTCGATCAGGCCCTTCGCCACCATGACGTCGCCGGGATAGCCGCTCAGGAACAAAGCCCGCACCTCGGGCCGGAAGATCCTGATCTTGTCATAGGCTTCGCGGCCGGTCTTTTTCGGCATAAGGGCGTCCAGGAGCAGCAGCTTGACCCGGTCCTGGTTTTCCATGAAGCGGTTCACGGCCTCTTCGCCGTCTTTGGCCTCGATAACGCTGTAGCCGTACTGCGAAAGTATGTCAGCCATCACCTGCCGGACGACCTCGTCGTCCTCCGCCAGCAGTACGGTCTCGGTTCCGCCCATGACTGCGGACTCGCCGGGCGCCTGTTTTTCCGCGTCCTGCGCCAGGGGCAAATAGACCTTGAGCGTGGTTCCCATGCCGGGCGCGCCGATGACACTGATCGCACCGTTGTGCTGCTTGATGATGCCGTAGGCGATCGAAAGACCCAGGCCGGTCCCCGGGCCCCGCTCCCGGGTCGTGAAGAAGGGTTCGAAGATCCGCTCCCGGGTCGCGTCATCCATCCCCCTGCCGGTGTCGGTCAACGTGACCACGGCATAGGCCCCGGCTTTGCCCAGGCCGTGCTCCGCAGCCGATGCGGCATCCACGTCCTCGCTCGAGGTCTCGAGGAAAAGGTAGCCGCCGCCTGCCATGGCCTCCCGGGCGTTCGTCGCCATGTTCATGAGCACCTGTTCGATCTGTACCGCATCGGCCACGACCGTAAGGTCTTTGTTCGCCAGCAGCATCTTGAGCTCGATGTCCTCGCCGATCAGCCGTTTGAGAAAATCCCCGACGCGGCCCACGATCTCGTTCAGGTTCGTGGGCACCGGGTAGAGCAGCTGCTTGCGGCCGTATGCCAGAAGACCCTGCGTCAGCGCGGCTGCCCGGTTCGCCGCGGTCATCATCTGCACCACATAGGCCTTGAGCGGCGCGTTGTCCGCCAGCTTCGCCTGCAGCAGGCTTCCATAGCCGGTGATGGCCGTAAGGATGTTGTTAAAATCGTGGGCAATGCCGCCGGCCAGGGTGCCCAGGGACTCCATCTTCTGCGAATGGCGCAGCTGCTCTTCGAGCTTGGCGCGCTCCGAGAGGTCGATGCCCGTGGGGATCACATACTCCACTTCGTTCGATGCGTTCAAAAGCGCCGTGTTGGACCAGGCGATCAGTTTGTGCTTGCCGTCCTTCGTGACCCAGTGGTTCTCATACCGGTTCGGAAACATGCCGGCAGTCAGGCTCGCAAAGACCTGCTTGACCGCGGGGACCTGTTCGGGCGGAATGAGAAAGTCCCAGACGTGCCTGCCGAGCACTTCCGCTGCCGTGTAGCCGCTCACTTCTTCGCAGGCGTGATTGAACCGGACGATCGTTCCGGTCCGGTCGAGCACCAGCACCATGGCGTCCACGGTGTCCAGGACCTTGGCAATGAAGTCGCGCTCTTTTTTGAGCTCCTCCTGGGCTTCGCGGCGCTGCGTCACGTCGCGCGTGACGGCCAGGAGCGCGATGATCTCGTTCTTTTCGTTCCGCAGCGGCACGGCACGGCTTTCGAGCCTGAGCTTTCTTCCCTTTAAGCCGACCATCTCGAACTCAAGACTGCCGGATCTTCCCTGGAACACTTCGGCGAGCAGCTGCGCGAAGGGCGTTTTATCCCCGGCTGCCACGAGCGATGCGACGGCGGCGCCCCGGACCTGCTCCAGCGATCCGGCCTGGATCATGTCGAGCCCGGCCTGGTTCATCAGCAGCAGGGAGCCGTCCTCGGCGATGAGCTTCACGCATTCCGGCTCCGTATCGATGATGGTCTGCAAAAAGGTGCGGCTTTGGCGCAGCTCGCGCTCCGCCTGCTCCCGGGCAGTGAAGTCCTTGACCATGGTGAGGTAGCCTTGCACCGCGCCCGGGGCGTCGCGCAGCACGGACGTGTGCCATTCGCAGACCAGGGTGGAGCCGTCCCTGGCAGTGCATTTCAGCACGGTGGTGCCGGACTCGCCTTTCGGGAGGAGCGCTGTCTGCAGCGGGTCCGGTGCGGCGTCCTGGGCCAAGGACGGCAGAAGGATGGACGCGTGCTTTCCCGTTATCTCGGCAGCGGACCAGCCGAAGATGCGCTCGGCCGCCCGGTTCCATTCGAGCACAAAAAGATCCCGGTCCCACACAATGTACCCGAGGGGCATGTTCTGGACCGTGAGAGCAAGCTGCGCTTCGGCATCGATAAGGCGGCCTTGTTTTTCTGAACTGTCCTGTTGTTCCTTCGAGGGCATATGGGCTGGTCCTGTATAAGATTCGTTATTGCAGGGGCGGGTATAACCCGACCATACCCGCAAATATACCAGAAAAGGCATGTCCATTGGTGCAGAAAGTTTCAGGTGAGTCGGGGTGATCCTCAGAGGGAGAACAGGTCGGATACGGCGTACCGGTCGGCAGTATAGAGCTTGATGTGCCCGGCGACCACGGCGCGGTGGGTCTTGAGCGCCACGTCGGGCCTGTTGTTCTTGTCGGAAAGGTGGGACAGGCAGGCCCACTGGAGACGGCCTGCTTCGCCGGCGCGGCGCAGGACCTCGGCAGCCTCATGGTTCGAGATGTGGCCCTTGGGCCCCTTGATCCGCTGCTTGAGGAACGCGGGATAGGGCCCGTTGGCAAGCATGTCCGGATCGTAGTTGCTTTCGAGGAAGACCGCGTCGAGGGAAGAAACGAGGTGGATGAGGTCTTTGAACACATGCCCCAGGTCGGTCATGACGCC
Organism: Nitrospirae bacterium GWC2_56_14; assembly: GCA_001803705.1. GTDB lineage: Bacteria > Nitrospirota > UBA9217 > UBA9217 > UBA9217 > GWC2-56-14. The sequence goes on along the minus strand of MHDY01000227.1, from coordinate 2,036 downwards.
CAGCCGCTTTGCGCCCGCTTCGATCACAAAGACCGAACCGTCCACGGCGTCGTGCGGCGTCGAGATGGTGTGCACCTGGACCTCGCCGAACCTGAGCCGGTCGCCCGACCGGAAGGAGCGGACGTCCTTCAGCTTGCCCAGCGTGCTGCTGCGCGACGCTGCCGCGGCGAGCGTGGCCGGCGTGACGTAGATCGGCAGGCCGAACTTGCGCTGGAACACGCCGGCATGGCCGATATGGTCGCCGTGGTCGTGGGAAATGATGACCGCGTCCACCTTCCGGATGTCGCGGCCGTGCTTTGCCAGCCGCTCGGCGGCCTGAACGCCCGTAATGCCCGCGTCGAGCAGAAGCCTGACGCCGCAGGTCTCGACGTAGATGCAGTTGCCGCTGCTGCCCGACTGAAGTGAGATGGCGATCATGGCGCACTGTAACAGGGCATCGAGGGATTGTCAACGGGGAATGCGGGCATGGACTTGATAAAAATTGATACCACGTTGCCAAAACAGTAAAACCCGTACCGACACTTGACTTGGCCTGGAATGTGGCTTATTATAGCTATGGATGTCCACATTATAAGGAGGGGCGATGAGAACCATACAAATGACCTTAGATGATGAATTAGTTGCATCAGTTGACCAGGTCGTTAAAAAGCTAAAAACAACCCGGTCTGCTTTTGCACGCAAGGCATTAAGGAATGCCATCAAACAGGTCAATGTCAACCAGCTCGAAAAAAAGCACAAAAAAGGATATGGGCAGCACCCTGCCGATAAAACTGAATTTAGCGTCTGGGAGTCAGAGCAAGAATGGGGTGATTTATGAAGCGGGGCGAGGTGCGATGGTATAAGTTCAAGCATCCTGATAAAAAACGTCCGGTAGTTATTTTGACAAGAAATTCAATCTTGGAATACTTGGGTGAAGTTACTATCGCACCGGTAACTTCAACTATAAGAGATATTCCCAGCGAAGTACTTCTGTCTCGCTCAGATGGCATGCATAATGATTGTGCTATTAATTGTGACCACATCCAAACGGTGTCAAAATCAAACGTCGGATCGATGATCACTTCCTTATCAAAAGAAAAGCTCAGCGAAGTTCGTGGCGCTATCAATTTTGCCTTGAATCTCTAATTTCGCATTGAACCGAATATTCAACCAACGGCTCGACACCGTCCGGGCTTCGCCCGTGGGTCAGCGCCGCGTTAACTAAATATGGAACTTAAAACCCTCGGATTTGATCAGTGGTTTCAAGACAAAAGATCGGAAGCGCTGAGACCTGACTGCAGGGTGGCTCGCGTGTCCGCGGTCCACAGGGACAGCTATCTCGTAAGAAACGAAAACAGCGAGGTGCCCGCGGAACTGGCAGGCAGTTTCGTTTACTCCGCTGAGTCGAGCATCGACCTTCCTTCCGTAGGTGATTGGGCTCTTGTCCAGTACCACAACGCTGATACCTTTGCCATCATTCATGGCCTGCTCCCGCGCAAATCGTTTTTGCGGCGGAAAACACCTGGCAAGAAGATCGATTACCAGATGATCGCGGTCAACATAGATTTCGCTTTGATCGTGCAGGCTTGTGATTTCGATTTCAATCTGCGCAGGCTTGAGCGCTACCTCGTTATGGTAAACGAAGGGCATATCGAACCGATACTCCTTTTGACAAAAAGCGATCTGGTCAGCCCGGAGGAACTGGAGCAAAAAATATGGGAGGTGCGTCAAGCGAACATCAAATGCACAGTCCTTCCGCTCAGCAACGTGACCGGGTCCGGAGTGGATCACGTGAGACAATTACTGGAGCCGGGCAAGACGTATTGCCTGGTTGGGTCTTCCGGAGTGGGCAAAACGACGCTCCTGAACCATATCATAGGCCGCGATCTGTTCGAGACAAACGATGTCCGCGCAAGCGACGGAAAGGGCAAACACACAACGACGCAACGCCAACTGATCGTCCTTGATCACGGGCCGATGCTCATCGACACCCCTGGAATGAGAGAACTGGGAAATATCGGCGTCAGCTCGGGGCTTGAGGAAAGCTTTGCTGATAT
>MHDY01000226.1:10615-10919 GCA_001803705.1 Nitrospirae bacterium GWC2_56_14 | reverse complement strand
GCGCCAGACATATTTTAGGCTCCATTCGCTCTCCTGTTCATAGAGAAACCAGCCATTCAGGTGTTGAGGCTGAAGACTGAAGGTAATTCATGAGAATCAAGTGACAGACGCGGCTACCCAGGTCGGTCGCCCGGTTCTTTACGATACCTTGTTTCTCCTTCAGCCTCCAACCTTCAGCCTGCAAACTGAATTATCATAGCATCAGAATGACAGCGTGTAAAGGTTTATCAAGGTCAGTTGAGGAGGATGCCGGGACCGATTCAGGACAAATAAACAGCAACTTACTTCTTGACAGGCCGCAGCC
>MHDY01000226.1:0-10603 GCA_001803705.1 Nitrospirae bacterium GWC2_56_14 | reverse complement strand
TTCAAAACATGAACATGGGTCATGAACGCACCCCTTCACCTGAAACAGAGCAGTACCGCTCGCTACAGATCCTCCATGAACTGGCGAACGACGACTCGCTCACTCAGCGCGACCTGAGCAGCCGTCTCGGCATCGCCCTGGGATTGGTGAACTCCTACATCAAGAACCTCGTAAAAAAGGGGTATATCACCGTCAAAGCGATCCCCACCAAGCGGTACGCCTACTACCTCACTCCCAGTGGCTTCACGGAAAAGACCCGCCTCACCTATCACATGCTCCAGGATTACACCAATATCTACCGCCAGGCACGGAAAAACCTCCAAACGCTCTTCGGGGAGCTCCTGGAACAAGGTGTAAAAACCGTCGTGTTTGCCGGCACCGATGAAGTGGCCGAGATCGCCTATTTGACGCTGCAGGAATCGAATCTGAAGCTGGCAGGCGTGGTGGATATGGAGAACCTGGGCGCGACGTTTTTCGGCAACAAGGTTATGCCCATACAGGCCATCGGGCAGCTGACCTATGACCGCATCGTGGTGACCTCCTTTCTCAAACGTGAAGCTCTCTATAAAGAGCTTCTCAAGAACGGCATCAATAAAAAAATCATACAGACCGTGACAACGATTTGACGGAGCCGCTGGCAGCCGAAATGGATAAAACAGCATGACGTTAACGAATAAAAAAATTCTGGTCACCGGAGCAGACGGGTTCATTGGTTCCCACCTGACCGAGGAACTGGTGCGGCAGGGACATTCGGTCCGGGCCTTTGTGCTTTACAATTCCTTCAATTCCTGGGGTTGGCTCGACCATGCCGAGCCTGAAGTTCGGAGATCCCTCGAGGTCTTTGCCGGCGACATCAGAGACCCTCATGGCGTAAAGACCGCGATGAAGGGCTGTGATGTGGTCCTGCACCTTGCGGCGCTCATCGCCATCCCCTACTCTTATCATTCACCGGACACCTACGTTGATACTAATATAAAGGGAACGTTGAACATCGTTCAGGCCGCCCGCGAGCTTGGGGTGCAGAAAGTGGTTCACACCTCCACGAGCGAAGTGTATGGGACCGCGAAGTTCGTCCCCATCACGGAAGATCACCCGCTGCAGGGCCAGTCGCCCTATTCCGCATCCAAGATCGGCGCGGATCAGATCGCGATGTCGTTCTTCAACTCATTTAATACGCCGGTATCGATCATCCGCCCTTTCAACACCTACGGGCCCCGCCAGTCGGCCCGGGCGGTCATCCCCACGGTGATCACCCAGATCGCCAGCGGCCAGCGCAAGCTCAAGCTCGGCGCGCTCCATCCCACGCGGGACTTTAATTACATCACCGACACCGTGCGCGGGTTCATCGCTGTTGCCGAATCGGACCGTTCTCTCGGCGAGGTCATCAACATCGGCAGCAACTACGAAGTGTCCATCGGCGAGACGGTCCGCATGATCGCCGCGGTCATGGGCGCCGAGATCTCGATCGAGACCGACCAGATCCGTCTGCGCCCTGAAAAGAGCGAGGTCGAGCGGCTTTGGGCGGACAATGCAAAAGCGAGGTCTCTGACCGGATGGGAGCCGCTTTACGGCGGGAAAGAAGGCTTCCTGCGGGGGCTCAGGGAGACCGTGGCCTGGTTCTCGGACGAGCAGAATACCCGGGGATACAAGGCGCATCAGTATAACCTATGACCAACAGGCTCGACACCCAGAAGATCGTACAGGCCCTGCAGAGCGTACTGCCCCAGGGCACGCCGATAAGCCTTCACGAGCCTTCATTTCAAGGTAATGAATGGGCCTATGTAAAGGAGTGTCTCGACACCGGCTGGGTCTCCTCGGTGGGGAAATTCGTTGACCGTTTCGAGTCGCAACTTGCGGAATATACCGGAGCAAAACGGGCGGTGGCCGTCGTCAATGGCACAGCGGCCCTGCACATGGGTCTTCTGCTCGTCGGAGTAAAACCGGGAGATGAGGTGATCGTCCCTGCCCTTACCTTCGTGGCAACACCCAATGCGGTCACGTACTGCGGGGCAATTCCGCACTTTGCGGACAGCGAAGAGAGAACGCTGGGCCTTGATCCCGCCAGGCTCGGGACCTACCTGGGCGAAGTCGGCGACCTCCGTGCCGAAGGCTGTTTTAACAGGCGAACGGGCCGCAGGATCAAAGCCGTGATCCCCATGCATACCTTCGGCCACCCGGTGGACATGGACCCGCTGATGACGCTTTGCGAACGCTTCAAACTGGACGTGGTCGAAGACGCGGCGGAATCGCTCGGCTCATTTTACAAAGGAAAACACACCGGGAACCACGGCAGGCTGGCAGCGCTCAGTTTCAACGGCAACAAGACCATCACCACAGGCGGAGGCGGCGCAATCCTGACCAATGACGAAGAACTGGGCATGCTTGCCAAACATCTGACCACGACAGCACGAGTGCAGCACCAGTGGTCGTTCGTACACGACAGGGTCGGCTATAATTATCGGCTGCCGAATATCAACGCTGCTTTGGGATGCGCTCAGATGGAGCAGCTTCCCCTTTTTCTGGAGCAGAAGCGCGCAATGGCAGAACGCTACCAGGAGGCCTTTGACGATCTGCACGGGATCAGGTTTTTCACGGAACCCGGATCCAGCCGCAGCAATTACTGGCTGAATGCTCTGGTGCTTGATACTCGCCATCGTGATTCACGGGACGAACTGCTGGAACTGACGAACCGGCTTGGCATCACGACCCGCCCTGCCTGGACCTTAATGCACCGGCTTCCCATGTTCAGCACCTGTCCACGCATGGACCTGACCGTCGCAGAGGATCTCGAACAACGGTTGATCAATATCCCGAGCAGTGCTTGTTTAGGAGCCCCACATGCCACCGCGTAAGATCTGCATTGCCACCGGAACCCGTGCGGAATACGGATTGCTGTCCGTGCTGATGAAGAGCATCCAGCAGGACCCCGGGCTTACGCTTCAGGTAATTGCCACGGGCATGCACCTTTCCCCCGAGTTTGGCCTGACCTATCGAGAGATCGAGCATGACGGCTTCACGATCGACGCCAGGGTAGAGATGCTGCTTTCAAGCGACACGGCGGTGGGGATCGCCAAATCTATAGGATTGGGTGTTGTCGGCTTTGCTGATGCGCTGGATCACCTCCGGCCGGACCTGCTGGTGCTGCTCGGCGACCGTTTCGAGATATTTGCAGCAGCCCAGGCGGCACTGGTCGCGCGCATTCCAGTTGCCCATATCGCCGGCGGCGATACGACCGAGGGCGCCTTTGACGAGTCCATCAGGCACAGCATAACCAAGATGGCGCACCTGCATTTCGTAACGAACGGGGATTCGGCGCGCAGGGTGCGTCAGCTGGGCGAGAACCCCGACCACATCCATACCGTGGGCAATCCGGGGATCGATCGGATACTTCAGTTGAAGCTGCACGACAGAACCGAACTGGAGCATGCCCTCGGTTTCACCTTCCGGAAAAAGAATCTGCTGATCACGTTCCACCCTGCCACACTCGATGCGGCGTCCCCGGAGACGCAGTTTCAGGAGTTGCTTACGGCCCTTGACCGCCTCGGGAGCGAGATAGGGTTGATCTTCACCAAGCCGAATGCCGACACAGGCGGCAGAAAGCTCATGCAGATGATCGACGCTTATGTTGCCGATCATCCCCATGCCGCGGCATTTACCTCGCTGGGACAGCTCCGCTACTTCAGCGCCATCGCCCAGGTCGACGCCGTCGTAGGCAATTCGTCCAGCGGTCTCTATGAGGTCCCGTCATTCAAAAAACCGACGGTGAACATCGGCGACCGGCAGAAAGGCCGGCTGCAGGCATCGTCGGTGATCAACTGCCGCCCTGAGGCAGCCGACATCGAGCGGGCGATCAGGGAAGCCTATCACCGGGACTGTTCCGCGGCCGTCAATCCCTACGGCGACGGAAACAGCTCGTCGAGAATATTTGCCGTGCTAAAACAGTTCCCTGATCTGCAGGCATTGCTGAAAAAACATTTTCATGGGTCAGGCGGTACTCAATGATCCCTTCCGGCCATATTTATATAATTGCTGAGGCAGGGGTGAATCACAACGGTTCGCTCGAGACGGCAAAAAAGCTGATCGACGCGGCAGCTGACGCAGGCGCCGATGCGGTCAAGTTCCAGACCTTCAAGGCCGACGAACTCGTCAGCAGCACTGCCCCCAAGGCCGACTACCAGAAGGCCGCGACGGGCTCGACGGAATCGCAGCTGGATATGCTAAAGAAACTGGAGCTCGACGAGTCTGCGCACCGGGTCCTTGCCGATCATTGCCGGAAGCGGGACATCCAGTTCCTTTCCACGCCCTTTGACGAGGACAGCGTAGACCTGCTGACAACGAGGATCAAGGTGTCCATGCTCAAGCTGTCTTCGGGAGAGATCACGAACGGACCGCTCCTCCTCCATGCGGCACGGACCGGCCTGCCGGTCATTCTCTCCACCGGCATGAGCACCCTGGCGGATATCAAGGCTGCACTGGGCGTTCTCGCCTTCGGGTATACCGTCAAAAAAGACAAACCGTCGCAAAAGGCGTTTAAAGCGGCCTTTTCTTCCGCCAGGGGCCAACGAAGCCTGAAAGAACGGGTCACGCTCCTGCACTGCACGACCGAGTACCCTGCCCCTTTCGCCGAAGTGAACCTGCGGGCCATGGATACGATGCGGGAGGCCTTCTGTCTGCCCGTGGGACTCTCCGACCATACCCCGGGTATTGCGATTTCGATCGCGGCCGCAGCGCTCGGCGCTGAAATGATCGAAAAACACTTCACCCTCGACCGCACGTTGCCGGGGCCGGACCATAAGGCCTCGCTCGTTCCCGACGAGTTGCGACAGCTCGTGCAGTCCGTTCGCGAGGTCGAAGCCGCGCTGGGGTCGGCGCGGAAAGCCCCGACCAAGAGCGAACAGAAAAATGTCCGGATCGCACGGAGAAGCCTTGTTGCGTTAAAGGATGTGGCGCGCGGGGAGATCTTCACCAGGGAGAACCTGGGCAGCAAACGACCCGGCGCGGGCGATTCACCGTTCGGGTACTGGCAGTTACTCGGTAAAAAATCCGCTAAAAATTATCGCAAAGACGAGATGATAAAAACATGAACCTTCCGGTCCTCATCGTGGGCGGAGGCGGCCACGCAAAAGTGTTGATCGAGGCGCTCCGCTTGAGCTCAGCGGCAATCCTGGGCATCATTGATGCCGATCCCGCCAAGATCGGGACCGACGTCCTCGGCATCCACGTGATCGGAGACGACACGGTGATCTCTCAGTACGCCCCGGATTCCATCAGGCTCGTAAACGCTTTAGGTTCGGTCCATCTGCCGAAAGCAAGGAAGGCCGTGTTCGAAAAATTCAAAGAAAAGGGCTTCACCTTCGCGACAATCGTCCACCCTTCGGCAGTGGTTGCCTCCGACGCGGCGCTCGGCGAGGGGGCGCAGATCATGGCCGGCGCAATCATTCAACCGGGAAGCAGGATAGGCATGAACACGATCGTGAACACGAAGGCGTCCGTGGACCATGATTGTCTTATCGGCGATCATGTCCATCTTTCGCCCGGAGTGACCCTTTCCGGCGATGTTCGTATTGATAACGGCGTTCACATCGGCACCGGTGCAACGGTTATACAAGGTATTACGATCGGCGCGAACAGCCTGGTTGGCGCAGGATCAGTCGTCATCGCCGATGTGCCGGCTGAAATCCGAGTGCTCGGCGCACCGGCAAGAAAGCGATAACGGTAAATTCTACGCGAGGCGGGCAGTTCATGGAAACGGAAAAGGTAAAATCGCTCCTCATTTCACCTCTGACGACGGTCAAAGAGGCGATCCGGCGGCTGAACGAGACGGGCCAAAGAATCCTCTTCATCACCGACGCAAAAGAGCTTCTTATCGGCACGCTCACCGACGGAGATATCCGAAGCTGCATCATAGATGGATATCTGTTGACTTCGCCTGTTGAATCGATCATGAAGAGGCAATTCATCTCGCTCTCCGTGAATTCTGCCGACCTCCAGAGCAGAGCCAGACGGCTGATGCAGCAGCATCTCATCGAGCAGGTGCCCATTATCGATGAGGACGGGAAGATCATCGACGTCCTGCTCTGGATTGACTTTTTAGGCGAAAATAAAACGTCGCCGTTAAAGAGTACGGTCAAAATGGACAATCCGGTCGTGATCATGGCCGGCGGCAAGGGCACCCGGCTGGATCCCTTCACCAAGATTCTTCCCAAGCCCTTGATACCGATCGGCGACAAGCCTATCATCGAGAATATCATGGACCGTTTCCATCAAAACGGTTTTTCCCGGTTCATCCTCATTGTCAATTATAAGAAAGAGATGATCAAGGCATATTTCGGCGAAAAGACAAACCCCTACGATATTACGTTTGTCGAGGAAGATGAGTTTTACGGTACCGCAGGCGGCATATTCCTCTTGCGAAACATCATCAGGCAACCGTTCATCGTGACAAACTGCGATACTATTCTCGAAGGGAATTACCACGATTTCTATCAGTGGCACCGCGATCATGACAATGTTATGACCATTATAGGCTCCCATAAGGAGATCGTTGTGCCTTACGGCGTACTGTGCATGAATAACGGCGTCTTCGACAAAATAGACGAGAAACCGAAGCTCGATCTGTTTATTAATACCGGCACGTATATTTTTGAACCCTCTGTCTTTGCATTCATCAAAGACCGCCAGCATCTCGATATGGACAAGCTTATCCGGGAAATACAAGCTGCCCACCCCTCGCGCGTCGGTGTCTATCCGCACTGGGGCGGCTGGTTCGATATCGGGCAGTGGGATGAGTATCGAAAAAGCCTGAAGGAGCTGGCGGATGTTTAATACCCGGCGGATCATCGGCATCATTCCGGCGCGGGGCGGCAGCAAAGGACTGCCGGGCAAAAACATCAAACCCCTGTGCGGGAAACCCGTGATTGCATGGACCATTGAGGCCGGTTTGAAGTCAAAATACCTTGATGTGGTCATGGTCACTACCGACAGCACGGAGATCGCCGACGTGGCTGTTAAATACGGGGCCGCGGTTCCTTTCCTGAGACCGCAGGAACTGGCCCTGGACCATTCCACAACGTTCGATGCGGTGCAACATGCTGTAAATTTTTACAAACAACAGAATCGAACGTTCGACTATATCGTTTTATTGGAACCAACTTCGCCACTGCGTGAAAAGAATGACATCGATAACATGATACGCAAAATCATTGAACATGAGGATTCGTACGACTCGATTGTGAGCATAGGACAGGTAAACGAGCATCCGTCCATCATGAAAAAGATCGTTGGTGAGGCACTTGCGCCCTTTTGCCCGGAATTAGAACGCACGTCACGACGGCAGGACAATCAACCGGCATTTTTCCCGTACGGGGTCGCCTATATCATAAAGACGAGCGTGCTGCTCCGGGAAAAAACATTCTATTCTGCCCGGAACACCTATTATGAACTCAAGCGCTGGCAGAATTATGAAATAGACGATATCTATGATTTCCTTGCCATCGAAAACATCATGAAACATCAATGGGGATTGTCATGAAATTTATGGTCATCGGTCTCGGCTCCATGGGTAAAAGAAGGGTGCGGTGCCTTCAAGCGCTCGGCCATCGGGACATCATCGGGTGCGACATCAGGACCGAACGCCGGGACGAAGCTGCTCGTTTATACGGAATACCGGCGACGGACGGCCTGGATCAGGTTTCCACCGTTGATGCGCTTATTATCTCGGTCCCTCCGGACCGGCATCTTGATTTCATGAAGATGGCCGTGAAGCACAATAAACCGGCTTTTGTCGAAGCGAGCGTCGTGATAGACGGTCTGGAGGATCTCAATCGGGAGGCGCTCGGGAAGAATGTCTTGCTCGCACCCTCCTGCACGCTCCGTTTTCACCCGGCGATCAAGGACATAAAGCGCATCGTTCAAGGCGGCAACTATGGAAAGTTCACCAACTTCTCGTACCATTCGGGCCAATATCTGCCGGATTGGCACCCATGGGAGAAGGTGACTGATTATTATGTATCTCAAAAGGACACAGGAGGCGGCAGGGAGATCGTGCCTTTCGAATTGACCTGGCTTGTCGACATCCTCGGCTGTCCCGAGAAGGTGTCCGGGTTTTACGGGAGAACGATGGATGTGGGCGCGGACATCGATGATACCTATGCCCTGTCCCTGAAGTTCAAACAGGGTTTCGGGACCCTCCTGGTTGATGTTGCATCCCGGTTCGCGGTACGAAGCCTCGTCCTGAACATGGAGCGAGCTCAGATCGTCTGGCGCTGGGACGAGGCGACGGTTCATGTGTATGAATCCGACAATCAACGGTGGATCGAATACAAACAGAAAGAAGCCTCCGCCCATGCGGGTTACAATAAAAACATCATCGAGGACATGTACATTGAAGAGATGAGCGCCTTTATCACTGCCGTACAGGGAAAGGGTAAATTCCCGTCCACGTTGGCCGATGATATCGAAGTGTTAAAGCTGCTCTACCGCGCTGAGAACAGAGCGTAGCAAAAAAGGATAAAAAGAGATGGGGAAATCTCAAGACCTGTACAAAAAAGCAAAGACACTGATCCCCGGCGGGACCCAGCTCCTGTCGAAGAGACCGGAAATGTTCCTGCCCGAGCTCTGGCCGTCGTATTACGAAAAAGCCAAGGGTTGCGAGGTCTGGGACCTCGACGGAAACAAATACATCGACATGATCACCATGGGGATCGGCGCATGCATCCTCGGGTATGCTGATGACGATGTCAACAACGCGGTAAAAGCCATCATCGATAAAGGCGGCATGTCGATCCTCAATGCCCCCGAAGAGGTGGAACTGGCAGAGGTGCTGTGTTCGCTTCACCCCTGGGCCGGCATGGTGCGTTATACCCGGGGCGGGGGCGAGGCTATGACCGTTGCAGTCAGGATCGCGCGAGCCAGGACGAAGAAGGACAAGGTTTTATTCTGTGGATACCACGGCTGGCACGACTGGTACCTGTCGGCCAATCTGGCCGAAGACAATGCCCTGGATGGACATTTGCTTCCCGGACTTGCTCCACGAGGCGTCCCGAGGGCGTTGCAGGGATCAGCCTACCCCTTTGCCTACAACGATACCAAGGGATTTCGGGAGCTGGTTGAGAAATACAGGAATGATATCGGCGTAATCGTATTGGAGGCGATACGCAACACGGAACCCGAAAAAGATTTCATCAACGCCATCAGGGACGCGTCGCGAGAGCTCGGCATCGTCTTCGTTGTTGACGAGATCACGTCGGGGTGGCGTATGAATCTCGGGGGAGCGCACCTTCTGTACGGCATGGAACCCGATATCGCCGTATTCGCCAAGGCGATCAGCAACGGTTTCCCCATGGGCGCAGTCATCGGCAAGACAGCGGTCATGGAAGCGGCCCAGGAGACGTTTGTCAGCAGTACGTACTGGACGGAACGGATCGGGCCAACGGCTGCCCTCGCAACAATCAAAAAAATGAGAGACAAGAACGTATCGCAGCATCTTGTCGATACGGGAAAAAAGATTCAGGATGGCTGGAAAGCGGCCGCAGAAAAGAATGGGCTTCCTGTGGAAATATCCGGGATCTATCCGCTCGGGCATTTTTCTTTCACCGATAAGGAGCCGCTTGTATTAAAAACCTTATTCACCCAGCTTATGCTCGAAAAAGGCTATTTGGCAAGCACGGCCTTCTATGCATCCTACGCCCACAAAGAAGATCATGTAGACGGCTATCTGAAGGCCGTAGAGGCGACATTCTCCTTTCTTGCTCAGGAAATAAAAAAAGGGAACCCGGGGAAACACTTGAAGGGCCCTGTGTGCCATTCAGGATTCAAGCGATTAACGTAGCGTTCGAGGACAGATAATGGATCAAGGCGCACTGTTAAAAGAAAAAGTTGTCATCGTCACCGGAGGCGCCGGGCTGCTCGGCAGAGCGTTTATTCAGGCAATCGCGGAAAACGGCGGCACGGGGATCATTGCGGACATTAATGAAGAATCGGGCATGAAGGTCGCGCGGGAACGGAGCAGCGGGCTGAAATCGGGCGGGATCGACTTTGTAAAACTGGACATCACCTCCAAGGAATCGATCAGCGAGATGATTGCCGTGGTAACGAAGAAATATGGAGCAATTGATGCCCTGGTAAATAACGCCTATCCGCGCAACAAAAACTATGGAAGAAAGTTCGAGGACGTCGCTTTTGAGGATTTTTGTGAGAATGTAACGCTGCATCTCGGCGGGTACTTTCTCGTGTCACAACAGATGGCGATCTGTTTTAAAAAGCAGGGCCGCGGAAACATCATCAACATGTCCTCCATTTACGGCATGATGGCGCCGCGCTTCGAGGTGTACGAGAACACCGCGATGACGATGCCGGTGGAATATGCCGCGATCAAGTCCGCCATCATTCAACTGACCAAATACATGGCCAAGTACTACAGGGGCTCCAACATACGGGTAAATGCAGTCAGCCCGGGCGGAGTTCTTGACAAGCAGCCCGAAGCTTTTCTCGCCCGGTACAAAGCAAATAGTCTGAACAAGGGGATGCTGGACTCCGCCGACCTTGTCGGGACGCTCCTGTATTTACTGTCCGACCTGTCCGCCGCCGTGAATGGACAGAATAT
>MHDY01000225.1 GCA_001803705.1 Nitrospirae bacterium GWC2_56_14 | reverse complement strand
ACCTATTTAGTTTTCAAAGACCATGTTCTGCGTGTTCTGCAGAATTACAATATTAACAAACCTTACAAACTTTGTCAAGAACTTTGTAAGCTTCTTTTGTATATTTTAGCTACATTTTGATGTGCTCATTTGGTAGTTATAGAACTTCGAGGTTGAACCCGAGGTTTTGCCTATGAACTTATTACCTATGAACGAGGGCGCAATGTATCAGACTGCGTCACATCTGTCAAGACTTTTTCTGCTATCTTGTACTATTTCTGCTGCTCGATAGCTGTTCGAGTATGTTGCGGTTCCATCGAACGAGGGCGCAATTTATCAGAATGTGTATCTTCTGTCAAGCCTTAATTTCATTCTGTTTCATTATTTTTACTTTTCCGTAGCGACTCGCACAAAACGCTTCTTCCCTACCTTCAACACATACTCTCCCGCCGGCAGTTCCATATCAGTTTCGCGGACCGGCGATTCGTTCACCTCTACTGCGCCCTGCTGAATAAGCCGGCGCGCGTCAGAGTTGCTCTTTGCCGCACCTGCAAGGGCAATGATCTTCGCCAGCTTCATCCGGTCCCCGTCCCAGGCGATCGTAACGAGCGGCATCTCGTCGGGAAGGCTCTTTCTGGCGAACACTTTTTCAAACTCTTCCCGCGCTTTCGCGCCCTCGCCCGGCGAGCTGAAGCGATCCACCATCTCTACGGCAAGCCGCTTTTTCGACTCCATGGGGTGAAGCTGCCCCGTTTTGAGATTTTCCTTAATGTCGGCAAGTTCCGCAAGCGAAACAGAACTGAGCAGTTCGTAATACCGGATCATAAGACTATCGTTGACCGACATCACCTTGCCAAAGATCTCTCCTGCCGGATCATTAATGCCGATGTAGTTCCCCAGGCTTTTGCTCATCTTGTTCACGCCATCGAGGCCCTCAAGGAGCGGCATCATGACAATGGACTGGGGAGCCTGACCGTATTCTTTCTGGAGCTCTCGCCCCACGAGCAGGTTAAACTTCTGGTCGGTGCCGCCGAGCTCCACATCCGCCTTCAGCATGACCGAGTCATACCCCTGGATCAGCGGGTAAAGGAACTCATGAATGCTGATCGGCAGCTCCGATTGATAGCGCTTTTTGAAGTCCTCCCGCTCAAGCATCCTGGCCACGGTATGCTTGGCAGCGAGCTGGATCAGGTCGCCGGCGGACATTTTCGACATCCACTCGCTATTAAAGGCGATCCTGGTCTTTTGGGGATCAAGGATCCGGTAGATCTGGGCCTGGTAGGTCTTCGCGTTCGCCGCAACTTCCTCCTGCGTGAGATGTTTTCTCGTTTCAGACTTACCCGTGGGGTCGCCGATCATCCCGGTAAAGTCACCGATCAGGAAGATGACCTCATGACCGAGCTCCTGGAATTGTCGCATCTTGTTCAAGAGCACCGTATGCCCCAGATGGATATCCGGCGCAGTCGGGTCAAACCCGGCCTTCACCCGGAGCGGTTTTCCGGCCGCAACCGCACGCTCAAGCTTTTTCAGGAGATCCTCTTCAACAATGATCTCCACAGAACCGCGTTTAATGATATCGAATTGCTCTTTCGCTGACAGCATTGGTTCCTTTTCCCTGCGGCCTGAAGCAGAATAACTGCGCATCCTGCCCTGTGCCATCATGGTGCAGTCTCTTCCGTCCGTATGATGCGGTCTCTTATTCCGTTTTTTTTATCAGATCGGCAATAATGTCGATCATCAAGGGGTGTCCCCCGACGTAGTCAGTCACCACAAGTTCCAGATGCGGGTGTTTTTTTTTCGCGGCCCTGACCAATTCGGGGATATCTGCAGAAACGTGCGCCCCGGCCTGCATAAAGAACGGGACGATGATCACCTTGGCGACCTGCCGCCTGACACAATCCTCAAGAACATCGCTCAAACCGGGCGACGCATACTGCAGGAAGGCATGCATGACCATTTCGTAACCGCCCTTGCTCCTGATCCGGGCCGCGGCCTGACGAATGGAGTCATCAGCGCTCTCGCTTCTGCTTCCGTGCCCCAAGATGACAATCGCTGTCCGCACATGGTCTCCAATTGGAACGTAGGCTGGTTTTTTTATCACAGGCCATGGTAAAAGTCAATGCAATAGTAGGAGCCCCATCCATGAACTGTTCCCTATCGCCTTATAAAATCAAACAAATAAGGCTCAGGCTGATGCGGCGCACCCGCAGATACTGCTCGTACAAATGTTCCATAACCGTTCTGATGCCAATGCTCCAGAAAAAATGAGCGTAAACCCAAGCCGGTCATTGGCCTACCATGCCCGGCGTGAAAAGTTCGGCGGGCCACTGAGCCCGCCGGAGAGTACTACTTTTTCTTTGCTGTTTTCTTCTTGGCGGTCGCTTTTGTACCGCACTTCTTCCCGCAAGCCATCGATGTCACCTCCTCAAGATAAAATAGGCACCTCGTGTACGCCGTTCATACAGGCAGAGCGGAATCCATGCGATGCCGGAAACCACATTTTTTATTGCTGCACCACTTAACTATTGACTCCACCTGCAAGCCTATCATATACTATCGCTACTAAAAAATAAAGTTTGTTCCTCGTCCGTTTGGCCGCATGGCCATCGTGCAATACCCGGCAACTATCCCAAGCCGGTCAGCGTGCTTGCCCTGTTCGGGCGAAGGAGTACAGATGACCATATACGAAATCATCGGCTTCTCCTTGCTGTTCATCGGTACGCTGGAACTGTTCCTCGGCATCATTCTCCTTCGCAACAATCCCCGTCAAGACCCGGTCCAGAAGGCCGTTACCGCCCTGGCCTTGTTCTCGGCGGCGTTTTCCATCGCCTCGGGATCGATGTATCTTCGCGCCTCGCTGGGCTTGTCGATCGACTTCGCGGCCCGCTTCAACTGGATCGGCTGGTTCACCGTCCCTGCCGCGCTGCAGGTCCTCTTTTTCCTGAAGGACGACCAGGGCCGTTTCGGGCGTATCATCGGCATCGTCCTCTATCCCCTCTGGGTGGTCATTCTCGGTCTGTCCCTGTTCACCGATCTGATCGTGGCCCCCGGATATTCCGTGATCCCCTTTGTCAACCAGCATGGCCCGCTGGAGCATGCAGGACGATTCTTCGGAACTTTGCTGGCCTTTTGGCTTATTTATGAGTGCATTCGCCTGAAAAAAAGCATGGTGGGCGTAAGAAAGTCTCAGTTCAATTATTTTTTTTACGGTCTGCTGATCTTCGGCGGCGGTGCGTCGTTCACCGCAGGGTTCTTGCAGCTCATAGGCGGCGTCGCCTTTGAACCGGGCCTTGCGTCTTTTTTCAGTTTTCCCTGGGTCATCCTGACCTTTTACGCCTGCATCCGCTACAGTTTATTCGATATCCGAACCATCGTCTCGAGAACGCTTACCGTCATTTTTCTGTTCATCGTCGTAGCGCTGATACATTTCGGCACCATCGCTTTCCTCAGCCCCTTGCTGGGCGATGTCACCTCAGACCTCATCTCCCTGGCGCTCATCGGCTTTATCTTTTATGGAACACCGCTCAGATCGCGCGTTCAGACATGGATCGCAAGCATTGTTCTTAAAGGCAGGTTCGATTACCAGCAGCTCCTGAGGGAATCAACGAACGCTCTCGTTACGATTCTGGACCTCGACGATCTGCTTGCCTACATTGTCAATAGTATCAATAGTGGGTTGAGAACCGACAAGATCCAGCTATTCCTCAAAGGAATGGATGGAGCCTACCGCATCCGGCAGAGCGTCGGCATGCCGTCGGTTCTGCCGATCAGCGACGACGCCATCCGCTGGCTGGAGCGAACCAACCAGGTGCTGATCAGACAGGAACTCGAGATGGCGCTCTCCACCGAGGAAGCAGGCCGTCTGTACCATGCCATCTCCAAAACCGATATAGAGCTGATCGTTCCCCTGGTGTATAAAGGACAGATCAGCGGTTTCATGACCGTTGGGAAAAAAGGGAGCGGGGCGCCCTATATCCAGAGCGACATAGACCTCCTCACGTCCATGGCCGGCCATGCATCGGTTGCCATCGAGAATGCACGGCTCTTCGATGAATCGCGCCGAATGAGCAAGTCCTATCAGGAAAGCGAAGAAAAGTTCCGCACTCTGGCCGATACCGCGGCCGTTGCCATCTTTATTCACCAGGGAGGAAACTTTCTCTACGCGAACCGAACGGCCGAGCAGATCTGCGGATATGCGCCTCATGAATATTTGACCATGAATTTTCTGAGCCTTACCCACCCCGATTACGTGGAGATGATCAAGGCGCGTGCCCAGGAACGACTGGGCGGCAACGCCCCACCGACGCAGTATGAGTTCAAGATCATACGTAAGGACGGCGAGCACCGGTGGGTGCTTATGACCGCAGGCATAACTACCTACGAGGGGAAACCGGCGGTCATCGGCACCATCATCGATATTTCGGCCCGAAAACAAGCAGAGGAAGAGCGTGAGCGATTCAGCCAGGAACTTCAGCAGGCGCTCCTGTCCCTGAAAGAAAGCGAATTGAAGTTCCGGACCCTGGCAGAGACCACGTCAGCCGGGATCGTGATCCATCAGGGCGGACATTTGAGGTACGTGAACCCTGCAACGGAAAAAATTACCGGCCACTCCCGCGATTTTCTTCTCACGCTCGATTTCTGGGAGGTCATCCACCCCGACGACCGCGCACTGGTGAAGGAACGGGCAGCGGCGCGCCTGCGCGGAGAGAACATTATCGATGAATATGAATACCGGATCACCTCGGAGAGCGGCGCTGTGCGCTGGGTGAACATGTCCGCAGGCATCATCGCCTATCAGGAGAGACCGGCGATCATCGCAACCATTTTTGACATTACCGACCGCAAGGAAGCTGAAGAATCAACGATCCGGTTCTATGAGGAAAGCGTCAAGCAGTATGAGGACCGCATCGAGGAGGAAAAACGGCATCTGGCGGAGAAAGAGGAGCTCCTCAGGGACCTGCATGACGGGATCGGCGGCATTACCACGAACATCAACATGCTGGCTGAGCTGGCAAAGAGCTCGGACGCCCTTCCTGACATCAAAAAAACACTGTCGACCATATCGGAGCTTTCACGGGAAGGTTTGTCTGAGATCAGGAATTTCATGAACAGCCTCGATGCCCGCGACATGAACTGGCAAACCCTGCTGGCCGAACTCAGGAATCAGGGAAACGCCATGATCGGACCCCACGGGATGTCCTTTGACCTGAAGTCCTCTATCGAGGAGACCGACGACCAGCCGGGAAGCCTGCTCTGCCTGAACCTCTTCAAGATCTACCGGGAGGCGCTCACGAACATTATCAAGCATGCTCAGGCGAAAACGGTAAACGCGGCATTCTCCATCAACAGAACCCGGCTGAAACTGGTCATCCAGGATGACGGCGTGGGCGTGGGCAACGGCAGGGTCGGCGGACGCGGCCTGACCAACATGCAGACCCGGGGCAGATATCTCGGCGGGGAAATCTCGCTGAACGCGGAGTGCGGGACCTGCGTCACCCTGGAGATCCCCCTCCCTTTACAGGCTCCGCTCAGAAACACACTGTGAGTTGCCATTCCCTACGAACGGAAGGATACTCCCTATGAAACTGGCCATCATTGAAGACGATCCCATGCTGCGCGAGAACCTGAAGATGCTGCTGGGCGGTGAACCCGGCATCACCGTTACCGGAGCCTATCCATCGGCAGAAGAGGCGCTGCGAGGCATAAAAAAAACGCCACCGGAAGTGGTCTTGTGCGATCTCGGCCTCCCCGGCATGTCGGGGATAGAATTCATCAAAGCGCTCAAGAAAAGCATGCCGGCCATCGAGTTCATGGCCCATACGGTATTCGACGACCGGGAGAACGTTTTTTCGGCCATCAAGGCCGGCGCCTCCGGCTATCTCCTGAAGGGAAGCAGCCCCCGTGAGCTCATCGAGGCACTCAACGAGCTTTATAAAGGCGGTTCCCCCATGAGCCCCAAGATCGCGCGGAGGGTCATCCATGAGTTCCAGGATGATAATATCAGCGAACAATTCATTTTAAGCCAGCGGGAAAAGGCCATCATCAAATGCGTGGAGCACGGCATGACCTATAAAGAGATCGCCGTCGAGCTGTCCATCAGCGCCCATACGGTACATTCGCACATCAAGAGGATCTATGAAAAGCTCCATGCAAAAGACCGGGGAGAAGCCTTGAACAATGCAAGAAAGACGGGAGTGCTCTGACCTTCCCCTCTCATGCTTTTTGAGCTGAAAAGCGGCAGGTGAATGCTTCAGTTGGGAGGATACTTCCGGAGGGTTACCGCGCCAGGGCCTGCATGGCCTCGTCAACATCCTTGCGGATCTGGCGCACGAGGGAATCAACATCGGCGAACTTTTCTTCTCCGCGCAGGCGTTTCACGAACGAGACCTCCATCTGCTGGCCGTAGAGATCTCCTTCGAATCCGAACAAATAGACCTCTATAGAGACCGGGCCCGCATCGAAGGTCGGCCGGATTCCGATGGAGGCCACTCCCTGAAAACGCCGCCCCCCGACATCGGCATGGACGGCATAAACTCCAAAAGCAGGCAGGACCTCATTGGCAGTGTGCAGGTTGGCGGTCGGAAACCCGATCGTCTGGCCCCGATGGGCGCCATGGACGACCTCTCCCTCGATCGAATAGGACCGCCCGAGCAGCCTTGACGCCTCCTCGATCTTGCCGTTCGAGATCAGGTCGCGAAGGATCGAACTGCTGACAACGATAGTATCGATGCGGACCGGTTCGATGACTCCCACCTCGAATCCGTAGGTCTTCCCCATCCGTTTAAGAGAATCGATGCTCCCTTCGCGGCCCTTGCCAAAAGCATAGTCGTACCCTACATACACCTCACGGACGCCGATGGTCTTGTGCAGCACCTCCCGTGCAAAATCCTCCGGGTTCTGGTCGGCAAAGGACCGGGTGAATTTGGCGCAGATGACCACGTCGAGGCAGGCAATCTCAAGAAGCCGCATTTTCCCGTGAAAGGTGTTCAGCAGGCGGGGGGAACGTTCCGGAGTAAGCACTTTGAGCGGATGCGGTTCGAAGGTAAAAGCCACGCTGGTCCCTCCGATCGCCCGGGCGCGCTCGATCACTTTTTCGAAGATCGCCTGGTGTCCCAGGTGTACTCCGTCAAAATTCCCGAGGGTCAAAACCGGGTTCGGAAGCTGCTCTGATAAGCTTTTTATACCGCGAATGATTCTCATGTGCGCAGGGATAATCGCACAATAGCGTAAAATTGTCAACCTCCGGTTGCGCAAAATGTATTGACAATAAATCAGGCGCTATGTTATAAAGAAAGTCTTTTGAAGCACTTAATCCTGCATGGATAGATGCGGGAGCTCGCACAAAGGATCGATCGATGGCAACAATAACCCCCTTCCGGGGCATCATATATAATACTGAAAAGGCAGGCAAAATATCCGACCTCGTCTGTCCTCCCTACGATATCATATCGCCTGCAGGCCAGCAGGCGCTGTATCGGAAAAGCCCGAATAACGTGATCCGGCTCGAATACGGATTGGCGAGCCCCGGCGATACCGAGGAAGATAACCGGTATACCCGTGCGGCAGCTGTTCTGGAGGATTGGACCCGCAGCGCTATCGTGAAGCAGGAGCAGGTTCCCGCTTTCTATATATACGAAATGGAGTACAAGGTAAAGGAAGCCACCAGAAAACTCCGGGGCCTTATTTGCCT
This sequence comes from Nitrospirae bacterium GWC2_56_14, assembly GCA_001803705.1. Lineage (GTDB taxonomy): Bacteria > Nitrospirota > UBA9217 > UBA9217 > UBA9217 > GWC2-56-14. The sequence continues at coordinate 5,430 of MHDY01000225.1, read as the reverse complement.
GGTCAAACTCGAAGATTACGACTCCGGAATTATCAAACCCCATGAGACAACGCTCTCAGGCCCAAAAACGGACCGGCTGAACCTGCTTCGGGCATGTAAAACGAGCTTCAGCCAGATATTCTCGCTCTTTTCCGACCCCCAGGAAAAAGTGGCGGCCGTGCTCGCTCGGACCAATGGCAAGCCGGAGATGGAAGTGAAAAGCAGCGATGGTGTGACCCACCGCATCTGGTCCCGAAGCGATGAAAAGGATATCGAGGTCATTGTCCGCGAAATGGCCGACAAGCCGATTTTCATTGCCGACGGACATCACCGCTATGACACAGCGCTCAACTACCGGAATGAGCAACGCAAAGCTGCAGGCTCCTTCACCGGCAACGAGGGTTTCAATTATACGGCCATGTTCCTGGCCCGGTTGGAAGACCCGGGGCTTACGGTGCTCCCGGCCCACCGCGCCATGTTCAACCTGACCGACTTTCATCCCCAACGCTTCGAGGATGGCCTGAACCAGTATTTCAATATAGAGCGCATTGACTTCTTCGACAAACGGTCGGAGAACAAGGACCTGCATACGGTCCTGGACACCATGGCGCACCGCGCCGACCATGCGCATATATTCGGCATGCGGGTCAAAGGCGAGCACAGCTACTACCTGCTGACCCTGCGGAACGAAGCGGACATGGATGCCCTGCTCCCGGCCAAGTCGCCCGCGTACCGGAAGCTGGACGTCTCGATCCTGCACCACCTGATCATCGACAAGCTGCTCGGGATCAGGATGGAGACCCACAAGCTCGGCCTGAACATCGAATACATCAAGGACGCTGCCGAGGCGGACAAGCGCATCCACGACAATGCAGCGGAGATCGTCTTTTTCATGAACCCGACCAAGGTGCGGGAGGTCAAGGAAGTGGCAACTGCAGGCGAACGCATGCCGCAGAAGGCGACGTACTTCTTTCCCAAGCTCCTGACGGGGCTCGTGATGCATAAGTTAGGATAAGGAAGGGTGCAGGGTACAGGGTACAGGGTTCAGGAACTGCCTGACCCCTGCCCCCTGACTCCTGGACCCTGTGGTTTTTAATTTGACCCTCAAGGAGGCTCTACCATGGCGGTAAGAATTGCAATCAACGGATTTGGCAGGATCGGCAGAAACGTGTTCCGCGCTTCGCAGAACAGCAAGGACATCGAGATCGTAGCCATCAATGACCTTACTGATACAAAAACCCTCGCGCACCTGCTGAAATGGGACTCCACCTTCGGCGAATTCAAACATGACGTCAAAGCCGGCGACGGCAAGATCATCGTGGACGGCAAAGAGATCGCCGTGCTGGCAAAGAGGGACCCCGCTGAGCTTCCCTGGAAGGACCTCAAGGTCGACATCGCCCTGGAGTGCACCGGCCTGTTCCTGGACAAGGCGAACGCCGGCAAGCACATCACCGCAGGCGCCAAGAAGGTCCTGATCTCCGCTCCTGCCAAGGATCCGGACGCGACCTTCGTCATAGGCGTAAACGAGCATACCTACGATCCCAAGGCGCACCACATCATCTCCAACGCCTCGTGCACCACGAACTGCCTGGCGCCGTTCACCAAGGTGATCCATGAGAGTTTCGGCATCGTGCACGGTCTTATGAACACGATCCACTCCTACACCAATGACCAGAATCTCCTCGACCTGCCGCACAAGGACCTCCGCCGCGCGCGCGCCGCATGCATGTCCATCATCCCGACCTCAACGGGCGCCGCCAAGGCAGTGTCCCTCGTGCTGCCGGAACTGAAAGGCAAGCTCGACGGCATGTCGCTCCGCGTGCCCACGCCGAATGTGTCGGTCGTGGACGTGGTGTTCGAGGTCTCGAAAAAGACCACCAAGGAAGAAGTGAACGCAGCGCTCAAGGCTGCAGCTGACGGGAAGCTTAAGGGCATCCTCCAGTTCGAAGAAGCGCCCCTCGTCTCCATTGATTTCAAGGGCAATCCCCATTCCTCCATCATAGACGCAGCGCTCACCACCGTCATGGAAGGCACCATGGTGAAAGTCATCTCCTGGTACGACAACGAGTGGGGTTATTCGAACCGGCTCCGCGACCTGGCGATCATGGTGGCGAAGAAGGGACTGTAAATCATTGCGGATTTCGGATTTCGGAATGCGGAATGTGAAGCGTATCAACGAGGAGCAGTAGTCATGGATAAAAAGACCATAGAAAAAGTCGATCTGAAGGGCAAACGGGTCTTTATCCGCGCGGACTTCAACGTGCCGCTCGACGAGAACGGCAATATCACCGACGACGGCAGGATCCGCTCCACGCTGCCGACGATTAACTATGCCCTCGACGCCGGCGCCAAGGTGATCCTCGCCTCGCATCTCGGTCGCCCCAAGGGCAAACCGACCGCGAAGTACAGCCTGGCCCCGGTGGCGCTGCGGCTGAACCGGCTTCTCAATAAAGAGGTGAAGTTCGCCAAGGACTGCATCGGCCCTGACGTGGAACATATGGTCCAGGGCATGCGGCCCGGCGATGTCCTGCTGCTTGAGAATCTCAGGTTTCATACAGAGGAAGAGAAGAATGACGAGGGATTCTCAAAAGCTCTGGCGGCATTCACCGATGTGTACGTGAACGACGCTTTCGGCACGGCTCACCGCGCCCATGCTTCCACCTACGGCATCACCAAGTTTGTGAAGGAATCCGTAGCCGGGTTCCTCATGAAGAAAGAGATCGAATATCTGCAGAAGACCGTAGCGAATCCCGTGCGGCCCTTTGTGGCGATCCTCGGAGGAGCCAAAGTATCGGGTAAGATCGGCGTCATCGAGAACCTCCAGAACAAGGTCGACAAGATCATTGTCGGTGGGGCCATGGCGTTTACCTTCATCAAAGCACAGGGCCAGGAAGTGGGCAACTCGCTCGTTGAGCCTGACATGCTGGAAATGGCCGAGCGCCTCAGAAAAAGTGCGCACGAAAAAGGCGTTAAATTCTATTTGCCCGTTGATTTTGTCGTGGCCGAGAACGCCAATGACGGTGCGGAGACCAAGATCGTCACGTCCCAGGAGATCCCGAAAGGCTGGATCGGCCTCGACATCGGCCCGGCAACCGTACGCCTCTTTTCCGAAGCGATTCAGGATGCCAAGACCATCATCTGGAACGGCCCCATGGGCCTGTTCGAGAAAGACGCCTATTCGCGCGGCACATTCGCCATTGCGCGCTCCGTGGCGGATGCTTACGCTACCACCATCGTAGGAGGTGGTGACACGGATGTTGCCGTGCATAAGGCCGGAGTATCCGACAGCATCACCTTCATCTCCACCGGCGGCGGCGCATCGCTGGAGCTGCTTGAGGGGAAGGAGCTTCCGGGACTGGCGGCATTGACGGACGATAAGGAGTAGAGCAAATACTCTCGGACACTGAAGGACACTGATTGTCTATGATGGACACAGATAGGAACATCGAGAAATTTCATCATAATAAATCAGTGTGAATCAGTGTCAAAAAGGAATTTCTATGAACGCAAAACGACGCCCTATCATCGCCGGCAACTGGAAAATGAACATGACCGCTACGCAGGCGCGCGACCTGGCCAGCAAGCTCATCCCGCTCGTTTCAGGCGTCAAAGACCGGGATATCGTGCTGGCCCCGACCTTCACGTCGCTCCAGACCGTGGCCGAGGCCATCAAGGGAACGAACGTGGCCCTCGCTGCCCAGAACCTGTTCTGGGAGGACAAAGGGGCCTTCACCGGCGAGATCTCGGCTGAAATGCTGTTGGATTCGGGATGCAAGTATGTTATCATAGGCCACAGCGAACGGCGGCAGTACTTCGGCGAGACCGATGAGACCGTGAACAAGAAGGTCCGCCAGGCCCTCAACAAGGGACTGCTGCCCATCGTCTGCGTCGGTGAGTTGCTGAGCGAGCGCGAGGCCGGCAAGGCGAACAACGTGATCGACCGCCAGATAACGGGCGCGCTCAAGGGCGTGACCGCCGCTGAAATGCAGAAGATCGTCATTGCCTACGAGCCCGTGTGGGCCATCGGCACGGGCAAGACCGCATCACCGGACCAGGCGAACGAGATCCATGCCTTTATCCGCCAGAAGGTAAAAGCAATGTACACTGCCGAAGTCGCAGACTGGCTCCGCATCCAGTACGGCGGAAGCGTCACGCCGGACAATGTATCACAGCTCATGGCCAAGCCTGACATTGACGGCGCACTGGTCGGCGGAGCGAGTTTAAAACCCGAATCGTTCGCGGCACTGGTGACATTCAAATAATCAAAGGTTATTAACGTTGTCGGTTGTTCAATCTAAGGAGGCTTTTCATGGTTACAGCATTACTCACCACACTTCACGTCCTGGTAGCGACCGTTCTGATCTTCATGGTCCTGCTCCAGAAGGGCAAGGGAGCGGACATCGGAGCCGCTTTCGGCGGCGCATCACAGACCATTTTCGGGCCGCGGGGAGCGCAGAGCTTCATGGCCAAGATCACCACCGGGGCAGCCGTTATTTTCATGGTAACGTCGCTCACCCTCGCCATCAGTTCTGCCAGGAAAAGCTCGGTCATGAAAGGCATTCAGTCAACGGAGCAATCGCTGCCCGCAGCTGCTCCGCTTGCTCCGGCACCTGCGCCGGCACCGGCCTCCAAGTAGCCCGTCACCCCTGCTGAACGGGAGCGTCGATCCATACGAACCTGTTGAGGGTAGGCCTTGCCTACCCTTTTATTTTTTGTATTCCGTATTCTCCTGCAACCCTGACGCCGCGGAATGCATACACGAGTGCGTTGAGACCCCGATGACCAGACCGTATCTCTCCATAGTTATCTCGATACTGCTTCTTTCGGCCTGCGGCCAGAAGACGGAACGGGCGCCCAATACCTTCGTCGAGAGCTCCATCGGCGACGCCCGACGCCTGAATCCCGTTATCGCCAATGATTCGGCATCAGGCACGATCAACGACCAGGTCTTTACCGGGCTCGTGAAATACGACAAGGACATTAAACTCATCGGCGACCTCGCCGAGCAATGGACGGTCACGAACCGCGGCAAGACCATCACCTTCCAGCTCCGGAAGGGCGTAAAATGGCACGACGGCGTCGAGTTCACCGCTGACGACTGTTTGTTCACCTACAAAAAGTTCATCGATCCGGCCGTGGCCACACCTTACAGCAGCTCTTACATGGACGTAGCAAAAGCAGAGGTCCTCGGCAGATACACCTTCCGGGTCACCTACAAGGAGCCCTTCTCTCCTGCCCTCGAAAGCTGGGCCGTGGGGATCATTCCCAGGCACCTCCTCGAAGGCAAGGACATCAATACCGATCCGTTCAACCGGCATCCCGTCGGCACCGGCCCCTACAAGTTCAAAGAATGGATCTCGGGCCAGAAGATCGTGCTTGAGGCCAATCCCGATTACTACGAGGGAAGACCGAACATTGACCAGTTCATCTACCGGATCATCCCCGACAGTT
>MHDY01000224.1:13143-14462 GCA_001803705.1 Nitrospirae bacterium GWC2_56_14 | reverse complement strand
CAACTTCGACCGGGTAAAGGCGACGGAGATGATAAAAACGCAGGAAGCGCTCTCCCTCTCCACCGGCATCCCGTCCATGGTGGCCATGGTGGCGAACTCGGCGGAAGAAGCGAAGGTCTACGTGGACTTCTACCGCGAGACGACCTCAATGCCCTTCGGCATCGATATGTGGGTCGCCGAAAAACGGGCGGAGGCCACCGAGTACGTTGCCAAGCTGGGCCTGCAGGACAAGTTCCTGTACAACAGCATCACGCCCTGGGACAAGGACATCAAGGGCCAGGTGCAGAAGCTCAAGGACCTGGGGATCAAACATGTGGTGGTCCAGGCCTTCGACGACGCGGACCAGACGCCGGGGGGCAGGCTGAAGTCGCTGGAAAAACTGCTCGACCAGGGCGCAGGGGATTTCGAGACCGTCATTGTGGACACCTCGGTCATGAACCTGCCTGCCACGTCGTTCTCGCTTGTCGCCAACCGGCTGATCAAGGAGAAGCTCGGCCTGCCCTGCGGCGGCGCCTATTCGAACGGCACGCATATGTGGAAGGACGCGAAGACCATCTGGAGCCTGGACGGTTTCAAGGCCATGGACGCCGTGGTGCAGGGCATGTCCTCGGCCATCTGGAGCGACTTTAATTTTTACGGCCCCATCGTCACGGCGCCGCGCATCTTCCCGGCCGTGGCGGCGGCGCAGATCCTGCTCTCGACCCTGGTCTACGATGAAACGCAGACGATCTCGGCGAACGAGAACATTCCTATTAAGAAGTACTTTAACGAATTTTTAGGAAAGTTAACGGCAGGAGCAGCGAGAAAATAAACTTTTCACCACGGAGGCACGGAGACACGGAGAAGACCTAAAGCCAAGAGTATTTCGCTTTTAAGAATCTCAAAAGATTTTGTCCCCGTGTAAAGTTATTTGCTTTTCTCTGTGTCTCCGTGCCTCCGTGGTGATAGCTTTAGGTCCATTTTGATTCCGATACTGTATTTCAAGGAGGCTGCATGACAATGAATTCACGAGAACGGGTATTGAAAATGTTCGCCGGCGAGGAGATCGACCGGCCCCCCTGCTTCAGCGGCTTCGGCAATGTGACCACCGAAGGGCTGAAGTCACTGAACCAGAACTTCGCGGCCACGCATCTGGACGCGAAGATGATGGCTGCGGCAGCGGCCTCGACCTATAAGATGTTCGGCTTTGAATGCGGCGTGGCCCCCTTCGACCTCTGCATCGAGGCCGAGGCCATGGGATGCGAGATCAACGTCTACGCCCATTCCGAGGACCTGCTCTACCCCACGATCAAGAAAAAGCTGATCCACAACGAAGCCGA
>MHDY01000224.1:9260-13052 GCA_001803705.1 Nitrospirae bacterium GWC2_56_14 | reverse complement strand
GGCGACGCGGCCATAGGATCCTTCGTGCTCGGGCCCTTCACGCTGGCGGGCCAGATCATGGAACTGAACGACCTTCTGAAGCTGTCCTTCAAGAAGCCGGACAAGATCGGGAAACTGCTGGACCAGATGGCGGACGTCATCATCCAGGTGGCGCAGGAGTATGAAAAGGCCGGGGTCGACTATATCTCGGTGCGCGAGATGGGCGCCACGTCCGATGTCCTCTCTCCGCGGGTGTTCAAAAGTTTGATCCTGCCCTATCTCAAGAAGATCTTCGAAAAGATCTCCGTGCCCAGCGTGCTCCATATCTGCGGCAAGACGAATGACATCGTCACCTCCATGGCTGAGAGCGGCGCCAAGGCGATCAGCGTGGACCAGAAGAACGATGTTGCCGAGACGCGCAAGAAGCTCGGCCCCAAAGCGCTGATCTTCGGGAATTACGATCCCTACAATGTGCTGGTTGCCGGTTCGCCTGAGCTGGTGCGTCAGACCATCAAGAAGTGCATGGACGACGGCGTGAGCGCGGTCTGGCCCGGCTGTGACATCTGGCCCACTGTGCCGCCGGACAACATGAAGGCCATGATGGATGAAGTTAAAAATTACCGGAGGTGACCCTATGGTTACGGAAGAGAAAAAAACAGAGCTTTTGACGAAACTGCGGAATGCGGTGATCCAGTACGACGAAGACACGGCCAAGGAAGCGTCCCAGGAGGCGCTGGACGTGGGCATGGAGGCAAACGACGCCATCTTCAACGGACTCGTCTCCGGCATGGTGGAAGTGGGAAAGATGTTCGAGGCGCAGGAGTACTTTGTGCCCGAGCTGCTTATGTGCGCCGACGCGCTCTACGCCGGTCTGGATATCCTGAAGCCCCACGTGAAGCAACTGGACCTGGGCGTGAAGGGCTCGGTCGTCATCGGGACGGTGGAGGGCGACGTGCACGATATCGGCAAGAACATCGTGAAGATGATGTTCGACGTGGCCGGCTTCACGGTCTACGACCTGGGCCGCGACGTGCCGCTGGACAAGTTCGTCGCCGAGCAGCTCCGGACCGATTCCGACCTGGTCTGCCTCTCGGCCATGATGACCACGACCATGACCGGCATGAAGAAGGTCATTGACGACCTTCGTGCCAAGAACCCGCACGTGAAGATCATGATCGGCGGCGCGCCCGTGTCCCAGGACGTGGCAGACAAGTACGGCGCCGACGGCTACGCCAAGGACGCAACCAACGCTTTGAAGGACGCCATCAACATGATCGAGTCGCTCAAGAAGATGAAGGATGAGGTGGAAGCCAAGAAGGCGAAATGAAAACCTCGCTCAAGAGAGAGCTGCTGGACCACGGCGCCACCGTCGTGGGGATCGCGGACCTGCGGGGCTTCCTCGGCGGGGAGATCGCCCATCTGGACCGGGCGGTTTCCATCGGCGTGGACCGGAGGCTGAATGAGGACACCCTCAGCCTGCTCGTGAAGCTGGAGAAGCGGGCAGTACGGTTCCTGAAGGCACGGGGGCATCGCACGCTTGCCATTCCGCCGGACTCGGACCGCAAGAAAGGCACGTTCATCTCGCAGCTTTACTCCCTGTTCAACCACAAGATGGCCGCCACCTCGGCGGGGCTCGGGTGGATCGGGAAGAACGGGCTGCTCATCAATATCGAGCACGGACCGCGCCTATCGCTCGGCACGGTGCTGACCGACGCGCCGCTCCGGCCGGACCTGCCTATGGAGCACGGATTGTGCGGGGCGTGCATACTTTGCCGGGAGCATTGTCCTTCGCAGGCCATAACCGGCGCAGAATGGTCGCGTGCGCTTCCCTTTGTCGAACTGGTGAAGCTCAGCGCCTGCAGAAGCCACAAGGCGACCAAGCGGGCCACGGACGGGAAACCCAATTGCGGGTTGTGCATCAATATCTGCCCATATGGGAGGAAAGAAACTATTTCGGATTTCGGATTGCGGAATGAAAAGCCTAAAGCATATTTGTCATTATCGTCTGGAGGAATTGCATGTTGAAGAAACACAAAGTCATATTCCAGCCCTCGGGCAGCCGCGGCGAAGTGGAGGACGGCAAGACCATCCTTGAAGCGGCCCAGTCCCTGGGGGTTGACATCGAAGCGCTTTGCGGAAATAAAAAGGTCTGCGGCAAGTGCAAGGTCAGGATCGAGGAAGGCTACTTCGAGAAGGACAACATCGACTCGGGCATGGCCCACCTCTCGCCGCTCACCGAGGCGGAAAAAAAGCATATCAAGCCCGAGGACGGGCCGGGCATCAGGCTGTCCTGTACTGCCGAGATCCACGGCGACATCAAGGTCTTCGTTCCCGAACGGTCGCGCGCGGGAAAGCAGGTGGTGCGCAAAGCCGCCAAGGAGCTTACGATCAAGCTCGATCCCGCCGTGAAGAAATACAACGTCGCGCTCGCCAAGCCCTCGCTGCACGATATGACGACCGGAGACTGGGAACGCGTGCTCAAGTCCCTGGAGGAAAACTACGGACTGAAGGGGCTTGCCTTTGATTATCTGGTCTTGAAGGACCTCCAGGACATTCTGCGCAAGGGTGACTGGAATGCAACAGCCACGGTCTGGATGGACAAAGAGATCGTCAAGATGGAGCCGGGTTTCGTCGAGGCGAGCTACGGCCTTGCCGTGGACATCGGCACCACGACCTGTGTGGGCTATTTGACGGACCTGAGCACGGGCAAGGTGGTGAACACCGAATCCATTATGAACCCCCAGGTGCCTTACGGCGAGGACGTGATGTCGCGCATCACCTACGCCATGAGCAATCCCGGGGGCCTGGAGACGATGCAGAAGGCGATCATCCAGGGCCTGAACGAGATCATCGAGCGCGTTGCTGTCGATGTCAATAAGGACGCTCCGAACCCAGGGTACGTGATCGACGACCTGACGATCGTGTTCAATACGGCCATGCACCACATCTTCCTGGGCCTGAATCCCGAATACATCGGCAAATCGCCTTTCATCCCCGCGGTTCAGAACTCGCTCGATATCAAGGCGCGCGACCTGGGACTCAAGATCAATCCCGGTTCCTACATTCACGTGCTGCCTATTGAAGCGGGCTTTGTGGGCGCGGACAACGTGGGCGTGCTGATCGCGGAAGAACCGTACAATCAGGACGAGATGGTCCTGATCATCGACATCGGCACGAACGGCGAGCTGCTCATGGGCAACCGGAACAAGGTCTGCTCCACGTCCTGCGCCACCGGCCCGGCCTTCGAAGGAGCCCAGATCAAGTTCGGCATGCGCGCAGCACCGGGCGCCATCGAGACGGTCGAGATCGACCCGGTGACCAGAGAGCCGCGCTACAAGGTCATCGGCAAGGCGGACTGGCATACTCACATTGCAGCCGTGAAAGCAAAAGGCCTCTGCGGTTCGGGCATCATCGGCGTTGTTGCGGAAATGTTCAAGGCAGGCATTATTGATAAAAGCGGCAGGTTCGTCATGGACCTCGGGACGAATCGAGTTCGGAAGGATGTTGACGGCAGACCGGAGTACGTGCTTGCCTGGGCTGCCGAGACCTCCATCGGCCACGATATCACCATTACCCAGGGCGACGTGCGGGCGCTCCAGCTCGCCAAGGGCGCGCTCTACGCAGGTGCGAAGCTGATGATGAAGCGGCTTGGAATCACCAAGCTCGACCGGGTGATCCTGGCAGGCGCTTTCGGAAGCCACATCGACAAGGTCGCCTCGCTCACGCTCGGCATGTTTCCGGACTGCCCCATCGACATGGTCTACGCCGTGGGCAACGCCGCGGGCGACGGTTCGCGCATGGCGCTCTTGAACC
>MHDY01000224.1:0-9154 GCA_001803705.1 Nitrospirae bacterium GWC2_56_14 | reverse complement strand
GCATATGAAGGACAAGTTCCCGAACCTGAAGGAGCTGCTCGTAAAGCAAGGGGCTACGGTGGAGATCAAGGGATGAGTCGATTGCGGATTTCGGATTGCGGATTTCGGAATGCGGAATGATGTAACTATTCAGGTTAAAGGTTGTAAGACTGAAGACTGAAGGTGGAAAAAAGGGATGTCAGGTTTTTTACCTTCAGCCTTCGCCCCTTCAGCCTATCGACCTGAATAGTTATCTTTGTTTATGAAATTCAGATAGATCGGAAAGGCCATGACCAAGGTGATCGTCAATTCAGGCGCGTGCGGTTACACCGTTACCATTACGGCAGAGAAGGGGAAAGACAAGAAGATCGCGGTCTTCCTGGACACGGACTGCGAGATGGTGGGGAAGATGCTTGCCGATATCGCGCTCGTGGACCAGCGGGTGACGCTCACGAATCTCCGCGACAACCCGGTCTATCAATCCGCGGCAAAGCACCTGAAGCACGCCGCCTGCCCGGTGCCTTCCGCTATTCTGAAAGCCATCGAGGTGGAGGCCGGGCTCAACGTGTCGAAGGACGTGCGGATCGAGTTTATCCGCGAGAAATGAGGCCATCGGCTGTTGTCCTCTTATTATCGCACAAGGCCGATGTGTTATACTGATACCATCTCTTGATGAATGGGCGGCCCATGGGTACGATATTGATCATCGCAGCGTACGGCGTGTATGCGGCGTTCTGGATACGGTTCTTTCTGCATGCGCTGCTCTGGTGGAAGGCGGTGGCCGGTCCGGCTGCGATCGCAGGGTCGCCGCCCTTGTCGGTCAAGGCCTGCGCCTTATCGGCGCGGGACGTGGTCCTGTTCTGGAGGCTGCTAAAGGTCAACCCCGCGCTCTGGCTCGGCGAGTGGGTCTTCCATGCATCGTTCCTGATCGTGGCCCTCAGGCATCTGCGGTATTTTTTCCCCATTGTCCCGGAGTGGGTATGGTGGTTTCAGACACCCGGACTGATCGCCGGGTATGTGCTTCCTCTGTCGCTCATCTATATCCTTCTCGTCCGGAGGTTCTCCGATCAGGAAAAATATTCGTCACCAGCCAACATGACACTGTTGGCGGTTCTGCTCATTATCAGTTCGCTGGGTCTGCTCATGGCCACGTTGTACCGGGCCGATATAGTGATGGTGAAACTGTTCATCCAGGGGATCTTATGCTTCTCGCCGGCCGCGGCGCCGGACGACATCCTGTTCCTGCTCCATTTTTCCCTGGTCCTGGTCCTGATCCCTTTGCTTCCGACCCATATTCTGACCGCGCCGCTGGTGATGCTGGAGGCGGAGAAGCGGGAACTGGCGCTTCCCCTGGTGATGCATGAAAAATAAACGCTCCTTCACTGAAGAGCTTTCCCCGAAACAGGTCCTGGAGATCGACGCCTGCACCCAATGCGGCGAATGCCTCAAGCACTGCCCGGTCCAGGACGTGACGAACAACCCCGCGGTCTCTCCGCCCGAGAAGATCCGCATGTTCCGCGAGTTCATCAGGTCCACGGACGGCCTCAAGGCAAAGCTCTTTGGCGGCGCTGAGGCAGACCGCAAGCGTCTCGAGGACTTTACCAAAGCCGTGTACGAATGCACCACCTGCGGCGCCTGCGGCCAGAACTGTCCGGTGGGTATCTTCACGCAGCGGCTCTGGCCCACGCTCCGGAAGGAGATGGTGAAGCGCGGCCTCGGCCCCATCGGCGTGCAGGCGAACCTGCCGAAGGTCATTACGAACAGCGGCAATCCCTACGATAAGCCCGCAGGTGATCGCTATCAACCCTGGTTTCCCGTGAACGTGAAAGTTGCCGAGCGGGCCGGCATCGGCTACTACGCCGGCTGCACCGGCGCGTACGAGGCGCAGCCCATGGTGCGCGGCGACGTGCTCGTGCTGAACGCTATCGGAACCCCCTTCACCATGCTGCCGCCGGAGGAAGAGGTCTGCTGCGGTTTCCCGCTTTTCATCACGGGCCAGCATGACGAGCTCGAAGGCCTGGTCAAGCGGCTGGTAGCAGGATACGAGGCGCGGGGCGTAAAGACGCTGGTCTGCTCCTGCCCCTGCTGCGTGAACATCATGAGCAGGGACTGGCCTGCGTTCTACGGGAAAGAGCTTCCCTTTACGATCCGGCATATCACCCAGTTCGTTGCAAGCGCGATCAAGGAAGGAAAGCTGCGCATCACCAAAGAACTTCGCGAGACCGTGATCTATCATGATCCCTGCTATCTTTCACGGGGAGTCGGGGTGATCGAGGAACCGCGCGACGTTCTGGGGAGCATTCCCGGCGTCAAGGTCATCGAGTTCGAGCGCCATGGTCTGAACTCCCGCTGCTGCGGCTCGGGCGGCGCGGCGCGCAAGGTCTTTCATGACAACGCCATCAAGATGGGCAGACAAACGATCGACGAGGCCGTGAAAAAAAAGGCCGACCGCCTGATCTTGGGCTGCCCAGCCTGTTATGCCAAGGTGAACGAGGCCATGCAGGGGCACGATAAGCAGATCAAGATCACCGACATCATGGAGCTGGTGAGCGGGTTGCTAGGGGAAAGAACTTAAACACTAATTTGCCACGAAGGCACGAAGACTCAAAGAACTGCACGAGGCTCCAAGTGTTGATTAACGCGCCAAGACTCAATGCCTTTCTTCGTGCCTTCGTGGCAGAAAGATTGTTTTTCATGAGTGAAATATCATGAGCCATTATTCCATACGATGTCGAAAATGCGGCAAGACCCTGGAGAACTCCTTCTGCGCCTTCTGCGAGCACTGCAAGGACGCTCTCCTCGTGACCGAGTATGATCAGCGCTTCATGGAGAGCGGCGCCGAAGGCGTCTGGAGATTCAACTGGCTTCCGGTCCATGAGCCCGCATCGGTCCAGCCGGGGCCGCTGGTGTACCGTTCCCAGGGGCTTGCACAGCAGCTCGGACTTGAGCAGCTCTATATCGCATTCAACGGCTACTGGCCCGAGAAGGGGGCGCTGCTCGAAACCTGCACCTTCAAGGAATTCGAGGCCGCGGTCGTGCTCCAGAACGCCCGGGAGAACGGCGTCGACGGACTGATTGTCGCCTCGGCGGGGAACACGGCCCGCGCTTTTGCGCATCTCTCGGCGGTGAGCGGCTTTCCCGCGGTCATCGTTGTGCCGCGCATGTGCCTTGGCGAGATGTGGTATCTCGAACCCTCTTCCGTCGTGCCCACCTTCGCGATCGGGGACGGCGACTACTCGGACTCCATCGATGTGGCAAAGCGGATCGCCTTGGTCACGGGATATCCCTTCGAGGGAGGGGTGAAGAACATCGCCAAGCGCGACGGTCTGGGTATCGTGCTGCTCGAAGCGGTCTCGAAGATCGGTCGTCTGCCGGACCATTATGTGCAGGCCGTAGGGAGCGGCACCGGCGCTGTCGGCGGCTGGGAGATGGCTGAGCGGTTCGTGAGGGACGGCAGGTTCGGTACGCGTCTGCCAAGACTTCATTTGGGCCAGAACCTTCCCTTTGCACCCATGCTCCACGCCTGGGAGAAGAACAGCCGTACCCTGTTCCCCGAAGACCTGGATCCCGCGCTGATCTCGCAGATCACGACGAGGGTGCTTTCGACGCGCTATCCCGCTTACACCGTCCTGGGAGGGGTTTACGACGCGCTGACCGCAACAAAGGGAAAGATGTACGGAGTCGTGAATGATGCGGTATATGCCGGCATGGAAACGTTCTTTGCGGCCGAGGGCATTGATATCGTACCCGCCTCGGGTGTGGCTGTTGCAGTGCTGAAGGATGCCGTACAAAAAGGCGAGATCAAGAAGAACGAGACCGTGCTGCTGAACATAACCGGCGGCGGCGAAGCGAGGCTGCGGAAAGAGAAAAAAACGCACCTGGTCATTCCGAAGTTCATATCCAAGAACATCACCGAGAAGGAGCTCGAGGAACTGCTATGTCCCGTCCTGAAGAAGAGCTGTTAGGCATACTGAAAAAGCACGGCGTAGATTTCACCGCCTCGCTGCCCTGCGAGAAGATCAAGACCCTGCTCGAAATGGCGGCCGCGTCCTTTCACCATCTTCCGCTGACCAGGGAGGAAGAGGGCGTGGGGATCTGCGCCGGAGCTGCGCTTGCCGGCAGACGGCCGGCCCTGTTCGTCCAGAGCTCGGGCATCGGGAACATGATCAATGCCTTGCTGTCGCTTACCCAGTTCTATGAACTGCCTCTTGCCATCTTCGTAAGCCAGCGCGGGATCTACAAAGAGAAGATCGAAGCCCAGTTCCCCATGGGCCAACGGCTTCCGACCCTGCTCGTGGGCGCGGGGATCGCCTACACCGAGCTGCACAGTATTGATGATATCAGGAGGGTCGATCAGAAACTCAAGCATGTGTATGACAGCAACATAGTTCACGCGTTCCTGATGAGCCCGGCGGTGTGGGAGGGTTCTGACTGCGGATTTCCTGATTCGATCGGGACGGGTCTCCTTGCGGATTGCGGATTGAAAAATTCAGCAACAACGGATTCTCGTGAATCCTGTATTGTGCACCCTGCATCGCCTCCCGTTTTCACCCGTTATGAGATCATCAAACTCATCGCACCATACCTTGAGGGCAAAGTCGTTGTTAGCAATCTCGGCTGGCCGTCCAAGGAGCTGTACGCGATC
Source organism: Nitrospirae bacterium GWC2_56_14 (assembly GCA_001803705.1). Classification (GTDB taxonomy): domain Bacteria; phylum Nitrospirota; class UBA9217; order UBA9217; family UBA9217; genus GWC2-56-14. The sequence continues at coordinate 4,530 of MHDY01000224.1, read as the reverse complement.
AAGCACCAGCCGTCGAACTTCTATATGCTCGGCAGCATGGGCATGGCCACCCCCATCGGCCTCGGCATCGCGCTCTCATCAAAGAAGGAAGTTGTCGTCATCGACGGCGACGGCAGCCTGCTCATGAATCCCGGCACGCTCGCAACAGCAGCCTTTGCTTCTCCTCGCAACCTCACGATCATCGCCGTCGACAACGGTGCCTACGGGTCAACGGGAAACCAGCCAACGCTCGCCGCGTCCTGCGTGGACCTTGAGCAGGTTGCGCGGGGCTTCGGTTTCAGGAACACGGTCAAAGCGGCGGGTGAGCAGGAGTTGGTCGAGGTGATGAAAAGACCGCGTGAGGGACTGACGTTTATCCATGTGCTTGCCGTCCCGGGGAACAAGGATGTGCCCAATATCCCGGTGCATCATCTGGAGATCAAGAAACAGGTGCAGGGGTTTTTGAGAAAGTAAACGGCTGAACGCTGCTATATTTCGAAGCTCTTCCCGTCGCCATAACACCGAGGCACACGTACAAGCTCACCCACCAACTCTGTTTTGCTTAGTTCATGAACCACGCGCCTGACGCGCCGTCCCTTGCGCGTCGCTGTCGAGGCGCAGGATGATATCGCTGATCAGCTGTGAGATGCTGCTGCATGCAGTTTCAAACCGAGCGCATCCATGACCTTGAGGATGGTATCGAAACCGGGACTGCGTTCGCCGGAAAGCGCTTTATAGAGGCTTTCGCGTGATAATCCGGAGTCACGCGCAACCTGCGCCATCCCTTTTGCACGGGCGATGTCGCCCAGTGCCTTGGCAATGAATGCAGCATCGCCGTTGGCCTCCTCAAAACATGCCTCAAGATATGCTGCCATTTCCTCCGGGGTACGAAGATGTTCGGCAACATCGTACCGTGTTGTTTTGGTTTTGGCTTTTGTCTGGCTCATAATGCCCTCCTACAGATTGTGTGCGAGGCGTAACGCCGTCTTGATATCAGCGGCCTGAGTGCGTTTATTTCCACCGGCCAGCAAGATTATCAATGTACGTCCATGCATCGTATAATATACCCGGTATCCGGGACCATAGTCGATCCGCAATTCCGAGACACCCTCACCGACTGGCTTAACGTCACCAGGATTCCCCGCGGCTAAGCGTTCGACGCGAGCCTGCACGCGGGCGCGTGCGTGAATGTCGCGCAGGCCATCAAGCCACTTAGCATATGTGTCGGTTTTGCGGATTTCAAGCATGAATGTATTGTAGCCTTGTGGCTACACATTGTCAATGCTTTTCAATTAGGTAAAGGTAAAACGTTACCAAAAGACAGGCAGGAATCCTGATGTCCGCTATTCATCATCGCCTAAGTGCTACGTACGAGTCGTTGCAGGTCCGCGTCAAAGGTAAACAAGTGGTCTCCGGCGGCGGTTTTGGCGCACAGAATGCAATCAACGATATCAAGACCCTGGTCCGAGAACAGGGTCAGTGCCCTGATGAGCTCTTGCTGATCGTCATTTGCAATTCCCTTATAGCGCAGGAGGTCGATGAGGCTGCCCGCGGCCCGGTCCTTAGGGACCTTATAGATCTTTGTCAGGACATAGATGCATTCGGCGACGACGCTTTCGAGGATGACGGCCCTCACTTCGCCGTGCCTTACTTTGTCGAAAAAAACCTTCGCCTTTTCGTGCAGAGCGGAATCATCTGCAATGAGATAACGGACGATAATGTTGGTGTCAGGAAGACTTTTTGCCGGTTTTTTCACGGACCGCAGCCTCCCATGCTTTGTCTTTCATTTGCTTCACGGATGCACTCGGTTTTACGTTTCGGGCATAATCGTGGAGCGAAGCTGCGGCATCCCGAACCGGTCTTACCATGACGACATCGCCCTTCACTTCAAAATAGACGGATGTGGAATTCAGCTTATCCCGAACTTCCTTGGGGATCGTCACCTGTCCCTTCTGGGTGATCTTTACTGCTGTGGTGGCCATCTCTCTATACCCTACCTTTCCGAATAGTATTACTTACTGAAATAGTAATACATTTAAGCAGCGTTGTCAATGGAAAGAGAGCGTGCGATACGGGAGGGTGAACAATAAAGATGCTATTTACGTTTACGGTCCTGACCCGTCCAGGCTACAACACCTCAACATAAACCTTGTCGATCATTGTTTCAGCGACTTGTAAAAATCTTCAAGACTGCGCTCGTGCTTTAACTCGGTTGCTGCAAATTGCTCAAAAAGCTTTTTTGCTTCCTCATTGGTCGTGTCCTTGGCCGCTTTTAAGTAAAACTCGTAGGCATTGTGCTCGTTGATTATCGCGATCTTGAAAATATCGAATAGGGTGTCATTGTCCATGGCGTCTCCTCCTGAGGTTAGTAGAAAGCTCATCCAAAAATTATTCGATCCAGGTCGTGCAGGGCAGGTGATAGCGGACAGGAAAAGAATCTAAGCCGATCCAGCCTACAACTTCCCGGTCTTCCGGTACTCCTCTACATAAACCTTGATGGCCCTCAGGATCATCCAATCCATGGTAACACTATTGTCCTTCGCTATCTGGATCATCGCATCCACCAGGTCCTTGTCGATCGCGGGCATGCCTGACGCTTGCGGCGGTGGCGCGGCGGTTTCTTCGTTGATATCCAGTGTTGCTCCAGGCGTCCGCTTGAGATATTCCCTCCGAAGCAAATCCTTGAGCCCCTTGACATCTCCGCTTTCGATGGCCTTTCTCACATCATCAGGTACTTCCCCCGAAGAAGACACCTGTTCTGCCGCACTCATTTCGGAAGACAGGGGTTGTTGCGTCGTCGCAGGGGTTGGGGGCGTCATTGATGCGCCTCCCATCGGCATCATGCCCGTCATGCCCATCATCATGGCGGCCAGTTTTCTGGCGGCTTCATTGTCGGGCATTTCCCTGGTGAGAAATTCATCGAGCGTGCCCTGTGCTATGGCTTCAGCCATCCGGTCGGCTGTGAGCTCCTGGTCTTCGCGGTGCTCGCCGGCCTTCTTGCGGGTGAAAGGTGTTGAGGCTGGTTTGGGAAGGGGTTTGTCGTTCATGGGCGGCACCTCGTTTTGTAATTGCTTCTGTACTATACACGTAAACTGGAGAAGCAGAAACCAAAAGACCGAAAGCAACGGCGTCTCTCGCAAAGGCGCAAAGAGCGCAAAGAACGGCTAAATCATTGGGTTTAAAAGCCAGGGTTAAAAGATTTCCTTTGCGTCCTTTGCGAGCTTTGCGAGAGACGAATTTAAGGTTTTAGTCCTGTCATCCGAAGCTTTTTCTTCTTCATGCGATCAGCATCGCTTCCTTGATTTTCTGCGCCTTTTCAGCGCTTACCAGCCTTGCCACTATTGCCAGGCCGAAGACGAGCGCTGTGCCGGCGCCCCGGCTGGTCAGCACATTCCCATCTTCCACCACGGGCCTTTCCTCGTAAGTCGCTCCGCCGAGCTTGTCTTTGTACGACGGATAGGCGGTGGCGCGTTTGCCGGCAAGTATGCCTGCCTTCCCGAGCACGATGGGCGCCGCGCAGATGGCGCCGGTGAGCTTGCCTTTTTGCGCGAAGCTTTTGATCAGCGAGAGGACGCGCGCATCGGCATTCAGATTGTCGGCTCCGGGTTGTCCGCCCGGCAGAACGATCATATCGAAGTCATCAACGTTCACGGTATCGATCAGCGCATCAGGGATGACCTTGACGTTGCGGGCGCTCGTGATGTGGCCGTCGTGCAGGCCTGTGATAACAGTATCGATCCCGGCCCGGCGCAGCACATCGATGATGGCGATGGCCTCCACTTCTTCAAATCCATCGGCGAGAATGACTGCAACTTTTGGCATAACTACCTCCTGAATATTTCGTACGGTATGAGGGGCAAGCAATAAAGACCGCTACGCCCGGCCATTTCTGCTCTGCCGTCATTATACCCATACGATGCTGATCTATCAATACACGATTTCCCGATTCCGGACGGTCATCGGCAGGCTCAATAAAAATCCGGGACCTCGTAAGAAGTCCCGGATCAATCGCGTTGGAAAAGAAAAGCAGCTCGCTTACCTGCCGTCAGTCGGTTTCATAACATCGAATTCAGCTCTTCCGTCCTGGACGTTCTGCACAGCCTTGCGCACATCATCTATTCGCTCGTTCACATAGGCGTCCCGCTTGGCAGGGTCGACGGTGATCGGTTCCAGCTTGCTCATCCATTTTGAAAGCCGCACGTCATCGGGCCGGAGCACCTCCATGCCGGCACGGGCCTTCCAGACCCCCATGCGCGGGGCAACGAGGACAGAGTAGGTCTTGCCCGCCTCGACAGTGGCCTTGATGACTGCCCAGTTCTCGGCCCGTGTCATGAAGATATGCTCGCCCGGCGAGGCTTTATATTGAATGTAGTTCTTCGGCGTCAGGATCCCCACGAGGTCTTCCTTGTCCCAGATGCCGAACTTGATCGCACCGCCCAGGCTCGACGGCCTCAGGAAGTTAACGACCGCGTAATCAGGGCCGGGAACGAGCACGGTCTCGGAGCGGATCATCATGGATGAAGCGCACCCGGACAGCAGCGAGAGAACGAC
>MHDY01000223.1:10148-11302 GCA_001803705.1 Nitrospirae bacterium GWC2_56_14 | reverse complement strand
GTGACGGTAAACTGCCCCGGCCCGAGCGCGGCGTTGGTAAGCGCCGCGTCTCCGGCAACGCTCGCACAAGCTCTCCGCCTGTCCGGATCGGTGTTGGTTGGATCAAGGATAGGTGAATCAAGTAACCGCACAGCCCTCTCCATCCCTCCCTCTGCGACAGAAAAGGCCTGCGTGGACTGCATATCATTGAGTGAGGTGAAGGTGCTCGTGCTGATCATCGACAGGAACATCAGGCCCATGAATGCCAGAATCACGATGATGAATATCGCTGCGATAAGCGAAACGCCTCTCTGCTTTTTTCCACTATTCCGAAATCCGCATTCCGCATTCCGCATTCTAAAAATTCCTCGGGTGCACACGCGTGCGCATGCTGATCGTTTCTGAGCCTTGCGTGTCCGTCATATCGATCTCGATCGTCCATACTGTCGTTGATGCCGCCCCAGGCGCCACTTGCACTCCGGCATTATTAAAACACGTAAAACTGATCGCGGTGACACCCTGTGCCAGGACATTCGTTGCTCCTGCCGTGCGATTCAGCGTGAGGCCGGCGAGTGAATAGGTAATCTGCGTCCCGGTCATGTCCACAAAACTGAACGCGCTTGAGGGGTTGTCCGTGATGGTTCCGAGCCCGGGAACCCCTGGAGCATTGATCGCGCCGAATTCGCTTCCTCCACGGATCATCCGTATTTCCCTGGACATTCGTTCCATGGCAAGCCTGGATTGGTAGTGAACGTCACTGCGGCTCCGTTCATCAGAGTACGCCCTCACACCCTGCAGGATGATCATGGCGGCAAGGCCTCCAATGATCCCCACGATGACGATCGTGATCACCATCTCGACGAGGGTGAAGCCATCTTCTCTCGACCTTCTCGGTTGTTCAGTGTCGCCCATGGTTGAGGTATCCTGCATTCAGTAATTCGCGAGAAGCGTCACCGCAGTGATCGCCAGTCCCGTCCCGGTGTTTGTTATTGTTACCGCCACCCGTTTATAGCTCGTCGCTGTCCCGCAGCCGGGGACCGTAGTATCGTCCAGGGTTGCCGCGGCAACATAACAGATGTCCAAACTACAGTTAAAGCCGACAGGCATCGGGTTCGTTTTGCACGCCTGGCCTGTTCCCGAGGTGAGCGCCGCATCGGAAAATCCGCTTGCCCGCC
>MHDY01000223.1:8371-10139 GCA_001803705.1 Nitrospirae bacterium GWC2_56_14 | reverse complement strand
TCACGGCGTCAAGCTCCCCCTGGGCTAATTGTGTCGCCTGATCAACGAGAAGGGGATTCGCACTACCGCTGATGCCGGTCGTAAAGACCGACAGCACGCCTACTGCGGCAATAGACAAAACAACGAGGGTTATAATGGTCTCGATGAGCGTAAAGCCGCCCTGACACGTTCTTGCATTCCATCCCGCAATCAGCATTCCTGTCCTCGGTCTCCCCGGGGCCAATCAGCATTCACATTAATTCACCGCCCCGGTCTGCGCCGTAACTGTCACCGTTGTCCCTCCGGGAGAGAGGGTTATGACTTTGTTCACGGCAAACGCGCCGGCGCTGTCAAAAGGAACACCCAGGGAATTAAATTCGACATAGTTCCCCGAAAACCCGACTGCTGAAAACGTGATGCCGGAGTACTGGCCCGTATTCAACGCAATATTCAGACTTCCGCTCCCGGCTGGGTCCGTGGCGACCTCGCCGGCCCCTCCCCATGTTCCATTCCCATCAGCATCGTTCACCACGGCATAGCCGGGGTTCGGAGAAGGCGCGGCATTGAAGTACACACGGTATCTCCTGTTTTGAGTCATGGCCAGGTCCTGCGCGTACCGGATGTCGGCGCGCAGCTTGTCAACAAATGCTCCGGCCTTTGTTGTTGCGATGTCGCCGATCCTGGGCGCGGCGAAGGCCGCAAGGATGCCGACGAGGACAAGGATCATAACAAGTTCTATGAGCGTGAAACCTCGTTTATTTTTCATAGTGATTATCAATAAATACAAAACGCCGCCCCATTTGTTTTTGGGGCGGCGAACATGACGCAAAAATCATCCATACTGTCACCTGGTCCTTATGCAGAAACCGGGCCGACCATATTAGCAGCCTGAAGTGGTAGTTGTTGCGGTATAAACTGCGCCGGCCGAAGGTGCCTGTGTGTACGACACAGAACAGGTTGCGGGCGTGGGCGCGCCGATCAGTTGAAACGTTGCCGGTGCACCGGTCACGTAGGTGAATCCCGACAGATTCGCAATGGCTGAATCAATGCCGCCCGTGGCCGAGCGGGGAAAACCAAACACGGTATTGATGGTTACTCCGCCCACTGTTACGGTGCCGGTTGCCCCGGTTTGTCCATTAATAATGGCAGCGGCATTCGTTATGGCTGCCGCCCCGTTCACGGTGGCGAGCATTCCGTTCACGGAAGAGACACGTGCACTGGCTGCCAGGTCAATATACCGGGGGATCGCTACTGCCGCCAGGATACCCAGAATAACGATGACCATAACCAGTTCGATCAGGGTAAAACCTTTTTGTGTCTTTAACATTGTATTCCTCCTTTTAAGTTAATAGTTGCTTGATTTTATTGCTCCCTACCACGTTTCGCAACCTTTCGTTGAGGACCTCACTTCCGCTTGAACAGAATTGTATATAAACGGGTTCCCGAAAGAATCGAGTATGTTCCCTTTAGCGTCAATCGCCTGTTGAAGAAGATATTTCCGCTTAAATATCGAGCCAGTGTAAGGACCATTCTCAATTCTCGCAGGAAGCATTACATTTTTTTCGATAAGCTCCTGAAGACTAACAGGATTACGTCCGTTCAACATTCTGAAAAGTGTTATGCTCGTTCGAATGTTGGACAATCCCGTCTTGAGTGCCACTTCCTGCGCTTCACGTGCAACTCGCTGATATTTAAGAATAACGACGCCAATTAATATCCCGATGAGGCAAAGAACGATCAGGGTGTCAAGAATCGTGAGCCCTTTTCGATTCCATCGCCGGATCACGAC
>MHDY01000223.1:3620-8358 GCA_001803705.1 Nitrospirae bacterium GWC2_56_14 | reverse complement strand
ATTCAACCATAGTATCATATAGTTTTGATGATGTTAGCAAGTTAAGCGACAAAAGTCAAACAAATAAAAACTGCTTTGGCAAAAAATTTCAGGCTAGCTCCTTCTTACTTTTGCGTCCTGCCTGCTCCGGGATGGGATTCTCTTCTCTACTTTTTGAACAAGCTCATCAAATTCCACATAGGCAGGAATATCCCCAGTGCCAGAAAGAGGACCATGCCGCCGACAAACAGGAGGAGGATCGGTTCGATCATCGTTGAAAGGTTCCGCAGGGTGTATTCCACATCCATGTCGTAATAATCCGAAACCTTGTTCAGCATGGTGTCGAGCTGACCCGTCTCCTCGCCCACCGACATCATCTGGATGACCAACGGCGGGAAAAGCCCCGAGGACTCCATGGGCGCGGTCAGCCCCTTGCCGTCCCGGAGGCTGTCGCTCATTGTTTGCACTGCCCGGGCGATCACGACATTGCCTACGGTCTCGCCCGCGATCTCGAGCGTCACCATCATGGACATGCCGCTCTTCTGCATGGCGCTGAATATCCGCGCGAACCGGGAAAACGCCACTTTTTGAAACAGGACGCCGAACACCGGCAGCTTGAGCTTCAGCCGGTCCCATTGCCATCTCCCTCCCGGCGTGCGCAGATACCATGCCGCCCCCCAAACGGTCAGGATGAAGCCGAGGACCAAAAGATACCAGTAGTTCTGGACAACGTAGTTGATACTGATCAGTATGCGGGTGGGCAGCGGCAGCGCTGTTTTAAACTGGGCAAAGACCGCCGAGAACTTGGGGACAACGAAAGTGACCAGGAACGCAAATGCGGCGCAGATGGCGACTACCACGATCAGGGGATACCGCACCGCCGTCTTTACCCGCTCGCGGGTCTCGGCCTCATGCTCCGCGAGCATCGCGAGCCGCACCAGGATATCATCGAGGATACCGGCGGTCTCTCCGGCCCGGATCATGCTTATGTACAGTTTGTTGAATATCCCGGGCTGCTTGGCAAGGGCGTCCGAGAACGAGGCGCCTGCCTCGACACTGCGCCTGATATCGGCGATGGCCGCTTTGAGGCGAGGGTTCTCCGTCTGCCTCTCCATCGTGCCGAGGCTCGACAGGAAGGGGATGCCCGCACTCACCAGCGTTGCGAGCTGCCTGCTGAACACAATGAGATCCTGCGGCGTGACCCTGCTGAACAGGGAATTAAAATCGAGCCCGAACAGCAGAGACTGCCCCTGCTCCTCGATCAGCACGGGAATGAAGCCCTGGCCGGAAAGCTGGTCCGCAACGGCTTCCCGGCGTCCGGACTCCATGGAGCCCGTATGCAGGGCGCCGTCCTTGTCCCTCGCTTTGTATCGGTAGAGCGGCATATCCGGCTCCTGAAGAACAGCGGCTGGGAAGCGGCCCGGGAACGGGGCGCGCTGTTGTCTCGCAAACTTACCTGAGTATAGCGTATCATGCCGCACAACTCAATGAAAATTGAGCAAAGTTGCCGGCGGGCCGCAGGTTCCGCACGGACCGGTTACCTCAAGAATGCCGCAGCGGGGAACAGGCAAATTAACTTTACCACCAGCGCGACCGTTTTGGTATAATCTGCATAATCAAAGACACTGGCCACTTTCACAGCCCGGGATCATGCAAGGAGTGCGTAATGGCGGTTGCGAACACGAAGAAAAAGATGCTCGGCGAAATGCTGGTTGCCGGCGGGCTGATCAAGGAAGAGCAGCTCAAACTGGCCCTTGACGGGCAAAAGAAGCAGGGCGGCAAGATCGGCGAGATCCTCGTGAACCTGGGATTCATCAGCGAGCACAACCTCGCCACCTTTCTCGGCAGGCAGCTCCATATCCCGTATATCGAGATCGAAAAGCAGCTGATCGACGATGATGCGGTAAAAATGATACCTGCTGATATGGCGCGGCGGGTCGCGGCCATTCCCCTGTACAAGGACAGGGAAGCCCTGGTGGTTGCCATGGCCGACCCGCTGAACATCTTCGGCCTCGATGATATCCAGAAGGCTACGGGGAGGGAGATCCGGCAGGTGGTGGCCACCCGGACCGATATTCAGAAGTCCATAGACCGCTACTACGGCATGAGCCAGAGCATCGAGACCGCGGCCATGGACTTTGCCGGCGCCAAGGGCAGTGCGGCCGCCGTACCGATGGAGATGCTGGGCGCCATGGCCGAGGATGCGCCGGTGGTAAAGCTGGTAAGCATGGTAATCGCCCAGGCTATCATGGACCGTGCCAGCGACATCCACATCGACCCTGAAGGCGATCATATATCAATACGCTACCGGATCGATGGAGTGCTCTCCGAGGCGAGGACCCTGCCCCGCGAGATGCATGCGCCCATCGTCTCACGCATTAAGATCATGGCGAATATGGATATCGCGGAAAAGCGCGTGCCCCAGGACGGCCGGTTCCAGGCCAGAATAACGCACAGTGACAGCGGCCCGGTCGTAACCGCGGTGTTCCGGGAAAGGAGCGCCCTGCGCATGTCCGGTGACGTCACCGTGGACATCCGCGTATCGACGCTGCCGGTCATCCAGGGTGAGACCGTGGTGATGCGCATTCTGGACCGCTCTCATGTTATCATGACCCTCGAGGGGTTGCATTTCACCGACGAAATGCTCAACCGCTACCGCAAGCTTATCACCAGACCCTACGGCATGATCCTCGTGACCGGTCCCACGGGAAGCGGAAAGACCACCACGCTCTACGCAAGCATCAACACCATCGACCGGAAGGCCAACAACCTCGTGACGGTTGAAGACCCCGTGGAATACCAGATGATGGGGGTCAATCAGGTCCAGGTCAACCCCAAGGCAGGCGTGACCTTCGCCAGCGGGCTGCGCTCCATTTTGCGCCAGGACCCCGATATCATCATGGTGGGCGAGATCCGCGACCGGGAAACGGCCGAGATCGCCATCCATGCGGCGCTGACCGGACATCTGGTGTTTGCAACGCTCCACACCAACGACGCCGCCGGCGCGGCCATCCGACTCATGGACATGGGCATCGAGCCTTTTCTCATTGCCTCGTCGACGATCGGGATCATGGCCCAGCGGCTTGCCCGGCGGATCTGCGAGCGCTGCAAGCAGCCTTATCCGGCAGCTCCGGAACTGCTCAAAAGCCTCGGTATTGAGGCAGGGGCCGTGACGTTTTACCGCGGCGAGGGGTGTCCTGCATGCAAGAACAGCGGGTACCAGGGCAGGATCGGCATCTATGAGTTGATAGAAATGAACGACGATATCCGAAGTCTGATCGTTGCCAAGGCCTCGAGCTCTGCTATCAACGCCTCGGCTGCACAGAAAGGATCCAATACCCTTCGCCAGGAAGGACTGACCAGGGCGGCAAGCGGGATCACGTCCGTGGAAGAAGTGCTTCGGGTGACACAGGAGGCGGAAGAGGTGTAAGCTTCCCCGGTAGCAGTAAGCTCCGTTCGGCACGGGGCGCGTTTTTTCAGGAACAAATCAAAAGTGTTTCTCTTCGCTGCCGGCAACGGTATGGCACGCCCCGCTTACAAGCCCGCGAACCACTTCACCGCTTCTGCAGCTGAAAGCTGATCGAACTTCATCCGGAGCTTGACGAAGAATCCCTGGCTGGTGAAATCAGCGCAGGAGAAATCCCGGTCCTTGAAGCCCTCGAAATTATACCCCATGCTGATCCAGAGGTTCTTGGCAGCGGTGTAGCCCACCGAAGCCTGACTTCCATAGCTCTTCTGGTTGAGGCCCCAGGAATGCAGCAGGCTGCCGCGAAGCCCTACGTCCCAGGATCGGGTGAGGTCGTACCGTCCTTCGATCCCGGTCAGGTCCGTGTATCCGCGGTAGTCGTTTTGGTCGATGGTCTCCCGCACATATTTGGACCCGTACTGGAATGAGATCTGGGTACGGCTGTCCGCCCGGTGGTTCATGACGAAATTGTTCACCAGCCGCCAGTTCTCGTAGGAGAGCGCGCCGCCCTGCTGGTCCGTGCGGATATAATCGAAGCGGTCCAGCATGATGGTCCGGGTTTCGAAAGGCCGGTAGGAGAAACCGACCCGAAGGTCTCCGGTAAAACTCTCCGCACCCGTTCTCGCAACGCTTCGATAGGTCTGCAGGCCCGCGGCCAGTCCCACGCCGCGCCGCACCTCGCCCACTGCTCCGGTCGTGAAACTCACCTTTTCCTCACTTTCAGAAACGCGGCGCTCTGCGCGGCCCGTCCAGGACCACTTCTCCTGGCGGTACCCTGCGCCGAGCGAGACGGCAGTGAAGTCCTCGGTGCCGCCTGATGCGGGAGGAACATTCGTATTGACCGTGTACGTTCCGCTTTTGCGGATCGTCGCGGAGCGGTCCACGCCCCCGTCGAGCGACCAGGCCTTCGTGAGCTGCCAGGTCTGCTTCAGCCCCAGCGTGGAGAAAAGACGGAGGCCGTTCCCGGTCTCTTGCTGCTCCATGGTGGAGCTCATCTGGCCGCCGGTCCAGGGCGACGCCCGCAGACCGATCCGGGTGGTCGCCGTATCAGCCTGCGCGGCCTGGGTCAGTTCATGGTCTGCAAAGAACGTGGCGCTCTGGTTCAACCGGTAATCCATTCCCACGATCGTCCGCGTGGGGAAATCACTGTTGTCGTTGCTGCCGCCGACAGACTGGTCGTGCTGGACCCTGCCGGTAAAGCGCTCGGTGAACTGATAGCGCATGCTGGTATAGAACTGATCGGACTGGTGCGTTTCACCGGTAGCCAGCACATCCTCTGCCTGACGCAGGCCG
>MHDY01000223.1:3030-3592 GCA_001803705.1 Nitrospirae bacterium GWC2_56_14 | reverse complement strand
ACCGTCCCCAGAGCTCGGCAAGGTCGCGCGTTGCGTTCGTTGCGAGGTTCTCCTGACGGAAGGTCTCGCCGCCCACGGACCAGGGCTGGCCGATCCGGTAGAGCAGGCCGGCGCCCGTCTTCCGCGTGCCGGTCTCACTGCCGTTCTGCTGGCCCAGACCGAAGCCGGCCTCCTGCTCCCGCACATAGGCCTTGCCGTCCATCCGGTCGGTATGGTGCTGGACCTCTGCCAGGTACGCGGAGCCTTCGGTCGTGACGCCGAGCTGCTCCGTCTTCGTGGACGCCGCCTCTACATGAACCTTGGTGGCAGGACCGAGGTTCAGCGTGGCATCGACGCCTTCCAGGTTCCCTTCGCCTCCGGCCCTCCCCTCGTGCACGTGAGAGACACCAACCTCCAGGACACGGTCCGGCTGCTTGGGGACCTGGCGGACCTCGGCGTCGCCCCGTACATCGGCGTGCTCGTCATCCAGCGCCAGGTCCCGAAACTTCAAGGCTGCCCGGCCGCCGTAGGTGTACGACGTGCTTGTTGAATCACGGGACTCGTAGGTTGCCACGATGAAGAC
>MHDY01000223.1:295-2990 GCA_001803705.1 Nitrospirae bacterium GWC2_56_14 | reverse complement strand
AAAAAGACCGTCCCGGCCTCGTAATCAATGGTGTAATCAAGATAGCGCGTCAGCTCCAGCTGCGAAACAATGACCTCGCTCCTGAAGCGGTCGCGGGTCTCGATGGTTACGGTCTCGGAATTGGCAACGATGTTCCTGCGCGAGAACCGGTAGAGACCCGACGTGCCGTCTCCCGGTATTTCGTCTTTGACGAATGCCTGGTCCGTGTCCGCCAGGAACAGCTTGTACTCGAAGTTCTCGCCCTTCATCTCGGATTTAAAACCCGTGAAGGCGCGGCTGTACCGCGACAGTTCGGTCACGGTCAGACCGGTGTCATAGTCGCCGAACAGTGCGTAGAACTGGTCGCGCTCCAGTTTGACATAGATGTTCTTCGCGCTCGCCGCATCGTACCGCTGCTCGCCGGCATCTCCGTACAGGACGTAATATTTGTTGGGATCGATGGTCTGGTACAGGTCCCTTTTCTGTTCGCCGCTCTTTTTGCTGTCATAGGCGGCCGTGATCAGCCACTCGCCCTTGATCATGCCTTTGGCGTAAAACGCAAGCCTGCCCTCTTCAGAGAAGCCGTCGCCGCCCAGGGTCGTCTCCATGTGGCCCGTTACCGTGTCGTAGCCCGCCGTACCCTCGGCAAGGCCCACCAGGACCCAGTCGCGGACCTCGGGTTTGAGCCAGACGCGGATCTCCTGCACGCCCTTGGACAGCGGGACCCGGACAACCGCCTCCCCGGAGCGCGTGGTGGCCTCCAGTTCGATGAGCGCCACGCCGTCCTCACCGACCTCATACTGGAACCGGTCGGCGGTTTGTGCGATGATCGGCGCCTGCTGCAGCTCAGTCACGCGCTGCCGCGGCAGATAAGGCGGGTCGATGCTGAATTCGCCGAGCGCTCCCTGGCGCGCCGGATGTCCGTCCCGGTCAAGGAGCCGGACCGCGACGATCGCCGGGTTCCTGCCGTCGGCAACGAGCCGCGATTTCCCGGGCTCCAGAACGGCCTGCTGGGGAGGCCCTGAATAGTACGTTGAACGCGTCATGCGACTGACCTCAGCGCCCGACGGGTCAAGGACGACCAGCTCGAACCGGTTGCTGCCGTCAACAAGGTGAATGCCGCGCCAGATGCTGACCCCGACGGTATTGTCGTTCTTTTTCACCGTGCCGTCGAAGTAGAGCGCATCCACCGGGGCGCCGTTCTGGAAGAGCCGTATGGTCATGGCGGGGTCATGCTTGATCGCGATCTTCGTGCTCGCAATGGCGGGATGGTTGTTGTCAGGCGGCCAGAGCCAGGCCGTACCGGGCCCTGCTGTTTCGAACCAGGCGGCATTGTAGACCGGCATGTTCTTGTCCTTCACCGCGGCCGTTCCCTTTTCCGGGAGCCAGACCTCGCCGGGCCGGAGCCCCATCGTTGCCACGGCCTTCATGCCGCTGGGCGGCCCGCTCTTAAACGCGGGGACGGCCACGACTTGCTTGGGCGGCCGCACCTTGAGCTCCACGCGGCGGTTCCGGGCCCGGCCTTCCTCCGTGGCGTTGCTTGCCACCGGTTCGTCGGGCCCCTTGCCCTCGTACGCGACCTGGTCGGGTGCAAGGCCCAGCCCCTCGGCGAGGTACGCTCCGACCGCTGCTGCGCGCCCGTAGGACAGGGCGTGGTTGTCGGGGTACCGTTCCTGCAATCTGCTGCTGATAGGCCGCGAATCCGTATGGCCGGTGACCGAGATGTGCTCCGGGCGGACCTTCTTGAGCCGGGCGAGGAGACGGTCCAGTTCCTGCTTGTCCTTCCCGGTCAGTTCCGCGCTGCCGCTCGTGAATCGGGGATGGAGTACGATGTCCGGCACGGGCCGGAGCTCCTCGCGGGTACTGAGCATGATCTCGGTGTTCACCGCCGGCGTACGGTTATTCCTGCCCTCGGGCGAATCCGACGTAAGCACGGCTCCCGTATGCAGCTTCCCGCCTTCGTGACCCTCGAGCGGCACCGCCGCGTCGAACGTGAGCGTCCCTTCCCAGTTCGCCGGGACCTCGGCAAAACGGAAGGTCACTGCTCCGCCGGTCTCCTGAGGCTCGTTGATGGAGATGACCGCCGGGGGGGCTGTGGTCAGCGCGGTCGCCGTTTCGTCGACGATTCTTCCCGCAAAGACCGCGCTGCCCTTCCGGTACAACGCCCCCTCAGGGAGCATGATAGAAAGTCTGAGGTTACGCGCCGGCACCACGCCCACATGCATCGGCACCGTATACTCGATGAGTTCCTTCCCGTCGCCCGCGCCCGGAGCGCCGTCTGCAGGCCGCTTCGGCGCCGTGTTGATCTCGATGCCGACCTCGCCTACTGTCTTCGGTTTGAGACCGAGGTGGAAATCAGCGCGCCACAAGGTCCCGCCTTGCAGATCCGCGAACTGGGAGAAGGGGTTCCCGGCAGCGCGGGTGTTCTCATCGCAGAGCAGGATCTCGTATTTCTCGGGCAGGGTCGTGGTGTCAAGCTGTACCACGTGCGTGCCCGGCTTCACCGCAGCGAAGTGGAACAGGCCCTGCTGGTCCGTCACCACGTAGGTCCCGTCCTCCAGGAAGATCCGGACTTGCGCCAGGCCGGCGCCGGTGCTCCGTTCAGGATCGCCGCACCCGTCTATTACCACACGGCCCGCGATGGTCGCGGTGCTCCGGAACAGGTCTTCGGTTACCAGCACCTCAGCCGATGCAACATTGGACAGCGCGTTGATCA
>MHDY01000223.1:0-152 GCA_001803705.1 Nitrospirae bacterium GWC2_56_14 | reverse complement strand
GCGCGGAACCCTTGCGAAAGCGGAAGCCCCGGGGCAGCCGGTCGGTGACCGTAACGCCCGGGGAAAGCGCCCCGGCATTGGTGTTCTCCACCGTCAACGTATAGGGAATGAGATCGCCCGCCGCGCCCGTGGTCTTGCCGACGGTCTTCATG
>MHDY01000222.1:2840-11052 GCA_001803705.1 Nitrospirae bacterium GWC2_56_14 | reverse complement strand
CAGGTAGCGCACGTCGCGCGGGAACTGTGGAACGTGTGCGCGCCGGTCGATGGCGGAATGGAGTGGCAGCTGCCACACGCAGGCGTTGGCGGAACATAGGTACATGCCTGCGACAGGACCGGCGTACCACCAGTGCAGCCCGCGGGTGACGCCGTCAACTGCGTTCTGGTCTGGGTATTGTCGGACTGGCAGGCTCCCCAGGCCGAGTAGGTGAACGAGGTGCAGGCCGTGACCGGCGGCACATAGGTGCAGGCCTGAGACAGGACCGGCGTTCCTCCGGTACAGCCTGCGGGCGACGCGGTCAGCTGCGTTCTGGCCTGGGTATTGTCGGACTGGCAGGCTCCCCAGGCCGAGTACGTGAACGAGGTGCAGGTCGCGGGCGGCGGTGGGGTTGTCGTTGCCAATGCCGTGGCAATGGCAGCTACCTGGTCGGTAGTAAGGGTCGACAGCGACCCCATGCCGCCGAGATTACCGTTAATGGCGGACTGGATCTGTGCTGCCGTCCTGCCCTGCATGCTGCTCGTGGCAAGATCGCCGTGGCAGGAACCGCACTTACTGGAATAAAGCGCTGCTCCGTCGATCGGCGTCGGCGGCGGTGGGGTTGTCACTGCTAACGCGGTCGCTATGGTCTGGATCTCCAGGGCCGTTAGGCTCGAAAGAGAACCCATGCCGCCCGCATTGGCCGCGATGGCAGCCTGGATCTCGGCTGCCGTTGCCCCCATCTTGCCGCTGGAGGCAAGCACGCCATGGCAGCCAGCGCAGTTATTGGCATAGAGCGCCGGTCCGTTGAGCGTTCCCGGCTGGACCGGCAGGTTGTTTTCGTAGAAGATCCCGGCAGAAATGTTACTGATCGGGGCCGAGAAGATCAGGCCGTTGTTGCGTTTGTTCCTCACGATGATCATCCCCGAAGCAGCGTAGATCCGCACGTCGTCAAAGAGTGCGTCGAGTCCCGTGTGGTCGGCTGCGAAATCGTCCTCGATGGGGTCCTTGTCGTAACCGTACAGCTGGAACATGGGAGCCAGGACAGTGCGCAGGCTCTGCAGAGCGGCCATGAGCTTTTCCGCGGCAGCTTCGATCGAGGCCGGATCGTTGGAATCGAAGACCAGTGTCGGGTCATTGGCGCCGGCCTCCGCGAGAATCACATTCGAAAGCGGGTTGATGTTGGCCCTTCCGTGTTTCTTCGCAAGGGAATGCAGGCGAAGCGTGGTCGCGTTGTCGTCCTCCCATTTGACCATGAGGATGAAGGGAGGCGTGAGCCCGTTGACCGAAAAATTATATGATCCGTCGGCATTGGTCACGGTCGTCCTGATCCTGCTCGGACGCGAAGAGTCCTTCAGCGTTACCGTGCCGCGGATCGCCTTCCCCGCGGCCGCGACACCCGACACCGTGGTGGATGATGACGGGGGCGCCATCGTATCCACGCCGCAGCCTCCCTGCATGAGGCTTATTACGGTCGCACAGAACAGCAACAGAGCTACAAAGCTTTTTCTCAATTTCGTGTTACTCATCATTTGTTATACCTCCCTGAAAATTAGAATTGGATTGGTACTCTTTTCGAACCTGGCTGCTGCTTATCGCTTTTTCGTGCCTCTTATTACGTCCCTCGGTAAAAGCACCTTTCACTGTCATACCCCCCCCCTTTCATCGTGCATAAGCATTTGAGATGGTAAAAAAGAAAAAGCCGGACGCCTCATATCAAAAGTGATATTTCGGCAGCCCGGCTGTCTCAGAGAGATCCTGGAGGCTTTCCGCCCCATCCTCGCGGATGGTTGAGTATTGTCGTCTATCGTGTGCTGGGTGAAACGAACTGCGGTCTGTTTGCCGCGCCCGTGCCCTGTGCGGCGCGGGCACAAAAAAAACCGGATGCCTGAATATCTAATGAGATATTTCGGCAACCCGGCTGTCTCGAACGAGATCCTGAAGGCTTTCCGCCCCACCCTCACGGATGGTTGAGTAGTATCGTTTATCTTGTATGCCGGTAAAAATTACGGCATCACACTCCTGATTATTTCTATAACCTCTCCTTGCGTCGTCAACACCATTTTTTTCTCTAAAGCACGATAGAGCCATATTTGACCTCGCCAACGACATAAGTCAAGACAAATTTCATCCTTGTTTTATTTTATCGTCATCGTCTCGAAGAAGCGGACGATTACGCCATCGCCACCAGGCGAAATGCTGCCATCACTAACGCAATTCAGATGCCAGAACAGGGCGCCCTTCCCCATCCTGTTGATTTCCGTAAAAATTTAGTTATTGTGCGCCGCAGCGCGCCCGCCTGCGGCAGTGCAGCATCGTATGATTTTCCCTGCGCTCACTGCTGCGGCAAGAGGAGAGAATGAAAGTATTTACGTGAAAAATCAGACAGCTACCCTCCTGTATGAAATTGCATGCGCAAAAACGAAGAGGTGAATGATTTTTCCATCGAGAAAAGTGCGGCACACAAGGGGGACAGGCAGAAGATTATAAATTCAGGAGGGCGCTTTTCAGAAGAGCGGCAGGACATTTATTCCCGCTCGCTCGCCAGGCAGTTTCACCGCAGGAGTTTGAGAAGTTACTGGAGTGGGGCGACCGGCGCAATGGGTTGCGTTTCAACAGGAGGAACTTCCTGGTGCTGCGGCTGGGCGGGGGGCTGGACTTCCGTAAGCGGTTTCTCAACCGGTGCAGCGGCAGGCTCCTGAGGAACAGCCTGAAGGGGCGCAACCGGAGACTCGTCATCGTGATGCGGCTTTTCCGCCGGCGGAGCAACGGGTTCTTGCGATGCTGCCGTCGGCTCAACCTTCTCGCCGCATACAAGAGCACGGAGGATCGCAGGATTGGACCCCGGCTCAATTGGCTCGAACTTGCCCTTCTGGGGAAGTTCCACTGTGGAGCCGTCACGATGGACGGTAATGGTTTTGAGCAGCTTCATTCTCTTCCGGGCGCAGTCGAAGCGCACCCAATGCTTCATCTCCCCGATACGCCCGTCTGCAACAGGCTCGAACCGGCTCCACACATCCACCACATTGTCTTCTGCCGCGACGCTTTTCGGATCATAGGAGAGTTTTCCCTCAGCCGCGGTCGTGCGATATTCCTGCCAGGCAGGTTCTTCGGCGCGCACCTCCCGGCAGAGGCCCCACACCAGCAAAAGACAAAGCAGCAGCACCGTGCGGTTTTTCCTGTTGTGCCTGTTTATCTTCATACAGCCCCCTGCGGCCCGTGACCATGATGCGGGTCCGTTAATTCGGCTTTCCTGTTATACAGCATTATTACTATGCACCCCGTCCCTGCCGCAGCAAGAACATGCTTCAGGGTGTGACCGCTCACGAACCCGGTTACAGCATAAACGCTCTGGTCAAAATGTTCAAGGATTTTTGAGAGCACATACATGACCGCCAGCGACCAGACAGGAATGCTGTAGGAACGGGCTGCCTTGAAGAGGATCAGGATCAGCGGCAGCAGGATAAGAGGCAGAAACTGGACCACAGCATACAGTCTGAGGTCCCCACGGCCTGCGCTTTCGCTCCATGCCCAGTATGCGACGCTGAAGGCCCCCGTTGCCAAAAGCGGCGCCAGCAGCATCGCTCCTGCCCTGCGGTCGATCCGTTCGGAGATCATGGAACACAGGAACGCCATGAAAGCCATGGACATGGGCAGCCGGTCCCAGACAAGCGAGATATTGTCGGGCTGATAATGATACACGCATGAGCCCATGCCGCTCAGGAAAACTCCGAAGAAGAACAGCAGGTACTCCAGCAGAAGCGCCGTCATGCCGCCCTGCTTCAGAAGGAGAAAAATGAATACCATCCCCCATGCACCGGTGAAGATGAACCCTATATTGGACAGGACGTTCATCCCGTTCGGGATCCCGAAGATCGTCCGCTGGTCGGCAAAGAGATGATAGGAAGGGTCCTGGGGAATGGGCCCCCGGGCGAAAACGATGCTGATCACGATCAGCGTTACGGCCGCTAAAATAGTATTTTTTCTTGTCATTTTCGACTCATGATCACTTTGCAACAATACTACCGGAAGAGAAGCCTAATCTCAAGGATATTTTCGTCACTGCAACCGATGTTCCCCGGCCTGGCGACCGTGATACTTCGCTGTCGCAGCCTGGACCGCGTTGTTATATAATGAAGAAAGAAGTACCGGTCTTCCCTAACCCGGACAAGCCCCGACTAGTCGGGACAGGCCGGCAGCGCCCCGCATCTTATTTTTATAATGAGCGGGGAACCAAAATTTGCCACCCCCGCTCCGTGTCAACTAAAATAGGATGCGGGACGGAGGAAGACTCGAAGTCACGAAGAAAAACGAAAATTGCTTAAGATACCATTTTAATAATTGGATTAAGGCCGTACTTTGTGTCTTCGTGTCTTCGTGGCAAAATATTCTTGCCGTTTTGAGTAGAATTTGATTTGTAACTAACTAAGCGGAGCATGCAGAGCATGATCGTACGGAAAAAAACACTGTTCATCGTCGGGGCCGCGGCAGGAGCGCTGATCGCGATCCTGACCTCCGCCTCGATGCTGGCATCGCTGTACCTCAACCGGCCTGTCATGAAGGAAAGGGTCCGGTCCGCCCTTTCCCGGGAGATCGGGGGGACCGTGAACTTCGAGCGGCTTACAGTCTCGCTCCTCCCCCTGCCCCACGTCACGGTAAGCAATCTGGATGTCGTGGTCCCGGAAACGGCCGCAGGCGGATCGACGGCCATCGCTGTTTTCCCGCAACTGCTCCCGCTCATGCAGGGCCGGGTGCTCCTGTCGAAGATCGAACTGATCGAGCCGGATATCACGGTATATCTCCAGGATAAACCGGGAGAGGAAACCTCCATCCCCTCGTTGCCCGAACTGCAGACACAAATAAATAAAGCCCGGGCCGCGCTCGAAATGATCGGGCCGGGCTTTGTGGTCCGCGTGGTCAGGGGCAGACTCGCTCTTTCCCGCCAGGTACAGAACATTTTTACACTCAAGGAGATCGATGCCCGCATTGCCGCTCCCAGGTCCGTCGTGGAGGTCAGGGTCCATGCAATCGCCGATGCCTGGGGCGCCCTGTCCCTGAAGGGCAGGCTGACCTACAGCGATGACCGGGCCGAACTGTCGGAGGTTTCAGGGACGCTCGGCAGGTCGTCCTTTTCCGGACTGTCGGCCCGGCTCACCCTGGTGAGGCCCATGGACTTTCAGGTCCTTTCCGGCAAAGCAGACCTGTCGCTGGATGAGCTCTACGCGTGGCTCCTGGCGTCCGGAGAAGGCGAATTCGTCCGGAAGCATGTTCAGTCAATAAAGGGATCGGTCACGTTGTCGTCCTTCGGATTCGGCGGCCCGGTGTCACGAGTATCGGACTGGCAAATGACCGCAAGCGGCAGCGCCGATGACGTCATCATGAGAACCAGCCTTCTTCCCGCTCCGCTCACCGTAACCGGTGGTTTTACCGTGTCCCGCGATGCGATCGAGGTGATGGGCTTGTCCGTTTCTCTGGGACGGTCCAGGGTGTCCCGACTTTCAGCCCGGATCGACGGAAAAAAGAACGACCGTCTGGTCGTTCGATCGGGCGAAGCGACCCTTGCGCTGGACCAGCTATTTGAATGGCGCTCCCTGTCCGCGCCGCTTGGTTCCCTTCTCAAAGACGTGAGGAAGCTCTCAGGCATTGCCCGGCTGTCGCAGGTAAGCCTTTCCGGTCCGCTTGAAAAGCCTGCACTCTGGAACATGGCGTTCAGCGGGGATGCAAAGAACGTGGTCGTCGATTCATCGCTGCTCCCCGGGCCGATCAGCATCGCCCGGGGAACCTTCAGAAGGGAGCGGTCACAACTGTCCATTGCTGATGTGCGAGGCACTTTTCTTGACGCCTCACTAACGATGTCCGGTACGTTCAAGGGTTTCCCGGGAACGATCACCGGCGTGAACCTCTCAATCGACGGCAACTTCGGTCCCGGCGGCATACAATGGGCATTCGATACCTTCGCCCTGCCGGAAGAACTCCTGGTGAACCCTTTTTCTCTTTCTGAGGCGCGCATCGCATGGCAGCAACCAAATTCGATTTCCTTCAGCGGAACAGCGGCGCTCTCAACCGGCCCTGTGGTGTTCGTGGACCTTGCCAATAACGCCAAAGGGATATCCATCCATAGCGCGTCAATAACGGATCAGGAATCGAACGCGAACTTCGCGTATGACCAGCGGGACAATGCCTTGACCCTGTCCTTCGCCGGCAATCTTGCTCAAAACACCCTGAATAGAATCCTGGTAAAGCAGACCTTGGGGAAGGGAAACATAACGGGAGACGTTCGGGCAACGCTGCTGACCGGCCGGCACGAGGACTCCCTGCTGCAAGGGTCGCTCTCCGGAAATGATATTATTATTCCCTTGCTGTCGAACCGTCCATTGAAAATAGACCGCTTTTCCCTCCATGCCGACGGGAACCTCGTCACCCTGGATTCGGCGATCGTAGCCATGGGAAACTCCCAGGGTCTCGTAACCGGCACAACACGCGCTTCAACAGACGGGTTCATCATAGGACTTACAGCGGCTGCCGACTTCCTCGACCTGAACGAGATACAGGAGGTTTTGTCATCGCTGAGCAAAAAGGAGAACGGTCCCGCTGAAAAAACCACGGTCACGGGTACGATCAAGGTGCAGGCTGCCGGCCTGCGCTATGGGGAATATACCTTCAGCCCTGTCAGCGGCACGGTCGCCATCGAACCTTCCCGTGTGGTAGTAACGATCGCTGAGGCCGGACTGTGCGGGCTGTCTTCCCCCGGGGCCTTGATCTTCACACCCGGCGAAGTGCAGCTGAATCTCAGGCCCACCGCCCTGGCACAGGAGCTCAGCACGGTTTACGCCTGCGTGTCGCGTGAGAACACCAGTATGTCCGGCACGTTCGACCTGGTCGCGTTCCTGAATGCCCGGGGAAAGGCCGGCGAACTGCTGAGAGCGCTTGACGGAACGGTCGAGCTCAGGGCAAAGGATGGGACCATCCGCAAATACCCGCTGCTGGCCAAGATATTCTCGATCCTGAGCGTAACGGAGATCTTTCGGGGAAAACTTCCTGATTTCGGAAGAAAAGGATTCGCCTATAGCACCATGACGGTAAAAGGAAACCTGAAGCAGGGCAAGTTCGTGATCGACCAGGTGTTCATCGACGGCTCGTCCATCACCCTCCTCGCCGAGGGCGAGGTCGACCTTGCAGAAGGAACCGCGGACCTCGTGGTGCTGGTGGCGCCCTTTTCGACCGTCAACTGGGTCATCAGGCATATTCCGCTGCTCGGCAAAGTGATGGGGGGAACGCTGATCTCCATCCCGGTGAAGGTGTCCGGGAAACTCGATGACCCCGATGTCGTGATCCTCGATCCGTCCGCAGTCGGGTCCCGGATCGTGGAACTCTTCAAGAATATCCTTCAGCTCCCGGTCGAGATCATATCGCCCATACTGCCGGAGAAGTATAAGTAGAGGTGGGGCAGGTGTTTAGACTGAAGACTGAAGGCTGAAGACTGTAGAAAATAGAACTGAGCATCGTGAAAAAAGGATACTTAACTTGGGTGGCTCAACAGCGCAGTTGGTTTTGTATTGCTTTAACCTTCAGCCTTCAGCCTCAACACCTGAGATTCTACCTGCCCCACTCTCCTACACGTACCGTTTTTTCTTCAGCACAAGCACGGTCAGAAAATAATAGAGCGCCGAAACGGTCAAGGCATAGGCAATTGCCGGGTAGAGATAGTCCCAGTTCGCATCGGAGCCGCGCAGCGTGGAGTAGACCTGGTGGGTCTTGTCGGCATAGGGGTTGAACGTAGGGATGACCATATAGACTGCATCGACAAAGAGCTTCAGCAGCTTGAGAAAGGGCAGGAAGGCCTTTTCCCCTGCAGCCTTGACGCCGCTTGCCAGAAGCATCTTCATAAAATAGAAGGTCTGCTCCTGGAACAGGAGGATGAACAGCGCCGCAAGCACGGGGTGAAATATGACCGACAGGAACGTGACGTACGCCATGAGGCTCACGGTCTGGAAGTACTCGTTGAGGGAGATGTAGATGATGCCCGAGGGGAACGGAATGCCCCAGAGGGCCGAGAGGATGACAGCGATAATGAAAGCGCCTGCGTAAAGCACAAAGGCCACGATGGCGGCGGAAAGAAAGCTCGACAGGAGCCAGGTCTCGGGCAGGCACGGCCTGGTAAAGACCATCTTGACCGAACGGTCCTTGATGTGCTGCGATACCAGCAGCAGCCCGAGCCCTGCCGTCAGGACAA
>MHDY01000222.1:0-2834 GCA_001803705.1 Nitrospirae bacterium GWC2_56_14 | reverse complement strand
AGCTGTGGATATTCTGCACGATCGTCCGCACCTGGTCCAGGTGCTTTGAGCTGCTCATAAAGAAGAGCGACGGCAGGGTCGTCATGCCGAGCATAAGCACGATAAAGATCGCGGCGGCAACGAGCAGGCGGTTTCTGCGGTAGAAGATGAGGTTTGTTTCGATGTTGGCGATGATCTGTTGGAACATGGGAGAATCCTTTCCTAATAGAAACGGCATTCAGGATGCGCGGCTGACCCACGGGCACAGCCCGATGGAGTCGAGCCGCAGGTTGAATCGTACCTATGATTTCCTCGCTTTTCTGCTAAAAAAGCCCAAAGATACCGGGAGATTTTATCGTTTTTTTTCGGACAGAGTCCCAGGCCCGGCCATTGATCTTCTTTAACGCCTTTTCCTTTGCAAGCATCCAGTCGACGTTGATTTTTTCAGCGGCGTTCCAGGTCAGGGCTTGGGTTATGCCGGAAAAACACGCACCAAGCCGTTCGTCTTTGAATTTGTGTCCATGTCGTGCAAAGATATAGTTTCTAAGATAACGGAGCAACAGCAATTGATAATCCGTTCGCAGATGCTCAGGCAGAGTGTTGTAGGTTTGAAAAACGGGATCATACCGGAAGTAAGCATCCGACTCGATGCCGTCAAAAATAGAATCGTTAATATTTAACTGCGTAATCGAAGTAGTTTCGGCAAATGGAGTAACATCACCAGCTTTGCACCAATTATCCATGATCGCTTCCAGATCGAAGTTTTTAGGTTCTTTTACGTTTTCGCAATCTCCGTCCCAGCAGGGCTCCACGCCGCCTGAACGATAATCAGTTCCCGAAGTAAACGAATAGTTGACAATAATGTCATCGACATTCTTTACCGGCTTCCAATTTGTTCTGTGCCATTCAATGCAACTGGTTTCCTCATTTATTGAGTAAGGCGTCGGGCGGACCTCCCAACTAATGCCATACGTTATCATGCCGTTCTCTGCCCAATATTCGCCCGGCGGCGTTCGAATAAATTTAAGAAGCCCCTGATCGCAAAAATGAAAATCAGCTGTATTTATGGGTCCGGCCCAATTGGAACCGGTATGAGTAATATAAGTGAATTTTCGGGTATCTTCTGCTCCCGGCCTACCGACATGCGACGGATACATGAGATATGTTACGGTAAAATCGATCAGAGAGTGCGGAAGGAAAAGCATCGTCCATGTATAAACATACGGATAAGATCCTTTCTTCCCCTTGGTAAATTCCGGTTTTACAGTTACACTGCCTATTCTTACTTCAAAGGATCGTAAAAATTTATTGGTATAATCATTCGTATAATTCTGTTTTTCATCGGCCTCTAATCCGAAAAACTTTACCGGGAATCCCATTGTGATAGTGATCTTTTCACTCGTTGGATTTCGAACCCAAAACGTTGCATGTACTTTACCCTTATCGAATAGAACTTTTTCTCTTTGAAGTTCAAGCTTGCTCTGAACCACGGGTCCCGGGCCTCCGGCTGCGGCACCGTCCCATTGAGTAATATTGCTCATTGCGCTCAAGGGTACTATGAGGAGAATTGCTGAGAAGCAGACTGTTCTGTATAACATTGAAATCCATTTGATCTTTATCAGGGAATGAACTGTCATTGCCTCTCCTGCCATGTCCGATAATCCACGCTTAATTTGGCTCGATGTTGACTGCAACCCGGCTGTTCAGAATCAACGACGAGTTGAGCCGCTCGTGGCGGCTCGAACGACTCGTCAATAGTAGATATTCTAATTTGTCTTTTGCTTAATATTTTGGGTCAGAGGATCTAATGCTTTTAGAACAACGCGTCCGATTGCTTTAAGCTGACGTAAGGAAGAAGCATAACCACCAATAGACATCTGATCATTTAAGGTTTTAAGAATTATTTCTGCTTCAGATTTCGGCATTCCTGCATGAACACCGCCCATAATGTTCGCCTCAAAAAGAATTACATCTCTTATCGTATATTCTTTGCCATTAATCGCTAATACTGCGACTTTAAAAAATTGGTCTCTTGTTAGCTGAGAGACTTGTTTGCCAGGTCTCGATGTCGCTGGATCAAGGCCATCTTGAACCGAATATATATCTGGTTTTGGAAAGCCTGGAGGAAGGGGGGTAGGAAGACAGACATTAAATTGCAATTTAAACTTGCACTCTCGGTTAATTTGATCTACCAAGGGATGGTCGTCTAAAAAAAGTTTGCGGATTATGGCTGATGAGCCCAGAATTTCGTATGGATCTTGATCGGCAATTCTCTTCTCAAGATCATTTATAGTTTTGAGATACAGTTGTTCTTGCTGCGTTGGCATAGATAATTCCATTCAAGTAACAAGGTGATTATATGAACGGAACTGTATCACTGAATATATGCAAAGTCAATGACTTACGATTCTTTTGAATTGAATAATCCAGAAAACCGTTATATTGTTGATTATAAGAATAATACAAATCGAGATTTGGCAGCCACAGGATTGCTGCCGGCGAGGGCATAAAAGATCATTTTGGAAGTTTGTGGGTTGGGCTACGCATCTCAGCTCAATATCTTCTGAATTCTGTTGGGCAAGGTGAGACATTTTGCCCAACCTACCAGCTGAGGGGAGGGTGAAGGAGCCGGCGGCTCATGCTCATCACCCGCGCGATGCTACCGTACGATCAAATAGTAGATCACATAAAACCACGAGAAGAGCCCGTGGATGATCGCCCAGAGGACTGAATGGTTCAAGCTCCAGGAGATTGTTATTGCCAGCGCCGATCCGAAGCTGATGCCCGACGACACGACTGTACTGTTATAACTCATTATGTTTCCCTCCTATCAGAGCGCCTCCGCCTTTGCCGTG
>MHDY01000221.1 GCA_001803705.1 Nitrospirae bacterium GWC2_56_14 | reverse complement strand
CCGCACTCAGCACCAGCATGACCCCGACACCGGAGACGCCCATATCTTCAGATATCGGTGCAGAGGTTGTTGTTGGAGCGCTGATCGTTGGATCTGAGGATATGGGCGTCTCCGGTGTCGGGGTCATGCTGGTGCTGAGTGCGGAATAGGGAGCAGCCTGCAATGCCGGGTCAGTGACAGTCGGTTTGCTCACTGGCAGTTCTTCTGCGGAGACCGTATGCACGAACAGCAGGAGGGCCAAGGTTGGTAAAATAGCCCGGAGCGGGAAGAGAGAGTAAAGGATATATAGTAATGCAGTTTTCATAAGTGACTCAATAGTTAATAATGCTCTGATACTAGTATTGACATTCACGTGAAATCGGAGGCACTCATCAATCTTGCGTCCTCGAATCACCCCACCTAACCTCCCCTTGGCAAGGGGAGGGAAAGCTGTAGCCCCTCGATAGATTAAGCCCCCTCTCCCTTTTTCCCTCTACCGCTGGGGGAGAGGGGCAGGGGTGAGGGGAGATGTTAAAGGGGTTGGGGAGGTGCTTTCCGATCGCCCCGTCACCCTGAGCGAAGCGAAGGGTCTCGCAGTAGGCTCAGGACAGGATCTCTGAAGGATCTGGAGTAGTTGTAAAACCGAGATTCTTCGCTGCGCTCAGAATGACAAATTTTGTGGTATTCCGACTTTCTTTAAGATTTGACAAAATCTGCGTCATCTGCGCAATCTGCGGATAAAAAGCCTCCGCTTCTACCGCTCCAGCACGAACCTATACGTATACCGTATCCGCACGGCAACGGGCTTGTCCTTGATGGCCGCAGGGGAGAACTGAAACCCCCTTGCCGCTGTCAGGGCCGCCTGGCTCAGCTCCTGGTTCGGCCCCTCGACGAGTGTTGCTTCTCGGACCTTGCCTGTGGTATCGATCAGGAGGTCCATGACCACGGCCCCTTGCACGCCTTTTTTTCGCGATTCCGGGGGATAGGCCACGCGCACCTCGGCCTTGAGCTGCGGCATCGCGGTCACCAGGTATTCGTCGCTCGGGATGGGGAGCGAATCAAGGTCGCCCGGTCTCAGTTTTTCGTCGTCCGGCGCCTTGGCCACGGTGTTGCCGGCCTTCACCTCAAGACCATGGTCTATCGAGGCCGCTTTCGGGCTGATGCCGAACACTTCACGGGCGGTCTGCGGTTTGGGCAGCGGCCGCGGTTCCGTCATCCGCACCGGGAGGGGAGCGGTCTGCGGAGATTCGATGATATCGATCACCACGTCGCGCGGAACGTTCTGCCGCGACAGGATCAGTACGAGCAGCGCCCCTGCCAGCATGATCCCGTGCAGCGCGGACGAGATGAACCACGGATTGCCGAGGAGGATCTCGCTATTGTCTGTCGATCTGAATGGCAAAATGGGTCATCCCCGCAATTTTGATGAGGTCGATGGCGCGAACAACGTCTGCGTGCCGGGCGTCGGCATCGGCGCTGATCAGTGCCTGGGTCTCAGGGTCCGTTGCCAGCGCCTGGCGGACCCGGCTTGTTATCAATTCAGGGGACGCCAACTCGCCGTTCAGCAGGATCTGGCCCTGCCGCGTGATCGCCACGCCGAGCTTTGTGGAAAGTTTTTTGTCCGAGCTCGAGGCTTTCGGAAGATTGATGCCGAAGCTGTCCTGCATCAGGAGCGGGGCCGTGACCATGAAGATGACGAGCAGAACGAGCACGACGTCCACGAAGGGTGTCACGTTAATGGAAGAGATCGGTTCGCCGTTGTCGTCGGCGCTTGAAGAGAGGGGATCGGATGCCATGTGCGGCCTTTCTGGAGTTGTAGGTTATACCCTGACGGAATTGAAAAAAGTTATTCAGCCACAAAATGCACAAAAGGAACAGAGATGTATTCTTACAAGTTTTTTATGTGCCTTTTGTGACTTATGTGGCAAATCTTGATTTCGTATGGATTCACTTCTTAATCCGGGAAATATACAGGTCCTTCATCGCTTCGGACCGTACGACGAGGTTCTTCAGCTTCCGGGTGAAGACGTTGAATGCGACCACGGCCGGGATGGCGACGAAGAGGCCGATCGCCGTTGCGATCAGCGCTTCGGCGATGCCCACCATGATGTCCGAAGCGTTCGTCTGGTGCGCTCCCAATGCGCCGAAGGCCTGGACGATCCCGAGCACGGTGCCGAACAAGCCGATAAAGGGCGCATTGGACCCCAGGGTGGCGAGCACCGTGAGGCCCTGCTCCAGTCCGGTGCGCTGCAGGCTCAGGTAGCTCCTGACCGCGCGGTCGATGCTTCCCGGATCGTCCGATGCGGTCGCGAGGATCGCCCGCGCCGTGCCGGCCTGCAGCGACCCGCTCTTTTCAGCCCATGCGCGGAAGGCGCCCTTGTCTCCTGACTCGATCCATCGGGATACGTTCTCGTCCTCGTTGTCCGGGTTTTTTGAAGCACCGGCGGCTTTATTCAGCAGTCGCGAAGAGCGAAGCATGGTCGCTACCGACCAGACCGAGAGAACGAGCAGCAGTATGAGCACGGACCGGGATATCCACTGTACAACGATGATCCAGACAGGCATGGGACCGACCTTCTTTCAGCAACAGAAATATTTCCCCTCACTTGATGGAGGGGAGTGAGGCCCCGGACAAACCGGACGGATAATCTTTCACCGCGATGGCGCGAAAGTCGCGAGGAAATCTTGTAGATCCTAACCCGGACAAGCCGGAAACAATATCTGCCACCCCCGCTCCGTTACCAATTACTATTGGATGCGGGACGGAGGAAGACTCGAAGTCACGAAGAAAAACGAAAATTCCAGAAGATACTGTTTTAATAATTGGATTAGGGCCGTACTTTGTGTCTTCGTGCCTCAGAGTGGCCCTCCTCTTGGCCATCGTGGCAAAATAATCTTGCCGTTTTGAGTAGAATTTGATTCGTAACTAATTAAAACGCAATATTCTTGTTCTTTTGACGTCCTTGCGCTCCTCGCGACCTCGCGGTAAATATTCCTGCCATTTCGCTTAGAATTCCATTCGTAACTGACAAGTTCTTTTTCCCAATCAAGGAAGAACCGAAGCTACAAGAAATCGCCAGTAAAATATCATCTTTACGGATTCCAGACAAGCGAATTGATAGCAGGGGAAAGCTATTTCCCCGACCGCTCCAGCGATCGCTGCGTAAAGAGGTCATCGGCGAACTTCGTGTGATACTGGACTTTGTCGAGCGTGAGTTCGGTCCGGTGATTTGTCTTCCTGTTCTCCATCTCGCTTCGGAACGGGGTCGGGATGCCGTCGATCATCCTGACATCCTTAAATGTCCCTGAACGGTAGATGTCCTTGTCCTGGTAATAATCGATCTTGAGCTGTATCCACAGGTCCTTTGCCACCCAGGCGACGTATTTCGTATATTTGCGGCGTGCTTTCGGCGTCACTTCAACTACAAAGCACGGTTTCCCGTCCAGCTCCTCTTCTTTGAGAATATTGAACTTGAAATCATCGAGATTCGGCGGACCGGTGAAATCATCGTATGAAAGATCGGACCCGAAGAACGAATCGTCCTGGGATGTGTTCGCGATGCGTCGCACGCGTTTATACTCCGGAAAGTAGGCCCAGAGATCACGGTCGGAGAACGTATGCGCGTGGACCAGAAATCCGACGTTCTTCAGGTCCGGCGGAGTGTTGAAGACGGCCAGGGCCTTGTATGCTTCGGGTGCTGCATTTTTACTGTATGACGTAAGCGAACGGGTGCGCTTGCCGCCGCCCTTGTCGAACAGGACCATCGTCATTTCGATCTTATGGTCCAAAGACTTCAAGCTTACTTCGTGCACTTTTTCGTAAACTTCGCGACCGTTCATTGCGAATCCCTGAGAGGTTTGCATAAGTGATATGACTGTAATTAAAGATAGTACGTACCGGAGGTGACGCAATTTCGGATTGCGGATTGCGGATTGCGGATTAACACCGCCAGGGTCCACACCGCACGACTTAGGTTTAGATGTAAAAATCCGAAATCCGAAATCCGAAATCCGCAATTGAAAAAACCTATTCATAGGAAAGCGCCTCCACGATATTGGTTTTTGCCGCGCGCTTCGCCGGGTACAGCCCGGCAAGCACGGACAGCCCGATCGACAGCAGCAGCGCCGAGCCGATCGAGGGATAATGTATATGGTAGGACAAACTTGCCCCGAAGTCCAGCCGGAAAAAACCCTCGAGATTGATCCAGCCGGTGATCACGCCGGCAACGATGCCGAGCAGCCCGCCGGCCATGCCGATGAGCGCCGATTCGATCAGCACCACCGCGGAAACCTGGTTCCGCTTCATTCCGATGGACCGCAGGATGCCGATCTCCCGCGTACGCTCCAGCACGGAGGCCAGCAGGGTCACGATGATGCCGAACCCGGCGATGAGCAGGGTAAGAACGTTCACGGCGTCGTTCATCACCACGGACTGGTCCAGCATCTTTTTGATCTCCTGCCGGAACTCCAGCGCAGGCAGCACGAACATCTTTCGTTTGCCTTTGAAGCGGTCCTGTATGGAAGCGCGCACGGCAGCGATGTCATTACCCGGCTTGACGTAGACCGAAAACATGTCGGCAACATGGTCGTTCCAATGGCGTTCGTAGGTTTCCATGTCCATGAAGATGACGCCTGCATCGGAGGCATAACTCAGAACGATCGCGGTCACCACAAAGCTTTTGGGTCCGTTCGGCGTAGGTAGTACCATGACGCCACCGGCTTTTACGCCGAGTTTGTCCGCAATGGTCTCATTCACTGAAATTTCTTCTTGTCCGCGCGTCATCAGTTTGCCGTCGATGATCGTGCAGGTATTGTGCTTCGGCCAGGTGACGATGTCGATCGCTTCCAGAAGGACCCGCTTTCCGGAGAAGTTCATGAACAGTTTGCGAAAGGGGTCCACCGACTGTACGCCGGGGACGGCTTCAAGCTCCTGGCGCATGCCGAGGGGCATGGGGATGGTCGCCGCGCCTGCGGTTGCCAGAGGATGCCCCGAGGTTATTATGATATCGCTGTTTTCAATATCATCGATGTAATCCATGACGCCTTTTCGCGCGCTGTTCATCATGCTCGATGAACTGACGGAAAGCGATATACTGAAGAACACGGCGGCCACGGCGACCGCGTTTCGGGAAAGGTTCTTCTCAATGTTCAACCCGGCGATCCTGCCGCTGGCGCCGAGGCGCGAGGCGAGGAAAGAACGGTACAGGGTGATGAACCATTTCAGGAACAGCGGCGCAGCCAGCGAGATGCCGAGCAGCAGGCAGATCATCGCCAGGGTGGTGGTCATGGAGTTCCGGATCGGGGAAGCGAGGCCCACGGTCTTATAGATAAGGATAATGATGCCTGCAAGCGTTATCAGCGCAGCGGAAAAGAACTTCTGCGCCTTGTTCAGCACCGTGCCGTCCATGGCATAGGGCAGGGAGCGGATCGCGGATACCGGCGCCACCTGCGTGCTCGAACGCGCGGGGAAGGCCGCTGCAATAACGCTGGCCGCAATGCCGATACCGATGTTCTTGAGCATGCTGTACCAGGTGAATGCCAGGTCCGTGACCTGCGAGCGGCCATACATGGACGAGACGGTCTGGGCAACAGCACTGATCGAAAGCTTCGCAAAGAACAGGCCAAGCCCGACGCCGAGGATGGATGCAAGCAGCGAGAGCACAACGGTCTCGGCAAGGAATAGCCTGATGATCTGGCCCTGGGTCGCGCCGAGCGCGCGCAGGATGCCGATCTCTTTCCTGCGTTGCACAACGGAGATGGACACGGTATTGTAGATGAGGTACATACCGACAAAAAGCGCCATGAAGCTGATGAGGTCCATGCTCTTCCGGAAACGCGCCATGAGGTTCTCGATCTGGCGGGACCTGCCTGCCGGGGTGTCGATATTGTAGCCTTCGGGCAGGGCCGCCTGGATGCGCGCCTTCATGGAGTCGAGCGTTTCTCCGCGAAGAATGCTGACATCGATCCGGTCGATCCTGCCTTCCTTACCAAAAGCAAGCTGCGCCGCGTACACGTCCATGACGGCGATATCGCCGCCCAGGGCCTTGGCCGGTCCGTCCGGTTCGAGCAGGCCGCGGACCGTAAAGTTTTTAAGCCCCTGCACGGTCTGGACCTGGAGCTTCTGGTCGATCCTGATGCCTTCACGGTGTGCCATCTCTTTGGTAAGCAGGATGGAGTCGGGCCTGGCCAGAAAGAGCAGGGGGTCCGGAATGTCCGAGCTTTCATCGGTCACGCTGTAATCGCGGATATTACTGTCCTGCAGCACGTCCACGCCGAGCACCACGAAGGATCGCTCGCTGCCCGAGGCAAGGGAAGCGTTCGTCTCGATCACCGGAACGGCGTATTCCACGCCCGGGATCTTCTGTACACGTTCGAGCATTTCTTCGGAAAAGCCTGATTCAGCGCCCGAGACCTGGAGCACGGCGCGGCCCGTGATGCGGTTGATCGAGTCCTCCAAAGAGCGGATCACGCTGGTGTTCACGATGTCGATGGAGGTCATGGAGGACACGCCCAGGGCGATGCCGAAGAGGGCAATGGCAGTTCTGACCTTCTGGTGCCGAATGTGCTTCAAGCTGATGTGACGCAGCATATTGGTGACTGTCATTATTTACCTTTCTTTAACTCAAAGCCTTAAACCCTGACCCCTGACCCCTGAACCCTGCAGTTATGCCCGGCCTCCGAGGGATATATCTTCCGATACCATGCCGTCCTTCAGCGTGACGATGCGCGACCCGTAGGCTGCGGCGCGGGGGTCGTGCGTGACCATCACGATGGTCTGGCCCTGCTCATGAAGGTTTTTGAGCAGCATGAAGATCTCTTCGCTGGTGTGGGAGTCAAGGTTGCCCGTGGGCTCGTCGGCGAGGAGCACGGCTGGATTGGAAATAAGCGCCCGGGAGATGGCGACCCGCTGCATCTCGCCGCCTGAAAGCTGCTCCGGCCGGTGCTCGGTCCGTTCGCTCAGTCCCACCTGTTCCAGGAGCTTGATGGCTTTCGGCTTGATCTCCGAGTACGGCGTTCCTTCGAGCAGGAGCGGCAGGCTCACGTTCTCCGCAGCAGTCAGGATCGGCAGGAGGTTAAAGAACTGAAAGATGAACCCGACCCTGCGACGGCGAATAAGCGTCAGTTCGTCGTCCGAGATGCCGTGGAGCGGTATCCCGTCGATGAAGATCTCGCCGCTGGATGGCTGGTCGAGTCCGCCGATGAGGTTCAGAAACGTGCTCTTGCCCGAGCCGCTGGCTCCCATGACCGAAAGGAATTCGCCTTTCTTGATGCTTAAAGAAACATCCCGTAAGGCATGGACTTCCCGCGCACCCTGCTGATACTTCTTGCTGGCATTCTTCAGTTCGATCATGATCACTCCTTTTAAACAATTTTTCGCCACGAAGGCACTAAGACACTAAGAACATCTTAAATATAATGGAGTTAATAGACTTAAAAAGAATCAGGCCTTTCTTCGTGCCTTCGTGTCTTCGTGGCAAAACGGTTTCGGTCTGTGGTTTAGAATTAGAACTTCATTTATTTTTCATCATGGATTTAATCTTAGATTCACACAACGTCAGCCACTTGATATCCGCCTCGGCATGGAACAGCCCCGCATCCATCAACAGCTCGGTGGTAAGAGAATCATGCTTCTTCGGCTGCTTCTTGTGCGCCACCTTCTGATGGGTGAGCTGGTTCATCTGTTTGAGATAAAGGGTTTTCTGCTTTTCGATCAGCTCGAGCACCGGCGCGGGATTGCGCTTGTCCATGAACACCAGTTTGATGAAGAACTCGTCCCGCAGGGCGCGGACCTTGGTGACCGGCGTCGCAAGCCATTCTTCCAGTTCCTTTTTGCCTTTGGGGGTAATGCTGTAGATCTTCTTGTCCGGCCGCTTGTCCTGGGCCTGGCGGTCATGGGAAACGAGCTCGTCCTGTTCGAGACGGTCGAGGGTGGAGTAAATCTGGCCGTAGTTCAAGCTCCAGAAATCACCGACCTTTTCATCGAAACTGCTTTTGAGTTCATACCCGTGCAGGTCCTTTTGAGCCAGGATGCCGAGCATGGCGTACTTGACTGACATAGTATCTCCCGTAATAGATAAAAGTATATACATGAATTGGCGTATAGGGTCAAGGATTATTTTGCATTGTTGTGTAAAGGACTGTACGACAACCGGTAGAACTATCGGGTGATGGAAGAAGCGCAGTTTTTTACAAAGTAGGATATGCATCCAGGATGCGGTGTTGAACGACACTCCTCTACTATAATATCAATAAGTTAGAGACCTTTTTAATTTACAATAAACGATCTTTCTGATACAGTCGTGCGTAACGATTACCGTACCGGCATTATGTAAAGCAACCGACTGAGAGAGTAATACGGGGGAAAGTCTATGAAGAGGCGCATGATGTGTTTGTCTGTCGATCTTATGTGGTTGCGAAAAATTGTCCGGTTTTCTTTTGCTGTAATGATATTGTCCGTACTTACAGGATGTTTCGCGATTCACAAATCATATATTGATCTTGAATATGGGAAAACAAACTTTCAAGATATTTCGCGCCGGGCACAGCCCCTCAAATGGCGAGTCGTTGCTGAATTTCAAAGAAATGGAACGCACATTCCCAAGGTTGATCGAAAGCTACAAAATCAAGTTGAGCGCGTACTTAAAACTTCTGGTATGGTGGATCCTGTAGCGGATAATAATGCGCCCAAGCTTGAAATCGTGGTTAATAATCTTACCAGTAGTGGCGGTGCGGCTGTGGCTGCCAAAGATTTTCTTTCCGGGTTTACCTTGGGTTTAATAGGCACATCTGAAACAGACACATATGAAATGAACATTGTTTTGTCAAAAGGAAACGTTGTCATCACAAAAACAGGCTATAAGCATGCCTTACACACAACAAAGGGTCTCATAGTTAGTCAGCCTCCCGGTACGGCCCGGACGTCTGCCAACGCTGGTTTCAATAATATCATTGAACAAATGATGTTGACCGCTCTTAAAGATTTTGAGCTAGATGCACAGGCTTTATCTCTTTCGTCTCTTGGTTTTGCACCGTTTATCGTGTCGCAGTCGTTATGGCTTGATGTATTGGATTAAGAAGCAACTTATCTGAATGAACGAAACTTCGCACCGCGTTCACGATCACAGTGAGTAGGTCGGGCAAAATGCTTCACCTTTGCCCAGCAGAATTCAAAAAATGTTGGGCTGTGATGCATAGCCCAACCAACAAACTTATATTCGGGACCAAGGGAGTGCGCAGTGACAAAGCAAATTTTTCTTCTATTGCTGCTGCCGTGCCTCATTGCGTATGGCTGCACGGCAACAGGAACAGGCCCAGTTGACCTTCGGGTTTCGGCTTCCGGGGTTGATCGAACAGTCGATTCTCAACTGGAAAAACTGGCGCGTGAGATCAGCGGCAGTATGGTCAATCAGCAGAATCTGAAAGTAGCCGTGATCGAGTTTTCGGATATCCACGGCCGGATCACGGACCTTGGAAAATTCGTCGCCGAGGAGCTGACGACGCGACTTTTTTTATCCGGGCGATTTCAGGTCGTCGAACGGCAACTGATCAGCAAGGTTCTCAGGGAGCAGAGACTCGGCCTGACAGGTATGCTTGATGAAAAAAGCGCAAAAAAGGTCGGGCAGATCCTGGGCGTTGATATGATCGTTACGGGTACGATCACCGACCTCGGGTCACTGCTGAAGTTGAATGCCAGGACGATTGCAGCTGATACCGGAACGGTTCATTCCGTGGCCTCAGCAGTTCTGGTTAATGACGGCCAGATCAGCAAACTGATGGGAACAAAGACAGAGCCGGGTCCTGGTGCGGTCAAGACGCTGAAGGCGGCCACGGCTTCCAAACCTGCTGTCAGTAACCATGCGGGAAACTCCCGGAAAGCTAATAGTGCAGGCGGGATCATCGTGAAAGGTCGCCTTCTCTTTGATGGGAAACCCCTGTCCGACTATACAAATGCCGCTCCCAGGATCAGCATCTACAGCCCCGGTCTTGCCCAGTGGATCACTCCCGCCTTTGAATATGATCCGGAGACAGCATTGATTTCACTTCGCGTGATTTCCGAGGGAGGCTATTCGTGTGAGGTCAGAGTGAATGCCGATCATTCCAATCCGGATCTGTACCCCGGAGATTATAAAGGCTATGCCCATTTTTCCGCGTTCGCTGCATCGCCGCCCGCGTTTGATATTGATATGGAGCGCATCATCCATCTCTCAACACCCGAAGACAACGGAGTCCCGATGGCCGGGTGGGGGGCTGCCTGCTTTAACAAAATCATTCACGAAGCTCCGATTCACTTAAACTGGGAAGGCATCGATAATGACGTTTATTATACTTATACGATAAACAGGACCGAATGTGATCCCTTTGCCGAGAAAGAGCTGGTGACGGGCGATACGATTACGGCCACCAGCGTGAACCTCGATCTGGCGCCCAATAAGGAAAAAGAAATCTATCTATTACGCATCGTTGCGCGGAAGGACGGCAGAAATGTCGGCTCGCTGATGACGCACGGCGGGAACGGCTGGGGCTGGGATTATCGATTCAGAGTCGTGAGATAACGCGGCTGGAGGAGAGCGGAGGGGACGTTATGTCCGAAGTGGACTTGGAACCAAAGAGATCAAATCTTCAACGATGAAAATTTAACCGACAGGAGAGGGCAAATGTCACCGTTGAAAATTATTGTGACTTCCCAGGTCGTTCGAACCGCCAAAGACGGCCAACTCGTTGCTGATTGATAAAAGGAGAACACTCAATGCTGAACAGAAAAACATTTTTTATCCGCGAACATGTCGGGTTCATGAAGCTGTCGGATACCTACGACATCCTTGATCCGGAGACGCAGAAACAACTGGGGATCGCGAGGGAAAAGCCGGGCGCCTTGATCCATGTGCTGCGCTTTCTGGTGAACAAGCGGTTCCTGCCCACGAAGGTCTTTGTCTATGAAGGGTCCGACCATGAAGACGAGCGGAAGCTGCTGTTCTCGATCCATCGTGGCGTCACGCTCTTCAGCGCCCGGGTCAATATCTGCGACAGCCGCGGAACGATCGTCGGGTGGTTGAAGAGCAAGGTGTTCTCGCTTGGCGGGGCATTTTATGTTTTCGACGCCGCTGAGAACGAAGTTGCCTTTGTGAAGGGGGATTGGAAGGGCTGGAACTTCCGCTACCTGAACAAGGCGGAGCGCGAACTGGGGACCATCACGAAGAAATGGGCCGGCATCGGGAAAGAGCTGTTCACCACGGCGGACAACTATATCGTTGCCTTGAACCATGAACCGGCGCCGGCGCAAGCCATGCTGCTGCTCGCTGCAGGCCTGGCCGTGGACACCATTTATAAAGAGGCGTAATCCGACGATTCGCGGAACTAATGCAAACGAATTAAAAATTGTTACATCCCTCGGAGGGATCCCCCTCACCCTACCCTCTCCCGCAGAGGGGAGAGGATAAAAAGGGGCGCAGCAGGTGTCATTATTTAATGCGTTCGTATTAACAGTTGTTCCATGCTGACCGCTGTGGAACACATCGTTAGTTTGGAAAGCACGATGAACAAACACATGAAGTCTACCTTGGAATATGCCGGAGTATTTCTTCGCGGCCTTCTTGATCAATATGATTCGGCCACGAACACGCTCGCGGTTACCAGAGAGGCCCTGGATGGACATCGATAAATCAAGCCTTGCATACAGATTGCTCGTGCCTATTTTCGCCGTGATCTCGGTTGTTTCGATCGCGCTCCTCGTGCTGATATCCCACATCACCAACGACATCATCGATGATTACTTCCGCTCGACTCTGGCAGGCTATGCCGATGAATCAAAAAGTTTTCTCGATTCGGCAATGGTGGAACTGGCAACGGCGCAATTGCTGGACGACCGGAGGGCAGTGGAAGCCAAACAGCGCGAGATGCTCAAGGCGTTGGACCTGAACTGGCGGGCCCATGCCGTCAATGGCATGGTCGTTGGTCCGGACAACGGGGTCCTCTTCTCCACCCTGTCCCCGGAACAGGACAAACAGGTCGCATTCCGCTCCGTGAATCATCTTTTTACCATCGAGCAGAACGAACACCTGCTGCGCGGGCTGGGCATATGGTTCCCGGCATGGGACTGGAAGATCTACCTCGTCACCGCAAGCGACCCCGGTCTGGGTGTCCGGCGGGAGATCCGCTTCCTGGTTCCGCTCGTGGCCACCGGCACGCTCCTGATGGTGGCAGCGCTGCTCCTGATATTGCAGAAGCGTCTGCGCGGGCCGGTAACATCCATGGTCGCCGACCTTCATGCGGAACGGGCCATCAGCCCTACCGGCGTGAGCGAGTTCGACCAGATCGGCACGGCCGTCAACTCGGCGCTCGGCAGGGTGAAGGAGAGGACCGAGGCGGTCCTGCAGAAGGAAGAGCGGATCCAGCTCCTGCTCGATTCAACTGCCGAGGGCATCTACGGCGTGGACATGAACGGCATCTGCACGTTCAGCAACGCAGCCTGCCTGGCGCTTCTGGGATACGAGCGCGGGGAGGAGATGCTGGGCAGGAACATGCATAACCTGATACATCATTCTCTTGCGGACGGCCGCTCCTACCCGGAACAGGAATGTCCGATCTATTCCGCATTCAGGTCGAGAAGCGAGGTCCACCGTGACACCGAGGTGTTCTGGCGGCGGGAGGGAACATCCTTTCCGGTGGAATACTGGTCCTACCCGATCGTGAAGGACGGCGAGGTCGTCGGTGCGGTCGTCACCTTCGTCGATATCAGCGAGCGCAAGAAGGCCGAAGCCGCGCTCCGTGAGGAGCGGAACAAGTTCGAGGCGATCATTGCGGCTATCGGCGACGGGATCAGCATACAGGACAGGACCTACCGGGTCGTGTACCAGAACGAGGTGCATAAGGGAATGACCGGTGACCACGTGGGGGACCTGTGCTACGAGGCCTACGAGAACAGGAAGGAGCGCTGCGAAGGATGCCCCATCGCGCTGGCCTTTGAAGACGGCCGGGTCCACACGTCGGAGCGGGTCCTTCAGAAGGACGGCGAGAAGCGGTTCTACGAAATGACCGCTTCACCGCTGCGCGATGCGTCGGGGGCCATTATCGCCGGGATCGAGCTCGTGCGCGACGTCACCGCCAGGCGGCGGACCGAGTCCCAGCTCATGCAGGCACAGAAGATGGAGGCGGTCGGAAGGCTAGCGGGCGGGATCGCCCACGACTTCAACAACGTGCTGTCGGCGGTCGTCGGGTATGCGTCGCTGGTCAAGAAGCACGTTGCCGAGGGGAGCCAGCCCCACTTCTACACAAGCCAAGTCCTGCAGGCGGCCCAACGGGCAACGGCTCTCACGCGTCAGATCCTGGCCTTCAGCCGCAAGCAGGTGCTCGAGGCCAGGCTGGTGAATATCAACGAGATCGTGCGCGGCATGGAACCGTTCATGACGAGGGTACTGGGAGAGGACATCGAGGTCCGGACCGCGCTGGCCGGCCAGGACATGACGGTCCTGGCGGACAGCGGACAGATCGAGCAGGTGCTCATGAACCTGGCGACCAATGCCCGCGATGCCATGCCCCAGGGCGGTGCCTTGATCATCAAGACCGAGTGTGTTTCCGTCGATCCGGCGGCCGCGGACCTGCACGATCTGAAAAAAGGGGCGAGCTATGCGCTTCTGTCGGTGTCCGATACGGGCAGCGGCATGGACGAACGGACGAAGACGCAGATCTTCGAACCCTTCTTCACGACCAAGGAACTGGGCCGGGGCACCGGCCTGGGCCTGGCCATCGTATACGGCATCATCAAGCAGCACAACGGGCACATCGGTGTCTACAGCGAGCCGGGCAAGGGCACGACCTTCCGGATCTATCTCCCGCTCGCCGCCGGCCAGGCGGAGATCGGGACAGACGGACCCGTGAAGGAGGTTCGCGGCGGCACCGAGACGATCCTGGTCGCCGAGGACAACGCCGAAGTGGCCGGGTCCGTAAAGCACACGCTCGAGGAGTCCGGCTACAGGGTCATCGAGGCGCACGACGGAGAGGAGGCGGTCCGGAAGTTTCGCGAGCACGCCGCCGAGCTCAAGCTCTGCCTGTTCGATGTGATCATGCCGAAGAAAAACGGGAAGGATGCTTTTGCCGAGATCGCTGCTCTCAGAGATGACGTGAAGGTGATCTTCATGAGCGGATACACTGCCGATGTCATAGAGGCGAAGGACCTGCTGGAGAAGAACACCGTCTTCATGAGCAAACCTCTTATTCCGCATAAACTGCTTGCGCTCGTACGCGAGGTGCTGGATCGGCGGTAGACCTCCACCCCGGCGGATAACTATATCGTTGCCTTGATTGTTGCCTTGATTTTCTGGCTTCCATGTGAGTGGAATAAGCGCCTATATGATTTGTTAAGCAGTATTTGAGTCATTTTTCGCATTTTCTGTCACCTTTCTTGCTTGCCCAAGAAAGGTAACCGAAAGAAGGGC
>MHDY01000220.1:210-11452 GCA_001803705.1 Nitrospirae bacterium GWC2_56_14 | reverse complement strand
TCGATCTTTACCCGTGACATCACGGTCGGCGGCAACCGCTATACCGAGGCGCTGCAACGCGATTTCGGGCTGTCCTACGAGGACGCCGAGAAGGTGAAGCGGGGCGAGGAAGTGGAAGGTGCTGACCGGGAGCAACTGGCGGCCGCTATCGCCACGGTTACCGAGGACATTGTGGCCGAGACGCAGCGTTCATTCGAGTTCTTTCGATCCACGACCGGCAACGAACAGGTCGCGCGGGTACTGGTATCGGGAGGGTGCGCGCGGATCGGGCAGTTCAGCACCGTCCTCTCGGAGCGGCTTGAGATCCCGGTGGAAGTTACGAACCCTTTCAAAAACCTGAAAGTTGATCCAAAGCGTTTTGATCCCGCCCTCATTGAAGAGGCAGCACCTCTATGCGCTGTGGCGGTGGGACTTGCCATGAGGAGGCCCGGGGACCGATGATAAAGATAAATCTCCTCCCGACCAAGCGGAAACCTCCGAAAAAACTGACCGAATTGCAGCAGCAGCTGGTCCTTGGCCTGTTGCTGCTTACGGTGACCGTGGGCGGCATAGCGTTCTTTTGGATGAAATTGACAGCCCAGACCGTCGAACTGCAAGGGAAGGTCAACACCGCAAAAGCAACCGTTGCCGATCAGAAAAAAAAGCTGGAGAAAGTTGCCAATGTTGAAGAGGACCGGAAAAAAGTTCTGGAAAAGATCGGGGTCATTGAACAGCTGAAAAAGAATCAAAGCGGCCCTGTCAAGGTTCTTGATAAGATCAGCAAGGCCTTGCCCAAGGGGCTGAATCTTACGTCGCTCGCAGAAAGCGTTGGGGTGCTGAATATCGAAGGAACGGCTTTTTCGAACAATGAAGTGGTTCATTTTGTCGACAACCTTAAGGCCGACCCCTTTTTCAGCGAGGTGATACTCCTTGAGTCGAGACAGTCCAAGATCGAAAACATCGATCTCTATCAGTACAAACTTCAATTCAAGGTCAAGGGAGAGTAATGGGTCTCGTCGATAAAATACAGAAGATTCCTGCAAAGACCCGGCTCTACGGCTTCATCGGGTTCCTGTGCGTGCTGGTCGGACTATTCATTTACTTTCAGTACATCCCCATGATCTCCGAAATCAGAAAGAATGAAAAAATCTTGTCCGAGACACAGGCAACGATACGGGCCAATGACGAACGGATAAAAAAACTGGCCGACCTCGAACAGGAGGTCGTGACGCTCAATGCTAAGCTGAAGGTCCTCTCCGAGCAGTTGCCGCAGGAGACCGAGGTGTCGACGCTGCTCGGCGAGATCCAGGGCCTCGTGAACAAGTCCGGCCTCACGCTCAAGCTGTGGAAACCCGAGAAGCGGCGAACTCATTCGAGCGGACTTTATGAGGAGATTCCCATCTCTGTGAATCTGATCGGCGGGTATCATAATGTCGGGATGTTTTTTGACAGTATCGGCAAAGTGAAGCGCATCGTGAATATATTGAACATC
Organism: Nitrospirae bacterium GWC2_56_14; assembly: GCA_001803705.1. Classification (GTDB taxonomy): domain Bacteria; phylum Nitrospirota; class UBA9217; order UBA9217; family UBA9217; genus GWC2-56-14. The sequence goes on along the minus strand of MHDY01000220.1, from coordinate 9,981 downwards.
AAGATGGGCCAGCCGAAGGCGGGCCCGGATGGAGCAATGCAAATTAATATCGATTGTACGGCTATGACGTTCGCCGCAGCGGAGAAGAAAGTTGAGACAGCGCCAAAAACACCAGCAAAAAAGACCCGGTAGTCCGCCGGGAACGCTCCCCGGCTTCTTGGTAGTTTTGCTGATCGTCAGCGCCGGGTGCTCTGACTCGAAGACAACAACCGGCCCGGCGGCAGACAAGGCGAAGCAGGCGGCGCAGGCGGTCACTTCGCAAATGACGCTGACAGCGGGTGTCGTTATTCCCGGCCAAAGCCAATCCGACTATGCCTACGATCCTGCGGGTCGACGTGATCCTTTCTCTCCTATTGTGACCCGCGAGACCAAGCAGCTTAGCCAGTCCAACCTTCCGCCGCTGGAGCGCTATTCCATCAGCGAGTTCAAAATGACCGGCATTCTCTGGGGCGGATTCGGCTATAATGCTATGCTGGAAGGTCCGGATGGCAAGGGGTATTTTGTGCATGTCGGGACGCGGATCGGTCCGAACCGAGCGGTGGTGAAAAAGATAAACCAGGATTCCCTGGTGCTTGAGGAAAAGTTTAAAAACTATATGGGCGCTGATGATCGCAGGGAGATTATTATTAATCTCCGGAAAAAACAGGAGGGGATGCAATGAAGTCCGTTCAACCCCGTATCACAATAAGCTGCTTGCTGCTCCTTGTTCCCTTTATCTTCATGTTGAACGGCTGCGCCGGTACGACACCGTCGGCAACACAGGGGACTCAGCTGGTTGTCATTGACAAGATCGAACCGCGAGAAGCGGACGGCAAGACCGAACTAGTCATCTCCGGCGGAGACCCCATTCTGCAGTACACGTCGTTTCAGCTCACAGAGCCGCTTCGGCTGGTCGTTGATATCCCTGATGCCGATATCAGCAACTTCAAGGATCCCCTGATCGTGAACATAGGAACCGTAGGCACGATCACACCGACGCAAATGGACTCGATCGCACGCCTTGAGATAGGCCTGTCACAGGCGGCGGATACCAAGGTATACCAGTTGAACGGAAAGCTGATCGTTGAACTTGCCAAACCGGTGGATACGGCGAAGGCCGAAACGGAGACCATCACCGCTGTCCCTCCTGCAGAGCCGGTTGCACCTGTACCCGCGGCTGAGGCATCCATTCAGGAAAAAGGCACGGCAACCGTGGTAACATCGGTGAAGGCAAAGGCGGGAAAGGACGGCGTCAATGTCGTCATCACCGGCAACGGCACCATACAGCCGAACACGTTCATGCTTGAAGGGAAAAGACTGGTCATTGACATTCCCGGGGCCATTCACAAAGTACGGCCGACCGTGATCCCCGTCCGGAAGGGCGGCCTCGACAAAGTGCGCGTGGGCCAGCATAAGGACCGTGACGAGAAAAAAGTGCGTGTGGTGCTCGATCTTACGAAAACCATGGAGTACACTGTCACGCCGAGCGGAAATACCGTCATTGTCGCCATGAATGTTGCCGCTGCTGCAGCGCCAGAGGCAGCTGCTGAGGTCCCGGTCCAGGAAAAGGCTGCAGAGGCTCCACCAACAACGGCTGTCTCAGAAAAAGAGGTCACGGCACCTCCGGTGCAGCCTGCAGCGCCTGCTAAAGAAGCGGCCGAGGATGCAGCAATCAGGCCTCTGTCACAAGAAGAGGCACTGGTCGTTGGCACAACAAGCAGGTATACGGGGAAAAAGATATCCTTGGACCTTCAGGATGCTGACCTGATAACGGTGATGCGTCTCTTTGCCGAGGTGGCGAACCTGAACATCATTCTTGCGCCGGATGTGAAGGGCAAGGTCACGGTGCGCATGGTCAAGATCCCCTGGGACCAGGCCATGGACATTATTTTGAGAATGAACGGCTTGGGTTATGTACTCGAGGAAAATATCCTTCGTATCGCCAGCACCGCAGATCTGACGAAGGAGTCCGAGGATCAGTTCAGAGCAAAGGAATCGAAAAAGAAGGCTGAGGACCTGGTAACCAGGGTGGTTTCCATAAACTATACCGCCGCCAAGACGCTGGAACCGACACTCAAGAAATCCTTGTCGCCCCGCGGCGAGACCGTGGCGGACGAACGGACCAACACCCTCATCATTAAGGACATCGCCCGCAACATGGATGAGGTCCTTGCGCTCATCAAGGTGCTCGATAAGGCCATCCCACAGGTTATGATCGAGGCGAAGATCGTAGAAGCAACGCTCAACTTTTCCCGCGAACTCGGCGTACAGTGGGGCCTCGACTATAAATCAGGTGCGGGAACAGGCAATCCCACCGGGCTCCAGTTCCCGAACTCGATCGGAGTAACCGGAGCGCCAGGGGCGGCTGCCGGGCCTTCCGGAGTGGGACGTTACCTCGTGAATCTCCCGGCAGCGACCGGACAGGGCGCGGGCGGCGCTATCGGGTTCACCTTTGGATCGCTCAGCAAAGCCTTCAATCTTGACCTTGTCCTGTCGGCACTGGAGAGCACCGGCGAGGGTAAGGTGATCTCAACTCCCCGAGTAAGCGCTCTTGACAACAAAGAAGCGAAGATCTCGCAAGGCGTGTCCGTCCCCTATCAAAGCGCAGCGAAGGATGGGGGTACGTCGGTGTCATTCATTGATGCCACTTTGGAGCTGATAGTTACACCGCACGTAACGCCTGATAATAAGATTTTCATGAAGATCCTGGCCAAGAAAAACGCGCCTGATTCTTCTATCGTGGTAAATGGTTCACCGTCCATACGAAAAAACGAGGCTGAAACGGAACTTCTTCTTTCAGACGGTGAGACAGCCGTGATCGGCGGCATCCTGATCCTCGAACGCGGTGAGAGCGTCTCTAAAGTGCCGTTTTTCGGCGACCTACCGCTCATTGGTTGGTTGTTCCGCACTAATTTTGCCTCGGAACAGAAGCGGGAGCTCCTGATCTTTGTAAAGCCGAACATCGTTCGGGCGGAAGTAATTTAGCTTTACTACGGCAGAACGCGCCGGAACTTTAGCTCTCCATCAGTAAAGACGAGGCTTATGCCTGGAAGATTTAGTTATCTGGATGCTTGGTGTGTAAACCATTACACAATTGAGAACCCGCATGCTAATTGCCGGGCGCTCCAGACTCTGGAATTTATTGTTAAAGTCTGAATTAACAGCCAGTTGAGCGTGTCTTAACTTTTGGCATTATAGTTGTATGTTCAGTATGTCTACAATATCTGGGAGGTAGGTTTATGAAGCTGCCAGCAAGACTGCTTTCGGTTCTGGTTCTTTCGTTTCTCATTGCACCCATCGTACTGTTCCAGGGCTGCGGGGACAATGAAAGCGCACCTGACGGCTCGACAATAACGCTCAGTCCCAATGACGTATCGCTAAATAATGCCGGCGAAACGGTCGTCAACCTTAAAGTGATCGTCCGATACCCCAATGGGACCCCGATGCCTTATGCCAACGTGGTCATTTCCGGGGGCTTCGCCATACCATCCACGTTAGGGCTGTATCAGTTTTACTGGTTTCCCGATGGAAACCTCAATGCCGACCCTGCCAAAATTATCCCGGTAGACAGCGGTTTTATGGCTCAGACCAACGAATACGGGGTATACGACTTTTCCATCGTCGTCTTCGGCCTCCCGTTCGAAGACACGATCCACGTTACATCCGGCACTGCTGCCGGCACCGCTGACTTAACCGTGACGACAACGACGTGACCGACGTTTTTTACTTGTATGGAGGGGGCTTCATGAAAAAGACCAATGCGTTTGTCATTATTACCGCCAGCCTTGCATTTCTACTTGGCGGATGCTCTGTTGATTCACCGACCCCCCCTCCCAGCTCAACGCCGGGGGGAGCGACACCGACGACGGTTCAGTTATCGCTTTCCGCCGCGGCAATTGCCAACGGCGGGACGTCCGTCGTGACCGCGGTTGTGACCAATGCGAGCTCAGTCGTGATGCAGAACGTCAGCGTCACCTTCTCGGTTATCAGCGCCGGCGCGGGCTCGTTCACACCGTCCTCGGCGGTCACTGATGCGTCCGGCGTCGCAACGAGCCAGTTCACCGCAGTCACGCCGAACACGACTGCGACCATCCGGGCCAGCGTCACCGTCGGCACGACTACGATCAGCGGTAGCGCTCCCATTACTATCGGCACGCCGCCCCAGGTCCCTACGTCTATCGTAGTCGCCCTGGGCGCAGCGACCATCGCTTCGTCGGGTAATACCACGGTGTCCGCGACCGTCAGGGACGCGGCAGGGGCGGCAATCAGCGGCGCGAACGTGACGTTTACGGTCAGCGATGTGACGGCGGGTAGTTTTTCTGCAGGGACGGCAGTGACCATTGCCTCGGGCGTGGCGTCCGTCACTTTCACGGCAAATGCGGTCAATGCGGTGGTAACGATCACTGCCACTGTCGGAGCGCTGAACAACAGCGCCTCGCTGACTATCGGCACGCCGCCTCCGCCGACTCCGGTGAGCATGTCACTTGCGGTAAATCCGCTCAGCATCAGCATCCAGAGCCAGACTGTGGTAAGCGCTACGCTCCGGGATGCTTCCGGAAACCCCGCATATAACAATGGGGTAACGTTCCTCATCACAGGGGGGACGGGAACCGGAAGCTTTAGCCCACTGCCCTCGATCGTCAGTTCAGTCACCGCCACCACCAACGCGTCAGGCGTGGCGACCGCTACTTTATATTCCGGCACTATATCCGGATCGATAACAATTCAGGCCCAGTCAACGATAGGCGGCTTGACGAAGACTACGAGTCTCTTAGTAACCAGCGATCCGGACTCCATATCAATAGGCGTCCCTGTCGGCGCCAGTTCGACAATCACCAACGGCCAGACTGTTGCCATAGTAGCCACCGTGCTGAATGTTGTTGGCATGGCTGTTTCTGACGGAACAGTGGTGAACTTTGAGATCACCTCCCTTGGAATCCCGCCTGGAACTCTCTCCGCCTCTGCGGCGAGCACAATAAGCGGGGAGGCGAAAGTTACCTTTACGGCAGACCCCTCTCTCACAGGCGGCGTCATTGTAGAGGCTTCTGTCGGAACGCTGCCGCCTGTCCAACTGATCGTCATTGTGAACCCGGCGCTGGCCGGAAGCCTGAAATTCATCACCGCAACCCCCGCTGTCATCAATATCCTCGGAGGGTCTATAACGGACTCGGCCGTGAGCTTTATGGTGCTCAATCAGGTTGGTGCTCCGATGGCAGACCAGCCCGTGACTTTTACGCTTAACGGCCCCACGGGAGCGACGCTTGATACTGGCGGAGGCACTACTTCGAGCGCAAGCACTGATTCGGATGGGTTAGTGACCACCTACCTCCACGCCGGGGCTGTTGCGGGCCCGGTCCGCATCCTAGCGTCTACGGTCGTTGACCCCGGGCCGCCTGCTGTCACACTGAATGCCTCGTCAGGCGCAATTTCCATCGGAGGGGGCCTGCCTTCCATGCGGTTCCTTAGCCCGTCGGTCACGAAATTCAACGTCGATGGCTTGAGTTGCGATGGAGTCACTGATACCATCAGTCTCAGATTGGCCGACCGGTTCGGCAACTATAATATTGTAGTGGGGACCTCAGTGTCCTTTGCCACGGCGTACGGAGCGATCGATACGAGTAATGTTACTGATGCGATGGGAGCGACCTCATCAATATGGCGTTCACAAAATCCGAGGTCCGCGACGGGGATAGTGCCGATCCTGGTCTTTACAACAGGAGAAGAGAATTTCGTGGACACAAACGGGAATGGAAATTACGATACCGGCGTGGATACATTCACCTCTGCCGATGACCTTCCTGAGCCGTTTATCGACAATAACGACAATGACACATGGGAAGCGGGAGAACTGTTTTTCGACTGGCCTTCATACGTACCCCCTGTTTCTCCGAACGCCGTTAACCCGAATGGCGTATACGACCAGGGGACCGGCATTCCCTTCTTCGGGAACGGCGTCTGGGACGCAAAGATCCCGATTTTTGAGAATGTGACAATATGGATGACCGGACCTCCGATTCCCGGGCCGACTAGATCGCGGATCGAGTGCTGCGATCCCGCAGTCAATCCGACTTGCTTATCAACTGATCCTCATGTGACTGGGAATATAACTATTGCATCTGGAATGAGCACAGTGTGCTATGTTTATGGGAGCGATACAAACGGCAACGCCCTTATCGGCGGGACCACGGTGAGTTTAACCTCTGCGCAAACTGCAGCGGCGATTGCACTCTACTCCGGTTTGGATACGTATGTTGACCATCCTGTTGCGGGTCCCGAGATTACAGGTTTTAGCGTGACAAATAATAATACTGCGATCACTCCTGTGAATGCGACTCTGAGCGCTACCATAGACTGGCCGGGCACCTGCGGCGCAACAAAGCTGACTATTCCCTATGCAGGAACGGTGACGCTGAATCCATAGAATGGTGCTGCGTCCGATGCGCACGCGTGAAAAAATAAAGTATCAATTACAACTTTACCTGTTGCCCAAAGGTGTAATTGTATAGAGCATTCTTTACCCAGAACGCATTTATGAAAAGTTCAGCCAAAATTTCGATGGTGATTTTATTGCTCTCTGCGGCGTTGTACGGGTGCGCCGTGGACAAGGTGGAACCGCCGACGTCGGATGCGGCCACGATCGGTGTCATTTCCACGAGCATGCAGGGTTCGCAGGTGGCGTCGGCGACCGCGCAATCGCGTGAGCTGATCCTCACCAGCACGCAACTTTTCAAGCGTCTTGCGGAGATTGGTCTTGGCCACCTTACCCCTACCCTGGCCACCACGCCGTCCGGCGATGTCGTGTGCAGCGACGGGGGCGCCTACAGCTATACAGGCACCTACACGGCTCCGAGCACCTACAGCCTCGCATTGACATTCAACGGATGTCGCGAGCTCGGGTTCCAGTTAGTGGGCGACTATCAATTGACCGGCACCCCGGCGAATTTTACAGTGACGCTCGGCGACGGATCAACGTTCAATATCTTCAATTTCGACAGGGCATACACAACCCTTATCGCCTATCTCAAGGCAAGCGTGAGCTATACCATAACCAGTTCCGGCGTGCCGCCCCTGACATCGTACGCGATCAATGCAAGCGGTTCGATATCTTCGTTCGATTATTTCCTGCTGAACACCTTCGATATGACAATGAGCGCGCTGCGCTCCTCTGTGGAGGAGACGACGAACGCAAACCTGGACATCTCGACCACGCTGGTTACGAACGGCGGCTTTTCAGAGACCTGGGCCAGTAGTGGCAGCGGCTTCAACTTGGCGCGGATGTTATTTACCGATTTCACGGTGAACAAAACGCAGCTCAATGCGGCAACGGCCCCGGTGACCAACTACACACTCAACACAAAAAGCGTGAATGGGCGGGTTTCCTTTGCTTTTAACCCGAGAGCCTTCGGATACAGCGGCATCTTTGATATTGCAACGCCGACGCCTATTCGATATTCAAATGCGTCACCCCTGCAGACGGACCAGGGGATGCTAACCACGAACGGAACAGCAACGATAAACTACAACGCAGGCAGCGACGTGGATATCATCGTGTCCGGACTTACCTCAACGCTCAGCTTTCTCCGCGAATACGAGCTGATGAAAATTACGGATTTCGCAGCCATGGAGCAGGACAAGCCGCCGCTTATTCCGCCTCCCGCTCCTGGGGTACCGTTGACTTTGCCCTCAGGAAATACGCTAGCCGTAACCCTGACCTGGGTCGGTCCGAGCGGGAGCAGCACCTCGGATATGGACCTCCATCTGCATTATTATTCGTCTCCCACGCCGACAGCCGGGGCGCCGAAAACCTGGACCGTGCATTGGAGCGGCGGTAAGACGTGCACTGATCCTGTTGGTTTGCCTTTTGGTGACGCTCTCGATCTCGATAGCGACGGCACGTGTGATGCGGGACTCGATTTTGACGATACGAACGGTTATGGGCCGGAACATATTACCGATCTCAAGCTCCTGCCCGGGTATTATATTGCTTCGGTTGATAGCTTCGGCCTTTCAAGTGCCGAGTACCCTACTACCCTTTACTTATCGCTCCATATCGGTGACAATATTGTCGGACCGTATGTTTCGACGTTAAGCACCTCGGATGGGGACGGAAGCGACCCCGCAGCCTGGTACCACGTAGCTGACATACGGGTAAATTCTGACGGAACCATTGATGTCCTGGCGCCCGACTCAGCGCTTCCGCCTTGGGATTAAATAACTGATATTCACACCATGCATTCTGATACGGCAGGACCAACTGGTCCTGCCGTATTGTTTCGAGGAGAGGCCATCGGTCTAGAATATATGCACTCACTGAAAAAAACAATCCTGACTTTGCTCGAAGCAAACGACCTTGATTCTCTTCTGACTCTCGCAAAAGGCAAACCGCGCGTGGTGAGCCTCCTTGTACGGATCTCTTACGACAAAGAGACGCTTGCAGGCTGGCGCGCCATTAAGGCAGTAGGGCTCATAGCCCAGGAGCTTGTCAAAACCGACTATGAATATTTGAGGAACACCATCAGGAAACTTCGCTGGTCCTTGTCCGATGAATCTGGCGGCATTGGGTGGTCGGCCCCGGAATTGATCGGTGAGATCGTTTGTGCCGATCCCCGGCGTTTTGCCGATATCGTTCCATTGATCGCGGATGTTTACACTATAGAAGAGGATGTGTTCAGGCCGGGAGTCATGTATGCATTCAGCAGGATCGCGGAATCGGCTCCTGACCTTGTAACTCCCTTTCCGGATATTATCTGCGCAGCCCTTACGGACCGGAACGCTCTGGTCCGTATCTATGCTCTGGAAACGATAGGGAGATTAAAAAACCAGACTAGCTTATCAATAGCAGGGGAAGTTATGGAAAAGTTGAAACATGATACCAGCGAAGTTTGGGTTTACCGTGGTAACGCCTTTGTTAACGTTATGGTGGGAGATGTTGCAAAAATAATCGGCAATTAGTTAAATAAAGTTACGATTACTGTCAATACTGTGCGCATGGTGGGTTTATTACACCATGCGCCATTTTTTATAAATATACTTGACAACGACTGACTCATATTTTATAGTATAAATATTATAAGATTGATTGGGGGTTCTATGGCAACTGGCACTAACAGCGATTATTACGAATTACTGGGTCTGAAAAAATCCGCTTCCGAGGCTGAAATAAAAAAAGCTTTCAGGAAGTTTGCCAGGAAATACCACCCTGATGTGAACCCCGGAGACAAGGCTTCTGAGTCGAAATTCAAAGAAATAAGTGAGGCCTACGAGGTTCTTTCCGACCCGAAGAAGCGGCAGCAGTATGACCAGTTCGGCCATGCAGCTTTCGAGCAGGGTTTTGATGCCCAGCACCGGCCAGGAGGGGGATTCGAGGGGACTTCCCCGGGCGGAGACTTCTTCAGGGGCGGCAATTTCGAGGACCTTTTCGGGAATCTCTTCGGCGGCGGCGCACCACGGCAGCGCGGTCCTCAGAAGGGCGAGGACCTGGGTTATTCCGTTGAAGTGGACCTCGAAGATGCCATATATGGAAGGACCATGCAGGTGGAACTGCGACGGGACGCAACGTGCGGCGTTTGTTCAGGTTCGGGTGCGGCTCCGGGCAGTTCGCAGCGTACCTGTCCCACCTGCATGGGCTCAGGCCGGATTTCACAGGGAAAAGGGTTCATGCAGATCGCCCAGCCCTGCCCCACCTGCCGCGGAGCAGGCACGATCAATCCGAACCCCTGCAGGTCCTGCAGCGGCAGCGGCATCGTGCCGAAAACCGAGCGCATCAATGTCAAGATCCCTCCCGGCGTGGAC
>MHDY01000220.1:0-147 GCA_001803705.1 Nitrospirae bacterium GWC2_56_14 | reverse complement strand
GACCTTTATATCATCACCAAAGTGCGGCCTCACCAGTACTTTGAGCGAAAAGGCGACGATCTCTATGCTGACGTGCGCGTCACCGTAAAGGAGGCGGCATTGGGCGACAAAGTGGATATCCCGACCGTGGACGGCATGGTCACGCTC
>MHDY01000219.1:14544-14686 GCA_001803705.1 Nitrospirae bacterium GWC2_56_14 | reverse complement strand
CTGCCGGGCGGGTTGTGGGACGTGCTGAGCGGCCGAACCGACAACATGCCGGCCACAACCGTATGGAGCTACGGGAGGGCAGAAGACCCGGCACCGGACATCAGCGGCCTTATTCCCACGCTGCCCGCCGGTGTTGCGCCGG
>MHDY01000219.1:13999-14488 GCA_001803705.1 Nitrospirae bacterium GWC2_56_14 | reverse complement strand
ACGACCAACGTGCGCTGGATCAACGACCTTGTTGACGGTGCAGGCAACTATCTCCCTCATCTGTTTAGCGTCGACCAGACAATGCACTGGGCCAACCCGCCCAAAGCGGACTGCAGCATGATGCCCGCCAACCGGACGGACTGCGAAACCCATCTCGCTGCTCCCTATACCGGCCCGGTGCCGTTCGTGACCCACCTGCACGGCGCACATGTGCAGCCGCACAGCGACGGCTATCCCGAGGCGTGGTGGTTGCCTGCAGCAAACAATATTCCAGCAGGCTATGCTCTTCGCGGGTCGAATTTCGGCCAAGCGGACAACAGCAATACCGTTCCCGGATCGGCTTTCTTCAGCTATGAGAACACGCAGGCAGCCACGACCCTCTGGTACCACGACCATGCCCTCGGCATGACCCGGCTGAACGTCTATGCCGGTCCTGCCGGTTTCTGGCTCATCCGGGGCGGCTCGTTCGATACCGCAGCCGGCGTACTG
>MHDY01000219.1:13011-13902 GCA_001803705.1 Nitrospirae bacterium GWC2_56_14 | reverse complement strand
CCTTTAACACCGATGGCTCGCTCTTCTACCCGGCCGACCGCAGTTTCTTTGACGGTTTTACCGGACCTTATATCGGCGGCACCGGCACTCCTACCGGTCCTTCGGACATCTCCGGGATCTGGAACCCCGAGGCCTTCTTCAACACCATGGTGGTCAACGGCACCACCTGGCCGAAGTTCGAGGTGGCCCCGGCCCGCTATCGCCTGAGACTGCTTAACGGCTGCAACTCGCGGACCCTGAACCTCGCGATGTTCACCGTGGTCAGCCTGGGAACTGACAGCACTCCCGGAACCGCTGACGACGCGCTCGGCGCGCCGGAAATTTCCTTCTACCAGATCGGCGCTGAGCAGGGTTTCCTGCCCAATGTCGTCAAGATCCAGACCGGCCAATTCACCGTGCTTCCCGGCGACGGGAGCCTGGGTACGCCTGTGTCGGCTCCCAGTTCTACGCAGGCGCTGCTGATGATGCCTGCGGAACGTGCCGACGTGATCGTCGATTTCAGCGGCATGCCGGATGGCACCAGGATCCGCATGATCAACACAGCGCCAGACGGACCCTTCGGCGGTTTCGCTGATCCGCCTGCCGATCCGCTCACTTCCGGACAGGTAATGGATTTCATTGTGAACTCTCTTTTGTCGCAGCCCACTGATACAGCCAGCACGCCGGTGGAGAACCTGGTCCTCCCGGTGGAGGCAGCGCTGGGTGTAGCAACGGTCACTCGCCAACTGTCGCTCAATGAACTCATGTCGGATCAGGTCTGCGTGGAAATCGACGGCACTTCGGGAGCGATCGTCGGCACGCTCTTCAGCAGGCCCGCCGGCGATCCGACCTTCATGGCCGATTGTTTGGCGGCAACCCCCACGATTCCTGGAAATTTCGGGGACCTGATGG
>MHDY01000219.1:0-12957 GCA_001803705.1 Nitrospirae bacterium GWC2_56_14 | reverse complement strand
CCGTACCATTAAAATGGTCGGCTCCGGTCACCGAGACCCCATCGTTGAACAGCATTGAACTGTGGGAGATATACAACACCACCGTGGACGCCCACCCGATCCATCTGCATCTGGTCGGCTTCGAGGTGGTCGATCGGCAGGATTTTGATCCGCTCACCCTGTTGTCGGTCGGGACCGCGACGGCCCCGAATCCCAATGAGCTGGGCTATAAGGATACCGTGGTCGCCTTACCGGGACAGATCACCCGGATAAAGGCCAGGTTCGACATCTCCGGCCTCTATGTCTGGCACTGCCACATCGTCGAACACGAAGACAATGAGATGATGCGGCCCATGTGCGTCAAGAATGCCGATGGCTCGATTCAACGGGACTGTCAGCCGTCGTTTGGCCAGTTGGATAAGATCGGCGTATATCGCGGCAACGGAGTATGGTACCTTGACGTGAACGGCAATGGCGCCTGGGACGGGCCGGTAATGGACAAGCAGTACTCCTTCGGTGGCGGCGTAACAGGGGCAGTATCCGTGCGCGGCGACTGGACCGGGACGGGATCTTCCAACATCGGCATATTTGCGAACGGCATCTGGTATCTTGACCTGAACGGCAACGGCGCCTACGATGGCACACCGACCGACGCAAGATTCAGCTTCGGCGGCGGCGTGTCTGGGGCCGTGCCGGTGGTCGGCGACTGGACCGGGACCGGAACCTCCAAGGTAGGCATATTCGCGAACGGCGTATGGTACCTTGATCTGAACGGCAACGGCGCCTACGATGGCACACCGACCGACGCAAGATTAAGCTTCGGCGGCGGTGTGGCCGGCGCAGTGCCGGTGGCAGGCGACTGGACCGGGAGCGGTCGTACCAAGATCGGTATATTCGCGAACGGTGTCTGGTACCTTGACCAGAGCGGCAACGGCGCTTGGGATAATACCCCGACCGACGCCAAACTTACCTACACGGGCGGCGTTGTTGGCGGAATCCCCGTGACCGGCGACTGGGCGCGGACCGGCATTACCAACATCGGCGTGTATAAGGACGGACAGTGGTACCTCGACCAGAGCGGCAATGGCGTGTGGGATGGCGCCCCGACAGACAGCGTCTATACTTTCGGGGTAGGCCAGGTCGGAGCGATCCCGATGGCCGGCATCTGGAACAGTCCGGTTATGTAATGTATGTAATGAATGTTTGCCGGTGCGGTTGACCTGCAATAGTAAAATGATAACAGGGTGCGTCTCTTTCAGGGACGCACCCTGTTCTTATTGACAGCTCTTATTTTTAAAATTTTAAAACTGGAATCCTATTGATAAATAAACTATAATGATCCATCGGTTCCTCAGCTTGTCCCTGCCGCTCAATGGGTAACTAGCCTCAGCGGAACCGCGGGAGAGGGATCATCGGGATGCTGATCAAGGATACAGACCGGGAGTGGGAAAAATTCGGAACGCAGGACCCGTATTTCGGAGTGCTTGCCGATGAGAAGTTCCGCACACGGCGCCTGACGGATGCGGGGAGGGAAGAATTCTTCCAAAGCGGACGCAACCATATCCAGGAAGTGCTGAAGAAGGTAAAGGAGCATGTCGACCCGGTCTTTACCGTCAGACGAGCGCTGGATTTCGGCTGTGGTGTGGGGCGTCTGGTCATTCCTCTTTCGGAGGTCTCGGAGGAGGTGGTTGGGGCCGATGTTTCCCCGGCGATGCTGGCGGAGGCGGGGAGGAACTGCAGGTCACGGTCGATCACGAACGTTGAACTGCGCAGAACCGATGACGACCTCTCGGCATTACCGGACGATTTCAACTTCATACATTCTTTCATCGTCTTTCAGCACATCCCGGTCAAGCGGGGAGAGCGCATCTTTGCGAGCCTCCTGTCGCGCCTTGCTGACGGAGGGGTCGGTGTCGTGCACTTTCCGTACGCCAAGATGCCCGACGTCAACTGGTTCAGGGCCCTGATAGCGCTGGCGAAGCGTTATGTCCCTCTGGCCAGGAACTTCATTCATCTGATCAGGGGGCGGAGCTTTTTTACGCCCTACATGCAAATGAACCACTACGACCTGAACAGGCTGTTCTTTATCATGCAGGCTCACAACGTTCATCGGGTCGTAACCGAGTATATCGTGGACGGACGTTTCCTGGGGGTCATCCTCTATTTCCAAAAAGGAAACACTGCATGACAAGGCTTCATGATGAGCAGAGGATCCGGTCCACCGCGAGCCACTTCGGTCGAAACAGTCCGGCTCCACCATGCCAATGAATCTTCTGCCGCCGGGTATTCGCTCGAACGTGCAGGCCGCTTTGGCGAGACTGCTCAATGACAGGCGGATCACGTCCGGCCTCATCTGGAGTTTGCTGGCGACCGTCGCCGGGCGCTCCGCCGGCCTTGTTTCGGCGATCGTCCTTTCCCGAGGGCTCGGCAAGGAGGCTTTTGGTGAGTTCAGCATCATCCAGAGCACGATCCTGACGTTCGGGGTGTTCGCGGGCTTTGGCGCGGGCTTGACAGCGACCAAGCATATAGCCGAGACGTTCAGGGCGAATCCCGTGCGGTCAGGAAGGATACTTGCCCTTGCGACCGCGCTGGCCTGCGCATTCGGCGGCATGATGACCGCTGCGCTGTACGCGGGATCGCCCCTTATAGCGGACAAAATGCTGTCGTCCCCGGAGCTCGCGCCATTCCTCAGGATAGCGTCGCTCAGCATTATCGCCAGTTCCCTAAGCGGCGCTCAGAGCGGGGCCCTGGCAGGCTTTGAAGCGTTCCGGAAACTGTCAAGGGTCAACATCTATTCCGGTCTCTCCGGCGTCGCAGCCGTCGCCGGAGGGCTCGCGCTCGGCGGCTTGCGGGGGGCGCTGTGGGGCTATAATCTCGCGGCAGTAATCGCCTGCTTCCTCGGCGCGGTCGCCCTGGCCTCAGTCACGCGGGAAAAAGGTGTCTCGACCGATTACCGGGGATGCATGCGCGAGTGGCCTGTCCTGTGGCGATTCAGCCTTCCGACCATGCTGGCGAACAGCCTGGTCACGCCTGCGGCATGGGTCTGTAATACTATGCTTGTGAGCCGTCCCGGGGGCTTCTCCGAAATGGCTGTCTATAATATCGTGACCCAGTGGCGGCAGCTGCTGCTGTTTCTCCCGGGCATCGCCGCTCAGGTATTTCTTCCTATCATGGCGTCGCAGGCATCTGAGGACGGCCAGCGATCCATGCGGTCGTTCTATGGGAAGATTAACATCCTGGTGACCGCGCCGTTTTTGATTGCGCTGTCGGTCCTGAGCCCGTTCATCATGGCGCTCTATGGAGAGAACTACAGCGGACAATGGGTGGTGTTCGTCGTGGTCCAGGCGGCGACGTTTATGCAGATAGTGCAGTCTCCAGTCATGACGGCATGGGTGGCGGACGGCCGCATGTGGACCAATTTCGCCGCAAATGCCTTCTGGGGCGCGGCGCTCATCGTGCTAAGCTGGTTATTAATAGAACTGGGCGCTCTCGGTCTGGCGCTCGCACTGCTGGCGAGCTTCCTGCTCTATTTCCTCATTATCAAGGTGGCGCAATGGAGAACGATCTCATGACACGAGAGGACCGTGAGCGATGCCGCCTGTGCGGCGGCACCTCGCATCGCCTTGTGGGGGCCGCTCCCGGGTATCAGGAAAACCGGACCTACACTATCTGTGAATGCGAGAGCTGTCTGGCGTCGTTCGCGTTCCCGCTGGAAGCGGATGATGCTCTTTACGGGCATATTTACCGGAACATTCGGAGCGTTCCGGGCTATAACCGGTATTACCGCTACGCCTACGAGGTCCTGGCCTGGCAGCGGCCCCTGGCCTACCTGATCCGGCAGGAAGAGTCCTACTGGGCCGTCGCCCGGCACCTGAGGACCAGGAGGGCGGCGGGGACGGCGCCTAGCGTCCTGGAGATCGGCTGCGGCATGGGATATTTCACCCATGCCCTGGCAGAAGATGGTTTCAGCGTTACCGGAGTGGATATCTCCTCCCAGGCGATCGCTTGGGCGAGAGACCACTATGGCAACCGCTACGAGACCGCGACGCTGGGCGACCTCAAGGCGCGGAGAACGAAGTACGACGCGATAATCATGAACCAGCTCGTCGAGCATCTGCCCGATATCAACGGGTTCATTGCCGAAGCCCTGGAGCTCCTTTCCCGGGACGGCGAGCTCATCATCACGACGCCGAACAAATCCGCTTTTCCCGACGCTGACTGGGAGACGGACCTGCCGCCCGTGCATCTGTGGTGGCTCGGCGAGGATGCCATGAAGCACCTGGCGAAACAGCATGCATGCGAGTTAGTCTTCATGGATTTCTCGACCTTTTATGACTCTTGCGTCAGGCCCCGGTTGCAGGCAACGCCGGTTGCATCCAGGAAGCCGGTCCTCGACGCGCAGGGCTCGGTGCTGCACGGCCAGGAACTTCCGCCCCTTGGCGGGTTCAGGCGGGTTCTGGAACGGACCGGGGCCCTTGACATATTGCGCAGGACCAGGGCGGAGATGAGCGGGTGTGTCCGGTGGCACGGTGCGCGCGGACCGATCATTGCCGCCGTGCTTCGCCGCCTCCGGTGAAACCATGATCAGATGCAGAGTGTGCGGGAACGGACAGGACAATGAGCAGCATCTTTTCCGGGAACAGTACCTCGGACTGGGCGATGAGTTCGTCTACGGCGAATGCAGCTCCTGCGGAAGTCTGTCGATCGAGCGCGTGCCCGAGGACCTGGCGCATTTTTATCCGGCGACCTACTATTCCTATGCCGTCAGGCCTTACAGCCGGATCGCGGGATTTCTCAAGGCAAAGCGGGACCGTTATTATCTCGGCAGGCCCGGCATGATCGGCAAGTTCGTCGCCCGTCTCCGTCCGGCGCCTCCGTATATTGCATGGTTGAAGAACCTTGAACTGCCGGAAGGTTCCCGTATCCTCGAGGTCGGTAGCGGCGGTGGAACACTGACCGTGAACCTGCACGGTGCAGGCTATCCAGCAACGGGCATTGACGCCTTTATCAGCGCTCCGGTCACCTACCCGAACGGCGCCAGGGTGCTGAAGCAGTCGCTGGAGGAAACGGCGGGAAGCTACGACTGCGTGATGCTGCATCATTGTCTCGAGCATCTTGCATCGCCGCGGGAGGCATTCACGCAGATCAGCAGGCTGCTCAAGCCTGGCGGAAAAGTCCTGATCAGGACACCCGTCGCCGGCGCACGAGCGTGGCGAACCTACGGGAAGAACTGGTTCCAGCTCGACGCTCCGCGCCACCTGGTGATCCTGTCGGAAGAAGGCATGAGCCGTCTGGCAGCGGAGAACGGGTTTCACATCATGAAGATCGTGTATGACTCAACGGCCAGCCAGTTCTGGGCGAGCGAACAGTATGCGAAGGGCATCGCCTTGATGAGCGCAACCTCCTACGCGGTGAAACCGCAGGGTTCCCTGTTCACCGCGAAGCAGATACGCGATTACGAAGAGCAGGCAGAGGCGCTGAACGCCCGGAAGGACGGGGACCAGGCGTCGTATTATCTCGTGAGAATGGATGACCATGAGAAAACTTACCGCTAGCGCGGAAGCTACGGGCGTCGGGGTCGTTCTCGTCAACTGGAACGGCGCCGAGGATACTATTCCCTGCATTCGGTCGCTCCTGGCGGGGAGTGCGAAGCCTGACCGGGTCGTGGTCGTTGACAACGCTTCCAGTGACGGGTCCGCCGGCCTGATCGAGAGGGCGTTTCCCGGAGTGGAACTCATCCGGAATGGGGAGAACGCCGGTTTCACCGGCGCGAACAATATCGGGATCGGCAGGCTCTTGTCATCGGGCTGCGATTACGTCTGGGTCCTGAACAATGATACGACGGTCCATGAGGATTGTCTGCGGACGCTGAAGGGGCATATGGAAGCGCATTCTGAAGTGTCGGCTTGCAGCGGCAAGATCCTGTATGACGAGCCGGCCCGTATGATCTGGTATGCCGGCGCGACATACAACCCGTGGACGATGCGGCCCAGGCACCGCGGTGGAGGCGAAGAGGATAATGCCCGCTATGATGCCGTTGAGAATGTGCCCTTTCTCTCCGGCTGCTGCATGTTCGTCCGACGGGAAGCGTTCGAGCGTGTCGGCCTATTCGATGACCATTTCTTCGCGTACGGCGAGGACTCCGACTGGTGCTTGCGCGCGAGCAGGGAGCACATGCGGCTTCACTATGTTCCGCAGGCGGTCATCCGGCACAAGGTCTCGGCATCGTTCAGGAAAAAGAACCTGCACTCCCATGGGGGGACGACCTCGCCGCTCGCTATATACGCAACTAGTCGGAACCGGTTGTATATCATTCGAAAGCACAGGAAGGGCATGGCACAGATGCTTTCCGCGCTGTTCACCGCCGCTACGTGGTATTGTTATTACGGTATGGCTTTGCTGGTGCTTCGCCGGAAGGAAAAACTGGGGGCGCTGGCGCGAGGTGTTTATGACGGCATCAGAGGGCCGCTCGCGCAGCCGGATCGAACGATGCTGCGGCGATACCTGAAGTGAACGATAGCATCATGGATGACAAGCGGTTAATACATGATAATCTGGCGGCGCTCGGACGAAGCGGAGCGCAAGACAGGCCATGGATCCATCGCTGGTACATCTTGGCCTATTGCTTCGCCCCTGCGTTGCTCGTTCTGCTGACGAGCAGATATGCGGATGACGCGAGCGCCCTTGTGCTCACCGGCCAGTTCGCGCTGGCCGCGGGCACTTATGCGGCGCTCCATGCGTTGAAACACAGACCGCTTCTCAATCCCGTGCAGGCGATCGTTCTCCTGTTCCACTGGTGGTTCGCAATCGGGCCGGGCATTGCGGTCATCTTCGCAGTTCATAGAGGCGACCATGATCTTCTTTCCCAGTACGTTGCTTCAGGCGGCGAGGCGCTCTGGACAGTTGCTTTCGGGCTTCCGTGGTACGCGTTCTGCGCGAACCAGACGATCCTGCTCAGCAGGGGGGTCATCAGGCCGGCTGCCTTCCTGCAGCCCGAGGGCATCCTCTATCGGCCGCGGACAATACTGGCCTACTGGATGTTCGGCGGTCTGATGTCCCTCGCTGTTGCCGGTTTTTCCCGGATGGGCTTTGCGGGAAACCAGGCGGTGAACTATCTCGGTGGCACTGTCAGCGAGAACTGGTTCGTATCACTGCTGCAGGCGCTTAGTGCCGTAGCACTCTTTGCGACGATCGGCGTTATGGGTTATCTTGCCGGACCCGTCAAGGAACGTTCGCGGCCCTTCGCCCTGATCGCCATAGGAGCGATACTTCTCAACGCGATCACTGCATTTGTTTCCGGCTGGAAGGGAGCGGTGGTCATCAGCTTCGTGCTTTTGTTTATCCTGATGCTGGTCTGGAGGCAGAAGGCGCCGATCGCGGCGTTCCTGGTGCTTGCTGTCTTTTATCTCGCTCTCCTCGAACCAGTTGTCACCCAGATGCGGTTCGCCGCCGAAGCGGCCCGGATAACGACGCCCGAGGAACGGACCGAACTGTTCAAGCTGGCGATCAGCAACGGCATAGCGATGGAGGACCTGCAGGAGAAGGAGATCAATATCGAATCTCCGTTCCGTTATATCTATGGGTATGCCGGCCGCATTGCTGCGGAGAGCTCGTTGTTCGACGGCCCTTGGAGCGGCACGCTCTCGAACGGGTTAGCGGTGCTGGTGCCCCGCGCTCTGTATCCGGACAAGCCCGATTCCAACATGGGCAACTACATCGCCCAGCAAATTGAGGCGGTCGGGCTGGATGATTATACGACCAACATCGGGGTCAGCATCCCGTTCGAATTTACCGGAAATTACGGTCATCTGGCAGGGATACTGTCCTTCGGTCTTATCGGTGTGCTGTGGACGATGCTTTGCGTATGGCTGCTTTCAGAGGACCGGTTGGCCACACATCCACTATCACCTCTGCTTATTGTGTATTCACTCGGCATGGAGGCAAGCGCCGGTCAATTTCTGGCGAAATTGCGGGACCTCCCTATTGTGCTGGGAGCGGCATATCTTCTCTGGGTCTTGTTGAAAAAACGGCTGTGAAGACCAACCGGAGGACCATGCAGCAGAAGCCATGTCATTTGACGGTAACCCATTATCATCGGAAACGGATCAGTCATCATTTCAGCATTGAGCGGCTGTTCGATGCCATTCGGGCGAACATGCCATCGAGCGTAGACTGCAGGATCGCGGTTGCTCCGTTCGTCAGCCAAGGCATATGGAGACGGTGCTTGAATGTCCTCCTCGCTCCATTTTGCCAGGGAGAGGTAAATCATATCACCGGCGACGTTCACTATCTGGCCTATATGCTTCGCAAGAAAAAAACGGTGTTAACCATCCATGATTGTGGAAGGGTGGAGACATTGCGGGGAATAAGGAAAAGCCTGCTCCTGTTCTTCTGGTTTCGGCTCCCCGAGAAGCGGTCTTCCTTGATAACGGTGATCTCCGAATCAGCCAGGAGCGAGTTGCTCAGATATTTAAATTGCGATCCGGAAAAGATCAGGGTCATTCACGATTGCATATCAGATGATTTCGTGTTCAGCCCGAAGGCGTTCAACGGGGAAAAACCCGTGATCCTGCATGTCGGGACAAAGGAAAATAAGAATCTTCCGAGGCTTGCCGCGGCATTGCACGGGATAACATGTCATCTTCGGATCATTGGAAGGCTGGACGAGCGGCAAATATCGATGCTGTCCGAAAATGGCATCGAGTATTCATCCGTTGCCGATATTTCCGGTGCGGAGATCGTTCGGGAGTATGAACGATCGGATATGCTTGCCTTTGTATCCACCTACGAAGGCTTCGGACTTCCCATTCTTGAAGCGAACGCCGTCGGACGCCCGGTGATCACCGGCAATATTTTGTCGATGCCGGAGGTGTCCGGAAAAGCGGCATGTCTCGTGGACCCTTACCGCATCGAGGATATTCGTGCGGGAATCCTTCGGGTCATCGATGATGATGCCTATCGGGAGCAACTCATCGCATATGGTCGGGAGAACGTCAAGCGATTCAGCGCACGCACTATCGCGAAACAGTATGCTCTCCTCTACGAGGAACTCTATCTGGCGGGCCGCACATGAATGAGCAGGGAAGGGACAGGAACTCGGGAGTGACATCGCGGAAAACAATACTGATCTTGTCCGACGGATATTTGCCCGGGTTCAAGAGCGGCGGGCCGGTCCGTACGCTTGCGAACATGATCGCGGTCTTTGGCGATGAGTTCGCTTTTAAAGTTGTGACGCCGGACCGGGACCTGGGCAGTTGCGAACCCTATGAAGGGATCAAAACGAACGAGTGGCAGCGTGTCGGAAAGGCCGAAGTATGGTATGTGTCCCCCGGAGGCATGTCGCTAGCCTTCGTGCGTCAGATCATCAATACCACTCAGCATGATCTGTTGTATCTTAACAGCTTCTTCTCCCCGCGCTTCACCATACAGCCGTTACTGTTGCGCCTGATGGGGCTGGTCAAACGGGCGCCCACGATCATCGCCGCACGAGGTGAACTGTCGCAAGGGGCGCTGAAGATCAAGTCGTTCAAGAAACACCTGTATCTTCAGGCTGCGATGCACACCGGTCTTTACCGGGGCCTGGTCTGGCGGGCATCGAGCGCATATGAAAAAGACGATATCGTGCGCGTGGCCGGCAAGGGGCTGCCGGACAGCGCAGTGCCCGTCGTTATTGCCCCCAACATCGCGCATTGCGATACATCTCCGCAGGAGGGCGTTCGTCAGGACAAGAGGCCCGGCTCGCTCAGAGTTGTATTCCTGTCGCGACTGTCGCCGAAGAAGAATCTTGACGGAGCATTGTCGATGCTGCGCGGCCTAAAGGGTGATGTGGTGTTCGACATCTACGGCCCGCTGGAAGACAGCGGTTACTGGAGGAGCTGCCAGGAGATCGTGCGCACTCTGCCGGCGTCAGTCCGGGTCAATTACCAGGGAACCGTCGGCCACGACGAGGTGGCCGAGGTCTACTCGCGCTACGATCTGTTCCTCTTCCCCACGCGCGGAGAGAACTTCGGCCACGTCATCATTGAAGCGCTCGTTGCGGGCTGTCCCATCGTGGTCAGCGATCAGACCCCCTGGCGCGGTCTTCATGAGAAAGGCGTCGGGTGGGACCTGCCGCTCGACCGGCCGGAACGATTCACGACCGTACTCCAGCAGTGCGTAGATATGGGGCCGGATGATATGCGAGCCCTGTCGCAGCGCGCAAGGGCATATGGCCTGCAGAACGCCACGGATCCGGATAAGGTCCGGCAGAACAGGCATCTGTTTACCTTTGCAATGCAATACCGCCCCGATGATTCATCGGCGGAGTGCGGTGAAGCAGGGGAGGGCGACTATGGGGACCGCTAACGGGACAGGAAGCCGCTATGCCCTTCTCTTTGCCGCGATGGTGCTGCTCGTTCAGCTGCCGGGGATGGCGGTTGCTGCGGATTTTGTGTTCGAAACGGCCGTGGTGCAGTACATTCTCAGCGACAGCGGGCTCACGACGGGCCTGCGGGAAAAGGCGACAGGAAGGGATCTGCTTGCCCGGCCGCTAACGCCGTTTGCCACGGTGGCGAAGCAGGGACGGTTCTATCCTGTCAGCGGTCTCAAACGAGCGGGAGAATTATTCCGGGCGGACTTCGGGCAGTCGGGCATTTCCGCGGATTACCGGATCTCAGCGAAGGCCGATCATATTCTCTTCGAGCTTGTTCAGGTGTATGGAACAGGAGTCGATGAGATCCGGCTCTGCCAGGTGCGGACCTCGGGTTTCGCTAACTCTGGCACACTGCTTCCCGTGGCATGGGATAAGCAGTTTGCTCTCAGTCTCATGTCGCTGAGCGACAAGGTTGATTCCCGATTCGGAGAGGGTATGCTGCTTTCCTCTGTCTACCGGGAGTTCGGCATGATAGGAGAAAGGTCGGTCCTGATCGCCGTGCCCACGCCGCGGTTCCTCGACACGGTCCGGAGTATCGAGCAAAAATATAGTCTGCCCTCGCCGAAGATCGGCGGCGCATGGGCAAAGACGTCCCGCGACGTTCGGAGCAGCTACTTGTTCATCGATATGACCGAAGCGAATGCGGACGAGGTCATCCGGTACGCGAAGCTCGGCGGTTTTCAGTACATACTGATCTATAGCAATACGTGGTCCTCTTCGCTCGGATCCTATCCCATCAATACGGTCAACTTTCCGCGCGGCGAGGAAAGCCTGAAGGCGGTCATCGGCAAGGTCCATGCGGCCGGGCTCAAGGCGGGTATGCATATGCTGACCAGCTTTGTGGGCAAGAGCGACGTCCTGGTCTCAACCGGTCCGCAGCGCCTGCTTGGTGATGCCGACGCGGTCCTGGCAACTCCCCTGGATGCTGCATCCCATGAGATCACTGCGGTGAGCGGGATGGCCCATTTTCCCGCCCGCTCGAACGTGGTCAGGATAGACAATGAACTGATCCGGTACGAAGCGCTTGGGGGGAGTGGTTCCACGATGCTGCTCCGATGCACCCGTGGTTATGGAGGAACGCTTGCCGCTTCTCACCAGGCGGGGGCACCGATCCAGCATCTGGCGGAGTTTTACGGGGCCTATGTGGCGGACCTGCGTTCGACGCTGAAGGACGAGATTGCCGACAGGATCGCCGGTCTGATCAATCGGTGCGGTTTCGACATGATCTACTTTGACGGTGGTGAGGTCAATTGTGCAACGGGACCGTGCTGGTACTGGGGAAGCCAGCAGCAGATGAGCGTATGGAAGCGCGTGACGCGCGATCTGCTGGTGCAAGGGTCCGGCCTCGTGTCCTGGACCTGGCATATATTCAGCCGCGGCAATAGCGACGACTTCGCCGCTATTGCTCCGAAGCAGTTCCTCGACTATCGCAAGATCCCGGATTATTGGAACTCCCATTATCGGAGCTTCCTGCCCGCGGAACTGGGGTGGTGGGGTTTTCTGGCTAGCGCGCCCGACCATCCCGCCACCACGCCCGACGAGGTCAGATTCTATGCTGCACGGATGCTGGCTCTGGACAGCCCGGTTTCGCTCGAAACCACGGTTGCGGCACTGCATGAGAACGGCAGGACTGAAGAAATGTTCCGGCTCCTTGCCGGATATGAGAAGCAGCGGCTCGGTAATGCCGTGCCTGCTGCAGCACGCGACAGGCTGCGGTCCGGGGAATGGATTATGGATATTCAGGCGGGCAAGCCGGTCTTCCGGCCGGTCAGGTATGATAACCGGCGGATAGAGGTACCCGGGGAGATCTCGGTAGGGAATGAGAATGGCCTCCAAAAACTGAAATTCCGCATGCAGGCCGTTCCAGCCCTGGCAAAGGTCGGCGATCCGGCAAATGCAACGCTGGTCAGGGCGGATTCGCCGATCCTCCTGAACCCTCCGACCCCCGGCAGCGCGATGCCGGGAGCATTGGCAGGCAGGATCGAGACCGGCGCACCGGGCAAACCGCTCGATCTCACGATCCGCCGGGCCCTCGCCGTTAGACTGAAGGTGGAGGGCGCCGTCCCGGTGACCGGCGCGGTACTCAATATTCAATTGGAGGCTGGTGGAAAGACCTACCGGGACCATTACATCGACCTTGACTTCAACGGTGAGCGGACTGTCATCATACCGGAGTCGAACGCCGAGCGGATGCTGCCCGAGTTCCGGCCGGCGTTGTCGAACTATTCGTTCAAAGCGGCACTGTACGGTTTTCAGTATAAGAACATCGTTGCGGTCAATTTTCGGTGGATGCGGCAGCCGGCTGCCAAACCCGTGAAATGCACGATAACCCTTGTAGAGGCGCTTGCGGAGAAGGAGTCTGTTCTGTCTAATCTGTCCATTGCCATCGGCGCCGCCGCTGCAGCTTCCCTTCCGGTAACGTTGCGGTCGGGGGACTATGTGGAGATTATGGACCAGGGCCCGGCGAGGGTGTTCGACCGGAACGGTGTTCAGCTTTCCACATTCACCGCGCCCGACATGCCGGTGTTACGGACGGGAGAGAACAGGATATCCGTAAGCGGCACAGG
>MHDY01000218.1 GCA_001803705.1 Nitrospirae bacterium GWC2_56_14 | reverse complement strand
CCCGCACAGCGCGGCATTGACTTTTAAGGAAATAACGACTGGACCGTAAAGTGAAATTGACTTTGATTTTTCAGAGTGTTACAATTCTCTCACGGGAAGCGAGGCTGCGGTTGTTGCGAGCGGCCCGGGCCTGCATCTCATGAAAAATACCGCCGCACATGTGATCATAGACGACACAACGTCATTGCCGAGCCTTTTCGGCGACCTTGATAAGAATCTCAGGCTGATTGAAAATGCCTATGGGGTGGTTCTGACCGCCCGGGGCAACAAGCTTCAGATCGAAGGAGAGGAAGAGCCCGTCGCCCAGGTAGAGCTTCTCATCAGGCAGCTCGCTGACATGCTCTCCCGGGGAATTATTGTTCACCGTGATGATGTTCACGCCGCTATCCGCGCTTTTTCCGCCAATCCCTCGGCAGGCTTGAAGGAGATCTTTCAAAAGACCATCCCCGTGTCGAGCAATAAACGGCCGGTGGCCCCGAAGAACGAGGCACAACGCGCCTACGTCGAGGCCATCAAGCAGCACGATGTTGTTTTCGGCATCGGACCGGCGGGGACCGGCAAAACCTACCTTGCCATGGCCACTGCTGTTTCCGCCCTGCTGCGGCGGGAAGTGAGCAGGATCATCCTCGTCCGCCCGGCCGTCGAGGCAGGCGAAAAGCTCGGGTTCCTGCCCGGCGATCTCTATGAAAAGATCAATCCCTACCTTCGCCCCCTCTACGATGCGCTCTACGACATGATCGATACAGAAAAAGCGAATACGCTGGTGGAACGGGGGGACATCGAGATCGCTCCGCTGGCCTTCATGCGCGGCCGCACGCTCAACGATTCGTTCATTATCCTCGATGAGGCGCAGAACACCACGTCGGAGCAGATGAAGATGTTCCTTACCCGCCTGGGATTCAACTCGAAAACCGTGGTCACCGGCGACATTACCCAGATCGACCTTCCGAACAATAAGAACTCGGGGCTGATCGAAGTCCAGAAAATACTGGAAAACGTCGAGGGCATCCGGTTCGTCTATTTTACGAACCGCGATGTCGTACGTCACAAGCTTGTCCAGCAGATCATCAAGGCATACGAGAAATACGAGGCTGACGATGAACCCCAAGCATGATACCTCCCTGAAACTGCTCCCCAAGGTCCGGACCCAGGACACGGAAAAGGATGACGCGCCGCAGGAGCTCAAACGGTCCGTGCGTTTCCTGAACATCAGCCTCGCCGCCCTTACCGCCCTGCTGCTCGCGATCATACTGATCCCCCGCATGCAGCACCTCCGGCAGGGGGACATTGCTCCAGGTGCTATCGTGGCTCCTCATGCCCTGTC
Source organism: Nitrospirae bacterium GWC2_56_14 (assembly GCA_001803705.1). GTDB lineage: Bacteria > Nitrospirota > UBA9217 > UBA9217 > UBA9217 > GWC2-56-14. The sequence continues at coordinate 10,341 of MHDY01000218.1, read as the reverse complement.
CCTTGAGTACCTGGGTCCAGACCAGGCCCTGGTCTCCTTTTCCGTGGAAAAGGGCGAGGTCCTGGTCCAGGCCGGCCACCGGGTCACCGAAAAAGCGGCCCGGGCACTGGAAGAGATCGCCCGCCGGGAGGGAGCAGGGGCCAGGTTGAGCGCCTACGGCGGGCTGAGCCTCTTGTTCCTGCTGATGTTCTACCTTTTTTACCGCGATATCAAGCGATACCGGCCGGCCCTTATTGCAGACACCAGGAAAATGTTCCTGCTCGCTTTTTTGCTGCTTACGACCGTGACCCTTGCCCAGTTCTCAAAGCATATTCTGATCCTCGTAGCCGACAAACTGCAGCTTGAACCGGCCACGATCGGATTTGCCCTTCCCGTCACTGCCGGCGCCATGCTGGTCAGCCTGCTGCTGGATTTCCACCTGGCCCTGGGTTTCTCTTTCCTGGTCAGTATCCTGCTCGGCATCTCGTTTCAAGGCGACCCCTTTATCCCGCTGTACTATTTTCTGGGAAGCATTGTTGCTGCGCTTTCGGTCATCCAATGCAAAAAGCGGACTGCAGTGCTCAGGGCAGGCGCACTGACCGCGCTGGTGAATATGATCGCCATCGCCGGGATCGATTTTTACAAGGGAGAGCTCCTGACGCGCGGCCTCTACGATATGAGCGCCGGTTTCCTGGGGGCCATTGCCGTTGCCATGATCGTGTCGGCAACTCTGCCTTTTTTCGAAGCGGTATTCGACATCGCCACCGATATCAAGCTCCTGGAACTCCTCGAGCCGAACCAGCCGCTCCTCAAAAAACTGGTTTACACCACCCCCGGCACCTATCATCACAGTATCCTTATCGGCAACCTGGCTGAAGCGGCGGCCGAGGCCATCGGCGAAAATCCACTGCTCGCCCGCGTAGGCGCCTATTACCATGATGTGGGGAAGATCAGGAAACCCGAATATTTCATCGAGAACCAGCACCCCAAGGACAACAAACACAACCGGCTCATGCCGTCCATGAGCAGCCTCATCATTGCATCGCACGTAAAGGACGGCGTTGATGTGGCCCGTGAACATAACCTGCCCGGGGCCCTCATCGACATCATCCATCAGCATCATGGAACGTCGCTCATCACCTATTTTTACCAGAAAGCAAAAGAGCAGCAGCCCTATGCCAGGATCACCGAGGAGGACTACCGCTATCCCGGTCCGAGGCCGCGCACGAAAGTGGCGGCCATCGTGATGCTGTCCGACGCGGTCGAAGCCGCTTCCCGGACCCTCGACGACCCCACGCCCCAGCGCATCCAGGCGCTGACGAACAGTGTCATCACCCGCATTTTCCTCGATGACCAGCTCAGTGCCTGCGATCTGACGCTCAAGAACCTGCGGGAGATCTCAAAGAGCTTCAACCTCACCCTGAACGGGATCTTCCATCATCGGATAGACTATCCCGGGATGGAGTTCCCGGGAGAAAGAAAACGAAATGATCATCCGGATAAAAAACAATCAGAGGAAACAAAAGCTGGCGGCAACAAAGCTAAAAGCGCAGCTCACGAAACTGTTGGGGACACTCGACCTTCCTGATGCCGAACTGAGCGTGCTTTTTGTGGGCGATCGCGCCATGCGCACGCTCAACCAGCAGTATCGGGGCAAGGACAGGACCACCGATGTTCTTTCCTTCGCACTGCAGGAAGGGCGTTTTAACAAGGTCCAGCCGAACATGCTCGGGGATATCGTCATATCAGTGCCGACAGCCGGGCGGCAGGCTGTTGATGCAGGCCTTACGCTTCAGCAGGAACTGGAGCGCCTGCTGGTCCATGGCCTCCTGCACCTGATCGGCTACGACCACGAACGCGGCGCGGCCCATGCCCGGAGCATGCACATGAAGGAGCGAAGCCTGCTCAAGAGGCTGCGCACATGAAGTGGCGGTCCAAGTCATGGATGCAGAGCGCGAGCCATGCGATCGAAGGCATTATCTACTCGGTCAAGACGCAGCGCCATATGCGCTACCATCTTTTCGCGGCGCTGGTTACGCTTGTCCTGGGCCTCGGCTTGAGCATAACCCGCATCGAATTCATTCTTCTGTGCATGGCGATCATTCTCGTGCTGGCCACGGAAATGCTAAACACCGCCATCGAGGTCACCGTCAACATGATCTCGGACACCTTTCATCCGCTCGCCAAGATCGCCAAGGACATCGCAGCCGGAGTCGTGCTCCTGGCGTCGTTCGGGGCGCTCACGCTGGCATACCTCATCCTGTATCCGGCCCTGACCGCTGCCATCGCACGCGGTCAGTGGCATTTGCAGAAAGCACCCAATGATGTTATCGCATTTGTATCGCTGGCGGTGGTCGTCATTGTCGTTATTTTCATTAAGGCGCTGCTCGGCAAAGGCGATCCGCTCCACGGGGGCATGCCAAGCGGACATGCGGCGGTATCGTTTTCGATCTGGGCTGCCGCGGTCTATCTGACGGGCAGTCTGCCGGTCGCCGTCCTTACGTTCATCCTTGCCCTGATGGTCAGCTGGAGCAGATGGTCTTCGGGGATCCATCGACCCATCGAAGTGCTTGCCGGGGCGGGCATCGGCGCAGGTTTGACCGCGTTGTTCTTTGTGATCTTCAGTTAGCTGTTCAGGTGGATAGGCTGAAGTCCGAAGGTAAATCATACGGGGAAATCCGAACAAAATGGTCAGACACCTTGTTTTACCTTCAGCCTTCAGTCTTGCAGCCTTCAACCTGATCAGGTACTCAACGAGAACGAAAGGGGAGTCTGGTGCTGGAAAAGATCCTGGGTAGGCTTATTACGTCGGTGGACGGGGCGCAGGCGGCGATTTTTCTGGATATGGACGGCGAGTCGATCGCTCAATCCGGGGGGGTTGCCGTCGATGTCAGGTTGATCGGCGCGTGGAAGGAAATACAGCTTGACCATATCAAAGCGATCACCGACCGGCTTGGCCTGGGGACCGTGCATGCCGTGCTTTTTTCACTGGACGAGGGGAACCAGCTTATGGCGCCGGTTCTGGACGACTACTGCCTGCTGCTCCTGCTATCGCCTTACGCCAACATTCATAGCGCCATGGCCGGCCTCAAAATCGCTGTTAACGAACTGGCTGTCGAAATTTCCTGACCAATCCTATCCCCGGCGTTTACGGCAACAACCTTCAGCCTATCAACCTGATTGATCAGATCTGATCGAAGGTCCCCAGCCGTCTGAACTTCTCATAACGCATCTTCACGATCTCGTCAGGAGGCAGATTCCTGATCTCAGCCATATTTCGCAAGACCGCTTCCTTTAACAGTTCGGCAGCCCGACGGGGATCGCGGTGCGCGCCGCCGATAGGCTCTTCCACGACCTCGTCGATCACTTTCATCTGAAAAAGGTCCTGTGCAGTGATCTTAAGGAGCTCCGCTGCCTCGCTTGCTTTTGAGCCGTTATTCCAGAGGATCGCGGCACAGCCTTCCGGAGAGATGACCGAGTAAGTAGAGTGCTCCAGCATAAGCACCCGGTCCGCCACTCCCAATGCAAGCGCTCCGCCGCTCCCGCCTTCTCCGATCACCACCGTGACGATGGGTACCTTCAAACTCGACATGACATACAGGTTTCTGGCGATCGATTCACCCTGTCCGCGCTCTTCTGCGCCGATGCCCGGGGCGGCTCCCTGGGTATCGATGAGCGTGATGATCGGTTTCTTGAACTTTTCGGCGAACTCCATGAGGCGCAGGGCCTTGCGATAGCCCTCGGGGTTCGGCTGGCCGAAGTTTCGGAACATCCGCTCCTTCAGGGTCCGACCCTTCTGGTGGCCGATGATAACGACCGGCATGGTGTCGAGCTTCGCCATGCCGCAGACGATCGCGGGATCGTCGGCAAAACCGCGGTCGCCATGCATCTCCACAAAATCCGTGAGCATGGCCTCGATGTAATCCAGCGTATAGGGCCGGTTCGGATGGCGGGAGATCTGGACCTTCTGCCAGGGGGTCAGCCGGGAGTAGATCTCGGCGCGCAGTTGGTCCGACTTTTTATGCAGCTTGAGGATCTCTTCCTCGAGGTCGATGTTCCCGTTCGAGGTAAAAAGGGTAAGCTCCTCTATCTTCTTTTCAAGTTCAGCGATGGGCTTTTCAAATTCAAGATATTCCTGCGCCAAATCGTACTCCTCCAACCCGGTAAAAACAGGGCGCATCAGCAACGCTACATACTTCTTTCAATTAAGGGGCATATTATCGGATATTGAGCATGTATTGTCAAGGATTTGTTGGGATGGAGCGGTCCAGGAAAGGTGGAAGAGGTGTATTGCATCCCACTACGGCCTATGAATGCGAATCATTGTGGCCGAGACAGGTACTTCTTTAAACCGGGAAATCTCACGCGCTTCGCTTCCCGAGGAGACCTGCCCCCTCGGGTGCTCCCCCGAAGCATGGGGGAATCCTTCCCCCATTCCCCCTTGTTCGATCCCACCCGTCAGCAAAAAAAGCCGGCTGAATAGCCGACTTTCTTTGTGGTGCCGCTGACCGGGCATCTCACGCGCTCCGCTTCCGAGAGGGGCCAGCCCCCCTCGGTTGCTCCCCCGAAGCATGGGGGAATGCCTTCCCCCATACCCCCTTGTTCGATCCCACCCGTCAGCAAAAAAGCCGGCTGAATAGCCGACTTTATTTGTGGTGCCGCTGACCGGGATCGAACCGGTACGTCAGTTGCCCAACGAGAGATTTTAAGTCTCTTGCGTCTGCCAATTCCGCCACAGCGGCATGGTATAACCATGTATATCGTAGGGGAATAATATAGAAACAGCGGGTTTTGTCAAGGGAAATGTCCTGCGCCGCTTTGTCCAGCAGCGCAGGATGTGAGACGCATTGCCTATTCCATGCTGATGGCCGTCACCGGACAGCTGTCCACAGCCTGCTGGCAGTCGCAGGTATCGCATGCATTGCCATTGGTGACCCATGCCTTGTCGTCCCGAAGTTCGAAAACCTTGGGGCAGAGCTCAGTGCACAAACCGCAACCAATACAGGTGTCCATATCCACTTTTGGTGTAGCCATGATCAGTTCCTCCCTTATCGCTGGTGATGGATGAAATATAAACAGAATGCTCTGCACCATGGTGCCATGGGATAATACCTGCTGCTCTTTTTCATTGCAAGCATTTTATACCTGCGCAGCGAATATTCACAGGAGGGTGTGACCCTGGAAGCGCGCCGGAATAACCTCGGTGAAACCGGTCATTCCACAATTTTATTTACAAAAACGAACAGTTTGCATATAATGCACCGTTATCATGAGCATTGAACGCATACTGTTCTACAAACCGGGCGCGATCGGTGATTTTCTTCACACGTTGCCGTCGCTCAAGGCATTGAAACGCGCCTTTCCTGCGGCGGAGGTCACGGTCGTGGTGTCGCCCGGCCAGGAACGGCTGGTGCAGGGAACGACCCTTGCCGACCGTGTGCTCGTCTATAGCAAAGAGCATTTTAAAAAAAGCGTGAAAGAGTTCCTGTCCTTCGGTCTGCAATTGCGGCGGAAACAGTTCGACCTCTTTGTCGATATGCAGCCGTCGGTCCGTTCCTGGGTCCTGCGGAAGATTTCCCGCGCGGACCGGAGCGTCGTGTACCGTAAACAGAAGCGGGTCGTCCCCGGGACCCGTCGCCTCCATGCGGTCGAAAATTTCATGAAAACCTTGGAGCCGCTCGGGATCAGCGAAGCGATCGATTGCATCGAACTTCCCATAATCCCCGAGGCAGCGGCAAAGATTGACCGGTTCCTGGCAGAACAGGGGATCGGTCAACAGCCCCTGGTAGCATTGAACTGCAGTGTCGGGGCCGCACGGCCATCGCGGAACTGGCTTCCGGAGCGATTCTCTGAGCTGGCGGACCGATTGGCCAATGAGCTCGGGGTCTTCGTGATCTTTATCGGCGGAAAAGAAGACCGTTCGCTCGTCGAAGGTGTTATGGCGGCGATGCATACGCGGGCCATCACCACTGCCGGCACGTTCGACCTCGCTGAGTCGGCGGCGCTCCTGGCGCGCTGCAAATGCCTGGTAAGCTCCGATACCGGTCCGCTGCACCTCGCGACCGCTGTGCAGACAGCGACGATCGGACTTTACGGGTCGACCGATCCCCGCAGGGCCGGGCCGGTTGGAAAGAACGCCCGTATTCTGACCAGACAGCTCCCGTGCGTCCCCTGTGAAGAAAAGCACTGTCCTCTTGGTACCATGGCCTGCATGAGCGCGATCTCGGTAAACGACGTCGTCGAGGCGGTAAGGAAATTGATACCATGCAGATAATACCTATGCGCCTGTGGATCATGATCGGTGTGAGCGCGCTGCTCTTCACCTGCCGGAACGTGCAGGCAGACCACGGAGCCCACCACGGAAACAATACGAAGACCGTCAACCATGCGTTCCAGGCGGGAGAAACCCTCACGTATACCATCACGTGGTCCGATATCGTACAGGCAGGCACCGCGGTCCTTGAGGTCAAAGCTGCAGAGACGGCAAAAAACGGCAGGCGCGCCTTCAAGCTTATATCCACGGCACGCTCCTCGGGCCTCGTTTCCAAATTTTACCGGATCGATGACCGCATTCAGAGCACCGTGGACGACGAGGAACTATATACGCTCGCCTATAGCCTTGACCAGAAGCACGGCAACAGAAAAAAAAAGCGAGAAATGACCTTTGATCAGTCCGCTGGAACGGTCAAGGTCCTGAGAGACGGCATACAAGAGCAGTTCACTGTTCCAGAGCGGGTCCAGGATGCGCTCTCGTCGCTCTACTACGCCAGGACGAGGCAGGATTTCACCATCGGAAAACCGATCATTATCGATGTGCATGATGACGGCAAGACCTGGTCCGTGGAGTTACAAACGCTCGACCGTGAGAAGATCACGACACCCCTCGGGGAATTCAACACGATCAAGGTAAAAACCTATCCCAAGTATGAAGGCGTGTTCCAGCACAAGGGAGAGATATATATGTGGCTGACCGATGATGCACGCAAAATACCGTTGCTGATGAAAAGCAAGATCTCCATCGGGACCGTTATTGCCACGCTCACCGCCATGCAGACCGGAGAAACCGTACCATGACCTCGAACACAGCGGCAAAAAGACTTCTGCATTTTGTTGATCGTTTCCGCCAGACCCGCACCCTCGTGGTCGGCGATGTCATGCTCGATCATTACATCTGGGGGCAGGTGTCCCGCATCTCGCCGGAGGCGCCGGTGCCGGTCGTGAACGTCACGCGGGAGAGCCTGCTGCTCGGCGCGGCGACCAACGTGGTGAACAACGTCCACGCCCTCGGCGGCACCGTGGGCATCTGCGGCGTCATCGGCAATGACGATGCCGGCAGGCAGCTCGTGCATATGCTGCGAGCGCAGGGCATCCATACCGACGGCCTTATGGTCGAGCACAACCGGCCGACGACGATCAAGACACGGATCATCGCCCACAGCCAGCAGGTGGTGCGCTTCGACCGCGAAGCGAAGACCAGCATCGAGAAAGAGACCCACCGGCAGATCTATGCGTACGTGAAGCAGCAGGTCCTGGACGGTCTGGATGCCATCATCGTGTCCGACTATTGCAAAGGAGTGGTCACCAAGGGCCTCGTGCGCGATATCGTGGCCCTGGCGAAGAAGCATAAAGTCGTCGTGTCCGTGGACCCCAAGATCAGCCACTTCAACATTTACAGCGGCGTCACCATCCTGACCCCGAACACCAAAGAGGCATCGCTGGGCTCCAAGATCGATATCGATGATGAGAAAAGCCTTATCCGGGCAGGCAAACAGCTGCTGAGCCGCCTCAAATGCAGCGCCGTGCTCATCACCCGCGGAGAACACGGGATGAGCCTTTTCGAACACGGCAGGATCACCCACATTCCCACGAATGCGCGCGAGGTCTACGACGTCACCGGAGCCGGCGATACGGTCATCAGTGTGCTCACGCTGGCCATGGCGGCCGGCGCGAGCCTCGGCGATGCCGCACGGTTGTCGAATTTTGCAGCCGGGATCGTGGTCGGCATTGTCGGGACCGCGACGGTGAAGCCCGAAGAGTTGAAACAAACGATCATGGCGGACAGCGAACCGGAGAAGCGAACGACGAAACTGAAATGAAACCACAGAGCGCACCGGGAAAAAACGGGAAAGAAACGAACTCTGCGTTGAAAATCCCAATTTGAACAGCTGATGAACTTAGGGATTTCTCTGAGTTCTCCGTGGTCAATTTTTACCATGTCGCATCACTATCGCTAAGGAAGGGAACCAGTTCATGAAAATCTCCGTAATCGGAACAGGCTATGTCGGCCTCGTTACCGGCACCTGTCTTGCTGAAAGCGGCAGTGATGTCACCTGCATGGATATCGACAAAAAGAAGATCGACCTGCTCAATGCAGGCAGCGTACCGATCTATGAACCGGGGCTTGAGGAACTGATCAAACGGAACGTGGCTCACGGCAGGCTGCGCTTTACCACCGACATCCGCTCCGCGGTAAAAAAAGCGGACGTGGTCTTTATTGCCGTGGGAACGCCGCCGGGAGAGGACGGTTCTGCAGACCTCAAATACGTGCTCGGCGCTGCGCGCGATATCGGCGCGCATCTGGCGGGATACACCGTCGTCATCAACAAGAGCACGGTCCCCGTCGGCACCGGCGACAAGGTCAGGGCTGCCATTGCAGGCAAAACAAAGCACAAATTCGATGTTGTCTCCAATCCTGAGTTCCTGAAAGAAGGCGCGGCTATCGAGGACTTTATGAAGCCCGACCGCGTCGTCATCGGCGTCGACAGCCCCAAGGCCGCAGCGCTGATGCAGGAACTCTATGCGCCGTTCGTGCGCACGGGAAAACCGATCCTGATCATGGACGTCAGAAGCGCGGAAATGACCAAGTACGCGTCGAACGCCATGCTCGCCACGAAGATCTCCTTTATCAACGAAATGGCGGTCATCTGCGCCAGCCTTGGCGCCGATATCGACAACGTGCGCATGGGGATGGGGTACGACCGGCGCATCGGGTTCGAATTCCTCTTCCCGGGTGTGGGCTACGGAGGGTCCTGCTTTCCCAAGGATGTAAAAGCCCTGGTGCAGACCGCAAAAGACCATGGCGTGGACGCGAAAGTGCTGAGGTCCGTCGAAGCGGTTAACGAACGGCAGAAGACGCAGTTGTCCAATCTGGTACTGAAACACTTTGCGGAACAAGGCGCTAAAAAAACAGCCTCCCTGAAAATGCCGCTGGAAGGCAAAATGATCGCAGTCTGGGGCCTTTCCTTTAAACCGAACACCGATGATATGCGGGAAGCGCCGTCGGTCGTTATTATCAACCGTCTGCTTCGCGCCGGAGCGTCCGTGAGGGCCCACGATCCCATAGCAGAACACGAAGCACGCAAGATCTTCAAGAACAGGATCGGCATCACGCAGGACGGCTATGACGCGCTCCGGGGCGCCGATGCGCTCGCGGTGGTGACCGAGTGGAACGAGTTCCGGAAGCCTGATTTCCAAAAGATAAAAAAGCTCATGAAGAAACCGGTCATCTTCGACGGCAGGAATATCTATAATCAGGAAGAGCTGAGGAAAATGGGATTTACCTACTACGGCATCGGGAGAAGATAGCATGAGAATACTGGTTACCGGCGGCGCAGGATTTTTAGGATCACACCTGTGCGAACGACTGCTCAAGGAAGGGCATGAGGTGCTCTGCCTGGATAATTTCTTTACCGGCAGAAAAAACAACATTATGGACTTCTTAAAAAATCCGGCGTTCGAGCTGGTGCGTCACGATATTGTGCTTCCCATTCTGCTGGAAGTGGACAGGATCTATCACCTGGCCTGTCCGGCTTCGCCCATCCATTATCAATACAACCCGGTGAAAACCATCAAGACGAACATCCTCGGTACGCTCAACATGCTCGGCATAGCGAAAAGGACCAGGGCCCGGATCCTCCTGGCCTCGACCTCCGAAGTATACGGAGACCCTGTTATGCATCCGCAGAAAGAGACCTATTGGGGCAATGTAAATCCCATCGGCATCAGAAGCTGCTATGACGAAGGCAAACGGGCCTCCGAGACCCTAATGATGGACTATCACCGCCAGAACCGCGTGGACATCAAGATCGTCCGGATCTTCAACACCTACGGCCCGCGCATGCTGCAGGATGACGGCCGGGTGGTAAGCAACTTCATCGTGCAGGCGCTCAACGGCAGGGACATCACGGTCTACGGAGAGGGTTCCCAGACCCGCTCGTTCTGCTATGTTGACGACCTGGTGGACGGCATGGTAAGGATGATGGACAGCGAGAACTTTATCGGCCCGGTGAACCTGGGGAATCCCGAGGAATATACGATCCTGGATTTTGCAAAAAAGATCGTTGCCATGACCGGATCCAAATC
>MHDY01000217.1:8205-12827 GCA_001803705.1 Nitrospirae bacterium GWC2_56_14 | reverse complement strand
GGCGGCCTCCTATATCGCCATGTCCTTGAACATCCAGGGGCCCACCATGACCATCACCCAGTTCCAGTTCTCCTTCCAGTCCGGCCTGCAGCTGGCGCAGGCCTGGCTTGACCAGGGGCGCTGCGACTATGTGCTGGCCGGGGCCGTAGACCAGTACGGCGACGTGCTGGGTTATGTTGCCGACCATAAACTGACCACAGCAAAGGACGGCAAGATCAGGCCCTTTACCTTCAAGCCGACCTGCCAGGTCCCGGGGGAAGGCGCGGCCTTCTTTCTGCTGGGCAATAAAAACGAGGGGAATGCATACTGCGGCGTCAATGCGATCCATACGAATGTGGATCCCGATCACGACCGGTCCGTTGATATCAATATCATTGATGCCGACGGCATGATGCCTGACGAATCAGCCTACCTCCTGTCCCTGTCGAAGGATATCCCTACGGCGGCCTATTCGCCGCTCTTCGGCAGCATGATGGTCGGCAGCGCTTTCAATGTCGCGGCAGGCGCCTTGATGCTGAAGCAGCAGCGGCGGTATGCCACGCCGGTGCAGGACAACCCTCATCTGATCCATCTTCTCACGGAAACAGGGGACGGCGCTCTTGCCCGGATCCGTTGCACCGGGTACAACTGTTATGCGGAACGATCGGTGGTCTATTTAGCAAAGATGACAGGTTGAAGGTTGAAGGCTGAAGACTGTAAAAAACCTTCAGTCTTCAGCCTTAACACCTGAATAGTACACGACAGAATACAGACGAGGTAGACATACCATGACCATACAGGAAATTGAAAATACCTTGATCCAGGGAATTGCCTCCATCTCGAATCAGGACGCTTCGGCGGTGTCGCCGGACAAACCCTTCCATGAACTGGGGATCGACTCGCTGGGATTCGTGGAAATTCTGGTGTTCATTGAAAAGACCTTCAAGCTTCAACTGATCGCGTCGGACCTGACCAAGAAGGACTTCGAAACCATACATTCCCTGGCATCCTACATCAACACCAGGTTGTAGCCGGAATTCCTATGCTTCTATCCAAGCAAAAACGGTACCTTTCCGGCTCGGATTGGGTGATCAACACGCTCGATCACCTCATGAAGGCCACGACCGGGGTCGGGAACCTGTCGCAGGTCGTTCTCCTTTTGGACGCGCCCCTTGATGAGTCCGAGGTGCGGAACCGGTTGAACGCGTTTGTGAAGCAGTTCCTCGTCCTGCAGGGGCAGGTGAGCCGTGATCTTAAGCTTGCTCCCTATTGGAAAATTCCCGCGAGACCGGGGCGGGACATATCGCTTACGGTCCTGAATGCCGAGGGCCTGTTGTCCCGGGAATCCATCCTTGCTCTTTTTGAAAAAAGCGCCAATACTCCTTTTCACGATGACAAAGAGCATCTGGCATTCCATCTTTTCAAGGACGCTGAACGATGTCTGCTCGCCATGGCATTCGACCATCGCATCTTTGACGCTCGCGGTGCTGAACTGTTTTTGAACCTTTTCCAGCAAAATATGAACGATGGCTCACCTGCAGCTTCCGGTGATATTACATTTACCTCATCAGCGGCACTTACGCAGTGGTCGAAAAAGTTTCTTGCCGGCCGTACGGTGAACCGCAGGATCATCGCACTGTCGAAGTCTTCGCCCCGGGCGCTGCCCATTCCCCGGGACGGTGCCGCAAGCCAGCGCTATCATCTCCTTTCGTTCGACCAGCAGGAGACCGCTCACATTTATGACCGCGCATACACGGAGGCGGGGTACCTCATGGAGTCACCGTACCTGCTGTCCGTTATTCTTCAGTGCGTGCATGAACTGTTCGCCACGAAGCAGGAGGACGGTTCCAGTTACCTCATCCCTGTTACGACGGACCTGCGCCCCAATAAAGAGCCGCTTCAGGAGATGTTCTTTAACTACGTCTCTTACCTCTTTTATCAGGTTCCGGCAGGCGAGGTTGCCGATCGCAAGGGCCTCATTGCCCTGCTGAAGCAGCAGATGTACGACCAGGTGAAGTCAGGTTTTCCCAAAGACCTTGCGGAAGCGAGCCTGTTGACCCGCATTGCGCCGCTGCCGCTGCTGGGAAAACTGCTGCATCTTCCCATGAAAGGGAAGATGGCCACCTTCGCCTTTTCCCACCTGGGAAAGAGCTCGTATCAACAACCGCTGTTTATGGGAAAGAAGGTCCTGGAACTGTTCCATATGCCCCGCGTTCCCGTGCCGCCGGGCCTCGGTTTCTTCAGTAATTATTACAACGGCCGGCTTAACCTGGTTATTTCGTATCTGGACGGGCTGCTTCGCGACGACGAGGTGCAGATGCTGGATCGACGGATCCGCGAAGGATTCGGTCTGGGGAGGCCCTCATGAGTGCGTCCTGTGATGTGCTCGTGGTAGGCGCCGGCGTTGCCGGCGCAGCAGCGGCTGTTGCCGCGGCGCGGGGCGGTGCACGGACCATACTCGTCGAAAAAGAACGCTATCTCGGGGGGACCGGTTTTGCCGGACGGTTCCAGCATATCTGTGGGCTGTACCTGAATGCTGAAGCGGCCCCTGCGGAAACACTGAACCCGGGTCTGGCCCGCGAGATCACCGCTCTTTTGCGTGCCGCATCGCCGGGAACCGGGATCAAAAAGATAGGCCAGGTGTACGTTGAGCCCTATCAGTACGATGACCTGCAGTCCGTTCTTACGGCGCTCTGCTACGGCGAAAGCAATATCGCTACGCTGCGGGGCCACGAGGCGGTCGCGGTCGTCATGGAGGAAGGCGAGGTCAGGACGGTCACGATAGAGGGCATGCACGGCAAACGGGACGTTGCTCCGAAAATGGTCATAGACTGTTCCGGCTCCGGTTCCGTGGCAGCCCTGGCAGGCGCACTGTTTGAACTTACGCCGGAGGGTGAGCGGCAACTGGCCGGTTTCGTGGTCCATGTAAAGGGGTTGAAGGATGTGGATGACAGCCTGTCCCTCAAAGTTCCCTTTTCACTTGCGCAGGCAGTGAAGCTCGGCAGATTTCCCCTGGTCGCACGGTTCACGACCTTCAGCCCCGGCAACGCTCCCGACGACGGGTATTGCAAAATGAGCATTGTTGTCACAGACAATACGTCCTCGGAAGAAAAAGCGCGTGCTGATGCGGACGGCATGGTCCGATATCTTGCATCGGTGCTGCCTGCTTTTGGGGATGCTTACATCGCCGGCACGTCGCTTAAGGTGCTTGAACGCGAGGGCAGACGGATCAAGGGTGCTTATACCCTGACGAAAGAAGATGTGCTCGCAGCCCGGAAGTTCCCGGACGGCGTGGTCAGGAACGCCTGGCCCATTGAGCTCTGGAACCCGGAAAAGGGCACGATCTATAAATACGTTCCTCGCGGTGAGCATTACGAGATCCCGTTCCGGTGTCTTCTGGTCGACGGAATAACGAATTTGCTAACTGCCGGCAGGTGCATATCGGTATCCCATGAGGCGCTCGGCTCCACGCGCGTCATGGGCACGTGCATGGCGCTGGGAGAGCAGGCCGGCAAGGCAGCCGCTTACCGGGTCAGGAACGGGAAGTACCCAGATAATATACAGGATTATTGAACAGGACAAAATCATTTGTACACGGAAGGGTCGGATTAACGTCGGATAACGGCGGATAAATCCCTGAATTAAAGAACGTACCGATCCGATTTTATCCGTTTTTTATCCGCCTTGATCCGTGTCAAAAGATGTGTTTATGTTTTTTGCTTGAATGTTTTTTTAAGAGGGGGTTGCACGTGCGCATATTACTCGTTAAACCGAATCCGCAGCTGCTCGTGGCAAAACGCCTGCAGGAGGGGTTCCTGCATCTCGAACCGCTGGAGCTTGAAATGGTCGCTGCCGGCGTCCCTGCCGGGGACGAAGTGGTGATCCAGGACCTGAGCTTTGAGCAGGACGCCATCCTGGGATTCCAGGAAAAAGTACGCACCTTCGCGCCGCAGATCGTCGGTTTTACCGGCTACAGCAGCCAGTCTGCCCTGGTCAAAACCCTGGCGGGGCTGGTCAAGAAGCATGATCCAAAGATCGTGACCATTGTGGGAGGCACGCACGCCACGATCATCCCGGCTGATTACGCCGTAAACTGCGACAGCCTCGACATCATCGTGCGCGGCGAGGGCGGCACGGTGTTCGGCGAGATCATCAGGCGTTACAAGAACAACGAGCCGCTGGCCTTCGGCGATGCTGTGCTCTCTCCCAGGGCCGCTGATTTTGCGGAGAAGGCCGCAGGCCCTCCGCCGGAGTTCCCGCCGGTCGAGCAGATCCCGCGGGCGCGGCGCGAGCTGGTGGACCGGTCCCGTTATTTCTGCGTCTGGACCTCAAGTTCGGAAAAGAAACTCGATACGATGTTCCCGCGCATGGCCAGCATGCGCACGTCCACCGGTTGCGCCTACTCCTGTTCCTTCTGCGTGGTGCACTACCTGATGCGCGGCAAGTATCTTCAGCGCCAGCCCGAGGACGTGGTCGACGAGATCGCCAAGGTCCCCGAGGACCATATTTACTTTGTGGACGACGAGACCTTCCTGAACAAGGACCGATTGACCAAGATCGCGAACCTCCTGCTCGAACGGGGCATCAAGAAGAAGTATATCAGCTGGGCACGGGCCGACACGATCGTGAAATATCCCGAATTG
>MHDY01000217.1:0-8193 GCA_001803705.1 Nitrospirae bacterium GWC2_56_14 | reverse complement strand
AAGCAGGTGGGCCTGGGCGTGGTCTATGTGGGCCTGGAGGCCATGGTCGGTTCAAGGCTCGACAAGTACAAGAAGCGCACGAACGTTGACACGAATCGCAAGGCGGTGGAACTCCTGAAAGAGATCGGGATCACGCTCCATGCGAGCTTCATGGTGGACCCGGACTTCTCGGTCCAGGATTTCAAGGACCTTGAAAAAGAGATCATGCTTGTCTGCCCTGCCGAGGTGACCTTTACCGTCTTCTCTCCGTCTCCCGGCACCGATCTTTGGAAGCAGCACAAGGACGACTTCATCGTTGATCCCTACCTGTACTACGATTGCATGCACACGATCCTGCCGACCAAGCTTCCCATGAAGCTGTTTTACGCCCATTTTGCGAAGCTGTCCCGGGTGGCCCTGCAGGCCAATCCGCTGCGGGTGCACAAGGTCAAAGTGCCGTTCAAGGAACTGGTGAAGATCATTATTCTCGCCACGCGCTACATTTTCTCGATGCGCAATATCTATAAGGATTACCTGCCGAAAAAAGGATGAATATCTTCGATAGCATAAAACGCGAGACCCGGACGGTCTCGGACAAGATCGCCGTCATCGAAGCGGACGACCGGATCACCTACGGGCGTTTGCTTGCCTCGGCAAGCCTGGTCGCGGAAACGCTGCACCAGAAGGGCGTGGGACGGCTGCAGCGCGTGGCCCTGTTGTGCGACGACAGCATTGATTACATTATCGTGAGCCTGGCCATCCTGTCCCTGTCGGCCGTTATCGTACCGGTCTCGACAGAACAGACCCCGGAAGAGGTGGAAGCGGTCATTGACGGGATCGATGTCGATTTTCTGATCGCTGAACCGAGCTTGCGAAAGGGCGGGTACGGTGAGCTGCTGCAGTCCGAGGGCATCTTCAAGAAACAGTTCATCTTCGCGAAACGGACGGTCCGCGAGCGGCCCAAGGCGGAATACTTCCGCATTAATCCCGCCTTTATCCGCTTCACCTCGGGCACCACGGGGACCAGCAAGGGCGTGGTGCTTTCCCATGAAGCGATCATCGAACGGACCGATGCGGCCGACAAGGGCCTGCAGATAACGTCAGAGGATACGGTGCTCTGGGTCCTCTCCATGAGCTTTCATTTTGTGGTCACGATCCTGCTGTTCCTGCGGCGCGGCGCCACCATCGTGCTCTGCGGCCATCGCTATCCCACTTCGCTCATCGAAGGCGTGCAGGCGCATAAAGGCACGGTCATTTACGCTTCGCCATTCTATTACAGCCTGCTGTCCCGGACCGATGCGTTATCCAGCGATGTGTTGCAGCATATTCGCCTTGCTGTCTCGACAGCCATGAAACTGCCGGAACCGGTGGCAGACGCCTTTTCTGCCAAGTTCGGCTTCGAGTTGACCGAAGCCTACGGGATCATCGAGGTGGGACTGCCTTTTATCCGTCTTTCCGGGACGAGGGAAAAGCGGGGTTCCGTGGGCAGACCGCTGCCGGATTTCGAGATTGCCCTGGACAAGAAGGATGCCGAGGGCGTCGGTGAGATCCGGATCAGGGGAAAAGGCATGCTCGATGCGTACTACTCGCCCTGGCAGGGCAGGGATGACATTTTGAGCGACGGCTGGTTCAAGACCGGCGACCTCGGCAAGATCGATGCGGACGGATTTCTCTTCATCGTGGGCAGGGACAAGGACGTGATCAATTTTGTGGGCATGAAGGTTTTCGCCCTCGAAGTTGAATCGATCCTGAACCAGCATCCGCAGGTGAAGGAGTCCCTGGTGTACGGCGCTGCGCACCCCCATTACGGGCAGCTGCCCATGGCAAAGATCGTGGCGAAGGATGACCATGGCGCTCCGGACGCCAATGACCTGCGGCGGTACTGCTACCAGCATCTGGCCCGGTACAAAGTGCCGAAGGACTTCGAGTTCGTGGACCAACTGCCCAAAACGGCGAGCGGAAAATTGAAAAGATGAAGTCAGAAATGGTACGTAGCCACAAAAAGCACATAAGCACAAATACGTGTATTTGATTTTTTTGTGCGTTCTGTGCATTTTGTGGCCAACTGTTTTTTAGTATGAAACACCTTCACCCTCCCCAACCCCTCCCATCGAGGGAGGGGCTACGACGTGCTCCCTCTCCCCGACGTGGGAGAGGGCTGGGGTGAGGGGGATTTTCGGATGAAACAGGAAAAGGGCATTTTACTACAATGAAAATACTGCTGATCAATCCCTTTGGCTCGAACTGGGTCGAGGGGCGGGAAGATAAAACCGAAACCGCCATCCGCATGGCGCCCATGGGCATTCTGTCCATTGCGGCCTATCTGGAACAGCGGGGTGTCGAAACCGCGCTGCATGATTGCCGCGGGCCGGTCACGCTTGTCGGCACTGCAGACGTCATGTCGCGCGTTGCCGAGTTCAAGCCCGATATGGTGGGATTCACCGCGGTCACGTCGAGCTTCTTGAATGCCTATAGCCAGGCTGAAGCGATCAAACAGGCTGCTCCGCATATCAAGACCATCGTCGGCGGGGTGCATGTGTCTGCGCTCCGGGGCAGGATCCTCGAACAGTACCCGGCCATTGATTATCTGGTTACGGGCGAGGGCGAGAAGGCCATGGCAGAGCTTGCTGCAGGCGCGGAGCCGGGGACCATTCAAGGGCTGGTCTATCGCCTGGGCGCTGAGATTAGGGACAACGGGCTCCGGACCGACCTTGTTGAGCTCGACAGCCTTCCGTTCCCGGCATATCATAAGCTCGAAGGGTTCCCTAAAAGTTTTGAAGCAGCTTTGTTCAATTACCCAAAAGCGCCTTCCGCAACGATCATCTCCAGCCGCGGCTGTCCCTATCAATGCTCTTACTGCGACCGGTCGGTCTACCGCAGGAGCTTCCGGTTCAATTCCGCGGAATATCTGTATGAGCATATGGCGTTCCTGAAAAAGAACTTCAACGTCAGGCACGTGTTCTTTTACGATGACCTGTTCACCTTCAACCGCGAGCGCATCGAGAAGTTCTGCACCCTGCTGCTCCAGAGACCGCTCGGCATGACCTATAACTGTGCCGTGCGCGTGGGGCATATCGATGATGCGCTGCTCAAAATGCTCAAGGCGTCGGGCTGCTGGATGGTGAGCCTCGGCATCGAGTCGGGCGCACCGGAGATCCTGGCGCGCCACAAGACCAAGGTCGATTTTAATGAAATGAAGACCACGGTAGCCCGCATCCAGAAGGCGGGCATCAGGGCCAAGGGATTGTTCATGATGGGGCTGCCGGGCGAGACCGAGGAGACCGTGAAGATGACCACGGACTTCATCAACGGCCTCGGACTGGACGATATGAACATGACCAAGTTCACGCCCTTTCCGGGCTCGCCCATCTATCAGAACATCCTTGAAGAGGGGACCTTCGAGGAAAAATGGGAGCTCATGAACTGTCTCAACTTCGTGTTCGTGCCCAAGGGCATCGGGTCGAAAGATCGGCTTGACGATCTGTACAAGCAGTTCATCAAGCAGTTCTATACCGGCAGGAACTGGACGCGCAAGTTCGTCCCGCTCCTGTTCAAGTCGCCTGACAGCGCGCGGCGTCTGTTCACGAACCTGCCTACCTTCCTCAGGATCAAGAGCGATTTCGAACCGAAGAGAAAATAGTAAAGGGATGCTGCGACAGAGAGAGCAAGCATTCTCGAAAAGTCCATGGTGGTCGCGTAAAAACTTTCATTGCCTCGAAAGGAGACAATAACAATGAATAAAAATGTAGTGATCGCAGTTCTGTTGACGATGACGTTGCTTTTACCGGGGTGCGGCGGCGACAAAAATTCAGCGGCGGTGACACCGAGCCCAATACTGATAACGGCGCTTACCTACACCCCGGTCACCGTGATCCCGCAGTTCAGACCGTCTACCGATATTTTAGCGGTCGCACCCGGTATGGCCAATTACTGGGACATTGACCAGGATTTCTCTATTTTCAACGGCGGAGACTATCAGTTTTTATCGTTTTTGGCATTGACCGTTGGCGCGACGGGCTTTCCCTTTGACCAGCTCCAGAGCGAACTCACCTACAGTTCTCCGCTCATGGGTGCATCGGATGGCGCCATGGCCGTAAGCGTATCTTCCGATATGACATCCTGGTATCCCGTGATCACCGGGACCTATTCCGCGTTCCTTTACCCTACAGGCAATTCAATACTGCAGCAAACCGTTGTTCTTTCCGCAGCTACCGGCACGGTTACGCTGAGCTACTCGCTCGACGGGGGATCATGGGCCGGAAACATCCCCGGGGGGCCGGATACCTTCCGCATTGTGGTCAGGAACAGCACCGGTGCAGTACTGAGACAGCTTGATTCTTTTACAGACAATTTTGCTTTTGGCTCATACACGGCTGATCTCACCGCTTATCGTGGACAGACCATCGCACTGACCTTCGAGCATCAAGGGCAGTTCGATCCGATCGTCATTGACGACGTGTCTATGCTCGATAGCAACGGCCACGAGTTCATAAAAGACGGCGGGTTCGAGTCCGGCGGTCTGGCCTCCTGGACCACGAACACAGCTGCCAATCTGGTCCAGAATCTAACTTCGGGGAGTCGTACCCTGGAAGGCCTCGATGTGACCCGGTCCTTCTACACCGTACCGAACAAGCTCTGGGGCAGGTGGGTTGATGTTTTTTCAAATCCCACGGGTTCGGACATCGCAACGACAATCTCCTATTTCAATCAGTTGGGCAGCGAGGGGTACGGTATCATTTACACCAACCCCAGCACGACCATGGCCATCACGAGTTGGGATGGCGGTTTGGGCGGCCGTGACATCGGTTTTGTTTTTGGACTTGCCACGAGCATGACCTTCACCTCGGATGACGGACTCGGCAATTGGAACGGGAGTAGTCTCATTCCCACTACCTACGACATTACGGTGCCGGCAGGCGGCGAGGTTGCCATCGTCAATTTTATTATCATGAGCGGTACGGACACCGGCCTCGCCGCAACAGACACGACTGCCCGGGCGACCGAGGTCGATGCCGCGGCTGCTGCCATCGCCAGTAACTTCTGGACCGATCCTCAGTACCGGAACGGCATGACGCAGGCGCAGATAAACGCCATCTCCAACTTCTAACATGTTGTTTCAGCAGTCAAAAGCAATTTTATTTTCGCTCCCTCCGGCACCGTGTCGGAGGGATTTTTTTCTGTTTTTTTTAGCAAAGGTCGTCAAAAGAAGAGTTGGGCAGTTGGCCGGTGTTCTCTTTATGCGAAAATATCCAGTTGCTCCTGCTGCAGGCTCATCCAAAACCAAGAGCGATTTCGAACCGAAAAAAATAGCGGGGGAGTAAAGAGGGGGATGGTATGGTTTTTGCGCCTCAAAACAGGGCAATTCTCGTGAAGAGCGCCGCCCGGATCTAGATACGTATTGAAAATTAAGCAGGATATTTCTCTGCGCGGCTGTTAATATGGCCTTGTTGTGAGCGCATCAAAAAAATGAACCGTCTTTTATGAAATTTGCATTGCGGCGCGCCATCGCGTCATTCCTCTTCGGCCGAGCGTGACCTGCTCCGTCTGTATTTACTGCTTACTCTTCTCTTGGGCGGGTCCTGTACCTGAGCGTTCTGCACATCCACTTTCTGGCGGTCGATCTGTTGCGGCGCGACGGACGGCACAGCGGCAACAGGCGCAGCAAAAGCTTTTCCGCCCCCTGGTCCTGAAGTCGTGTACAGCTCCATATTCGTTCCGTCAGGCATTTTCAATACAATACGGTTGTGCAGCACTTTCACGAGCCGCGATTCGTCCGGCAGCTTATCGTTCAGCCGGTAAAAGGCCTGGGGGTTCTTCGTGTCGTCGATGACCGCTCCGGTGAACGGACCGCCTTCGATCGTGCCGACCAGCCGGTACGCCGATTGCGCAAGGGCGATCGAGCCCTCGCACAAGAGCGGTCCGGCCAGGACCGCGGAGACGATGGTCGAGACGATCAGGAACGGAACCATGCTCCTGCCCGCGCTGGTCTTGCCTGGAGTCTTCTTGTTTTTCTGAAATACTGCTGAGTTCATAATGCGGAATTATACGACCTGCACGACAGGTTGTCAATGAGAACTGCCCCTCTGAAATTCTCGCTCGACGCTTTACCGGCGTCATGGCACTTAATAGTTCAGATGTTCTTATGAGGCGAACAGGCGTTGATCTCGGGGGTGGTTGCTGCGGGGAGAGCATGACAACAGGGAAGCGGCGATGCAGCGTTAGGCCGTCCTGGCGGTGCTCCGGCAGGACGGCTATTTCTTGACTATCGGTTCGCGCATGACGACGGGCGCACACTTGGTGCCGATCTCTTTTGCCAGGTTCTCGTCGATGAACAGACTTACGGTCTTTTGCACCTTTTCACAGGCTTGTGCAGCGGAAAGCTTGCCCGAGCCCCAATCCGCAAGGATCCCGTCGACCCTGCCAAGGAATATTTCGCTCGCTCTTCCGGCCAGGACCTCATGGATGATCCTGCGCACCTGGTCGACATGTTCTTGCGATACAGGGTTCATAGACCGAGGTCCTCGATGATCTTGAAGTAGAGCTTGATCACGATCACCACGAAGATGGCGCCGGCCAGGAAGATCACGCCCACAAGGATGTCCTTGACCTCCGGGGGCAGCAGGCGAAAGAAGGGGGTCGCGAGATAACCGATGGTGAACATGGTGATGAGCGAGGTAAGCAAATTCCATGCTGACTTCACCTTGCCGCCGGGGATCTTGCTTCTCAGGGAGAGCGCACTATAAAGAGCATAGACCATGACCAGGACCGCAGCACCGCTCAGCAGGAGAAAAAGTGTTTCCATATGAGGAACCTCCGTATATTAAATAGCATTAACGTATGACCAGTTAGCGTCTGAATGACGGTCTTTGATGAGATTGCAATGAATTACCTGCTGAGCTAACTATAGTGTATTCCCGCCACTGCGTCAATAGGCTAATTTTTTTTGTCAGCCTGCGCAACTGCCGGTAGGTCATCCGAACCACTTGACCGCGCAGGCTTAAATCGGTATGATGCTCCATACTGCGAATGATCGCGGTCCCCTTATGAAAAAAGACAACACCATATTCGGCCTCAGGTTCGTTATCAACGACAACCTCCATCCTTCTCGTGAAGATTTGCAGGCGTTCCTCGACAGCCTGAAGAAAGACGAGGTCGGGAGGCATCGCAGCGAAGGCCTCGCCCGCTATGGCGACCTGCTCGCGGTTGTGGAAGACTATGAGCGCGGCCAGCATCAGGCGGCGACAGCCCCGGGGTTTCAGGACAGGATGCTCTACGGCGCGCTCAGTCATTCCCATTTCGTAAGCCCCACGCTCAAGTCAGTTGTGGAGCAGTATCTCTATTACCTGCACGTCCTGTCGACCCTTGATCTGAAGAAGCCGACGACGTTCATTCGTTCCGCTGAAGAGGAGATCGGCAAACTCAATCCGAAGAAGAAGGAAGAAACAGCAAAACGTGACCGGCTTCAGGGAATGGTCGATGAGCGCAAGAAGGCCCTGGATGCGCTGAAGAAGCAATGGATGGCCCTGACCGCCGAACTGAGCAGCATCCTTGAGTATGTCAGGGACAATCTGGCGCGGGTCGACAGGCTCTGTGACCTGTCCGGTACGGTTCTCATCAACGAGCGGAACAACGGGAAAAAAGAACAAGAGCTGATCGAGGACATAAAGACGCACTACAAAGAGCGCCTCCGGGAGTTCCTGCACCATGGGTCGATCACCAAAGAGCAGATGGATGTTGCCAGGGATGAGGTCGCTGCTCTCACAAAGCGGCTTTCGGACCTTGTGCAAGAGGATGTGCAGTCGCTCATTAATGTTTATGAGGCCGTGCGGACGCATGTTCAAACGCACTACCGCGACATTGCCGGCGCGGTAAAGGCCATTGAGCAGAAGGGTAACGTGAGCATTGACGTGGACGTAGCATTATACTCTCAGGCGGCCGGCCATCTCCTGGCGCTCATTTCAGGCCTTCACGTTGAGCTCAATCTTATAGACATCGGCGCCGGGAATGAACAGGATGTGCTGCTTTCCGATAAAAGAAGGGAGATGCTCGCGTATCTCCTGGACCTGCTGCAGCGGGGTCCCAAGCCTGGAGCAGCCTGATACCGATGATCTAACCCGATCCCGGCAAGCCTGAAAAGTGCCGGTCACTCCGATCTCTTACTTCCCGAAGGGACAGGCCGGATACCGGCACTCCCCGCAGTGGAGACACATTCCG